>WLMD01000021.1 GCA_009700405.1 Actinomycetota bacterium | reverse complement strand
GAGTGGTGATGCCGCGAGCCGTGGGCGTCGCCGTCGCCGTGGAGGCCGTGGGCGTCGCCGCCCAGGCAGTACTGACGATGTCAGCACAACCGTCGAATCTGAAGAAGGTTCTGATTCAGAAGAGGATTCAACCAAGAGCGCGACACATCGTCGTCGCCGCCGTCGTTCAAGTGCAGATGGAGTAACTCCAGGAGAGACCATCGAAGAAGATGGTGTCATAACAGTTGTTAAAGTCCGTGAAACCCGTGAAAAGCAAGAGCGCCCTCGCAGCGAATCCAGACGACCTGTACGCAAGGGTCGCGAACCTCGCAGCGAATACCGCGAGCCATATCGCAAGCGCGGAACAATTATTACCGAAGGTGAATTCTTAGCACGTCGCGAAAATGTTGATCGCGAAATGTTGGTCCGCCAAATTGGAGACCGCACCCAGATCGCCGTCATTGAAGACAAGGTGATGGTCGAGCATTACGTCAACCGCCATAGCAATATCTCTTATGTAGGCAATGTGTATTTAGGTCGTGTCCAAAATGTTCTGCCAAGCATGGAAGCGGCATTCGTTGACATCGGAAAAGGACGCAACGCAGTTCTTTATGCAGCTGAAGTCAATTGGGATGCAGCAGGAATTTCTGATTCGCAGCCTCGCAAAATTGAAATGGTTTTAAAAACAGGTCAACCAGTTTTGGTTCAAGTAACAAAAGATCCAATCGGCCAAAAAGGCGCTCGCCTTACTAGTCAAATAAGTTTGCCTGGCCGTTACCTTGTTTATGTTCCTGGCGGTGGAATGAGCGGAATTAGTCGCAGACTTCCAGAGCCAGAACGTGCACGTTTAAAGGCAGTTTTAAAGAACGTAGTGCCAGAAGAAGCTGGCGTAATTGTGCGTACAGCTGCAGAAGGTGCCAGTGACGCTGAAATTGAAGGCGATGTCAATCGTCTGAAAGCGCAATGGGATGACATTCTCGCGAAATCTGATAACCCTAATTTCCACGCCCCAGCACTTCTTTATGCAGAGCCCGACCTTGCTGTTCGTGTTATTCGCGATATCTTCAATGAAGATTTTCGCAAGCTAACAATTCAAGGCAGCGATGCATGGGAAGAGATTAATGGCTACCTCAGTTTTATCGCACCAGAACTTACTTCAAAGATTGAGAAGTGGACTGGCTTAGGCGATCTATTCACTGACTACCGAGTTGATGAGCAGCTTTCTAAAGCATTCGATCGCAAGGTCTATCTTCCATCGGGTGGTTCTCTGGTTATCGATCGCACTGAGGCCATGGTCGTTATCGATGTGAACACAGGTAAGTTCATCGGCAAGGGCGGAAACCTTGAAGAAACCGTCACGAAGAATAACCTTGAAGCTGCGGAAGAGATTGCTCGCCAACTACGACTTCGCGACCTTGGTGGAATTATCGTTGTTGACTTCATCGACATGATTCTCGAATCTAACCGCGAATTAGTTCTGCGCCGTTTAGTGGAATGTCTTGGACGAGATCGCACCAAGCATCAAGTTGCAGAAGTAACTTCTCTAGGACTTGTACAGATGACACGCAAACGTATCGGTCAAGGTCTTATTGAGGCCTTCTCTACAACATGTGAAAGTTGTGCTGGCCGTGGAATCCATATTCATACCGATCCCATTAAGGCTCGTGCTGCGATGCCAGAGGGCGAGCTCAATGCAGATCATGAGTCAGATAACCCCTTAGCCAAGAGCCCAGAGGCACCTGAAATCCAAGAATCGCACTCGGATGAGGCCGAACAACCAGAGGTTGAGGAATCAGCAATTGAGCCCGAACAACCAGAAGCCCCTGCTAAAGGCCGTCGACGTCGCCGAGCCGCCAGTTCCGGAGTAATAACCCCAGGTTCTGTTTAACCATCTCAGAGCCAAGGAGCCGAGAAACCCGCTCAGTTTGACCGGGGACCTCAATACTCCGTACGCTTAGCCCCTGCTTAGTGGTCCTTTTTGCCGCTCAAGCTTTGATTCATTAAAGAACTGGAGCGTTACGTGTACGCAATCGTTAAGGCTGGCGGGCGCCAAGAGAAGGTCGCCGTCGGAGACACTGTCACTGTGGACCGCATTAATAGCGCGCCAGGATCAACCGTAACTTTCCCTGCAATCTTGCTCGTGGATGGCGCAACTGTCACTACTGATGCAAAGGTTTTAGCAGGCGTAAAAGTTACTGCAGAAGTTTTGGATGAGACAAAGGGCAAGAAGATTCATATCTTGCGCTACAAGAACAAGACTGGCTATCGCCGTCGTCAAGGTTTCCGTTCACAGAACACCCGTGTTCTTATCACCGCCATCAGCGGCGCTAACTAGAGGAGTTGAGATATGGCAAGTAAAAAAGGTGTCTCATCGACACGAAACGGTCGCGACTCCAATGCTCAGTACCTTGGCATCAAGCGCTTTGGCGGACAGGTAGTTAACAGCGGCGAGATTTTGGTTCGCCAACGTGGAACTCACTTTCACCCAGGTGCAAATGTTGGCCGCGGTAAGGATGACACTCTCTTTGCACTCGCAGCAGGCGCAGTTGAATTTGGTCGCGCTCGCGGACGTCGCGTTGTGAATGTCGTGCCCGTCGCCTAGTTTCCGGTTCTCATAAAAGAGCGGGCCGTGAATTCGGACCCGCTTTTTTTATTTAATACTTTTCTTTGGAAGGGGAGTCGCACATGGCAACATTCGTTGATCAAGTAACTCTCTATGCCTCTGCTGGAAAAGGTGGAGATGGGTGCGTTTCAGTAAAGCGCGAAAAATTTAAACCACTCGGCGGTCCCGATGGTGGCAACGGTGGACGTGGTGGAGATATCACTTTAGTTGTTGACCCTAACGTGACGACGCTTTTAGATTTCCATCACTCACCACATCGCAAAGCAACTTCAGGTCGAGCTGGATACGGTGATCGCAAAGATGGACCATCAGGTGAAGACCTAACACTTTCGGTACCAAACGGAACTGTTATCTATGACGTCGACGGAAATCAGCTCGCCGACCTTGTTGGCAATGGAACAATATTTATTGCCGCGCAAGGCGGACGTGGTGGACTTGGAAACCTTGCACTCTCTTCAGCGAAGAGACGCGCACCAGGCTTTGCGCTTTTGGGCGAACCTGGCGAAGATCGCACACTTGTTCTTGAACTAAAGAGCGTTGCAGATATAGCACTTGTTGGTTTCCCAAGTGCCGGAAAATCTTCACTCATTGCGGCAATTTCTGCAGCGCGCCCAAAGATTGCTGATTATCCCTTCACAACGTTAATTCCTAACTTGGGAGTAGTGCAAGCCGGTGGTGCTCGATTTACTGTTGCAGATGTTCCTGGATTAATTCCAGGGGCAAGTCAAGGCAAGGGTCTCGGACTCGAATTCTTACGTCACGTTGAACGTTGTGTTGCACTTGTCCATGTATTGGATTGCGGAACGTTAGAAACCGATCGCAACCCGATCTCAGATCTTGAAGCTATCGAATCAGAGTTGGCACAATACGGTGGGCTCGAAGATCGTCCACGCATGATTGCTCTTAATAAAATTGATCTTCCAGATGGTGCAGCAATGGCGGAGATGGTTGCCGACACGCTTCGCGATCGAGGCTATGAGGTTTACCCAGTTTCTGCAGCATCACGTGAGGGATTAACTGAACTCACATATGCGATGTCTCGTTTGATTCAAAAATCTCGTGCAGAAGCAGCAGTACAAGAGCGCACTCGTATCGTTTTGCGCCCTGTTGCAGTCGATGATTCTGGTTTCACGGTTAAAGCTAATGCCGATGAATCATTCACGGTGGCGGGTGCAAAAATCGAACGTTGGGTGCGTCAAACAGATTTCCGCAATGCAGAAGCGATCGGATATCTTGCAGATCGCATGGCACAACTTGGAGTAGAGCGTGAACTCTTCAAGAAAGGCGCAATTGCCGGAAGCGAAGTTCGCGTAGGCGTTGGCGAGGCTGCAGTTGTATTTGATTGGGAGCCAACAATTGAAGCTGGCGCAGAACTCTTGGGATCGGCACGTGGCGAAGATGCTCGTTTTGATGCACCATGGCGTGGTTATGAAAAGAAGCATGATCAACTCAATGAAGATGAGATCGCCGATCAATGGGAATATAAAGTCGCTGACCCACATACTCCAGAACTGATAATTGAAGATCCCACGGAGGAAGACGAAGGCGTTCAGTGAATCGCGCCGAGATATCACGTGCGAAGAGAATCGTCATCAAAATCGGCTCATCATCGTTAACTGGTTCGGCCGGCTCTCAATTAGACACGCAAGCGGTAGACACCCTTACTGACATAGTGGCAGAAGCTCGCTCACGTGGCGCGGAAGTATGCGTTGTTTCATCGGGTGCAATTGCGGCGGGATTAGCTCCTTTAGGTTTAAAAGCGCGCCCTAAGGATTTGGCCACACAACAAGCCGCGGCATCAGTTGGGCAAGGTCTCTTGATGCATCGCTACACAGAATCTTTTGCCCGTCATGAATTAACAGCTTCACAAGTGCTTCTCACTACTGAAGATGTAATCCATAGAGCGCATTATCAAAATGCTCAACGGACTCTTGATCGGTTGCTCGCTTTAGGGGTAGTTCCAGTTATCAACGAAAATGACACAGTAGCAACACAAGAGATTCGCTTTGGTGACAATGACCGTTTGGCTGCCTTAGTTGCACTGATGATTGCAGCTGATTTACTTATTTTGATTTCAGATATTGACGGTTTATACGATGCACCTCCTAAAGAACCTGGCGCTGAAAGAATTTCTGATGTTGCATCAGTTTCTGAAATTGATGAATCCATTATTGGTGGAATAGGCAGTGCCGGTGTTGGTAGCGGTGGAATGATTACAAAAGTGGAGGCAGCTCGAATTGTTACTGGCGCTGGAATCCCGATGTTACTTACTTCATTGCCACAAGCGCGGGAAGCGATATTTGGAGCTGACCTGGGAACATTTTTCCGGGCTCATGCATCTAGAAGTAATTCGCGCATGTTGTGGCTCGCTCACGCTTCAACACCCCATGGTCGCCTCATTGTCGATGATGGCGCAGTAACTGCATTGCTCGAGCGCGGCGTCTCACTCTTGCCTGCCGGCGTAACCGCAATTGAAGGTGATTTTAGCGCTGGAGATGCTGTTGAAATTTCAAGTCAATCAGGCGTTGTCATCGCGCGTGGACTAGTTGCTTTTGATGCATCAGAAATTCCGATGATGATGGGGCGCTCTACTAAAGATTTAGCGAAAGAATTAGGACCAGAGTACGAGCGAGAGCTTGTTCATAGGGATGATCTAGTTCTTATTTAACGCTATCTCATGCATCACCGCTGCTGTTAATTCTTCAAAGTTGCCACTGTCGGTTGGTTCGTCACTGAGTTTGACCATGACTGTGTGGGTACTGGGTTGGATCACTATGTATTGCCCATGAAGGCCTAGCATCATCATCGTTCCTGTAAATGGATGCCAGAGTTGTGCGCTATAGCCCCAGCCGTGATCGAGTGTTGTTACCGGGTTAGACAATCTGGCCATCCAGTTGGCATCGATAAGGTTCTTAGTGCCCAATGCGCTTACTCCATTGTTAAGTACAAGAGAGCCAACTCGTGCATAGTCTCTCGCTGTCGCGTTGAAGCAACAGAAAGTTTTTTCAAGCCCACCTACATGGTCAACATTCCAAAAGGCGCTGTCTTGAGCACCGATTGGTTGCCAAATATTCTGACTGAAGTAATCCGCAACTTTCATACCGGTTACCTTTTGAATAATAAATCCGAGCATTTGTGTATCAACGCTTCGATACTCCGATTGAGTCCCTGGTGCCCAGCTCATCTTGCGGTTATGTTGCATAAAGAATTTAAGATCAGTAGTGGCGTACATCTGAGCAATACCAACACCCCAGCCCGATGGCCCTGTTGGATAATTGTCGCTAACTCCCACCCCTGCCTGCATATCGAGCAATGACTTGATTGTTACATCATCAAATGAATCACCAGTTGCATATTCCGGGAAGTACTTAACGAATGTATCGCTTTCCTCAATTTTTCCTTGAGCGACCAATTGGCCAATCATTAGTGAAGTCATCGTCTTTGCAACCGAATACGATGGAAGTTGAGTGTGAGAAGTAATGCCGTCCTTGTACCACTCGTATGTGATGACACCATCTCGAATCACGAGAAATGCGTTTGAGTTGGTAATTGTTAAGAAATCATTAAAAGGAATATTCTTGCCATCCCAATTAACTTCTGCTGGCATAGCTTCGTCGCCAGTTACCCAGGGAAGCGGATTCTTTGCAGGTGTGATTGTATGGAAGGGCATCATCGTCGGAGTTTTAGATGCAGGAGCCAGGCCAAGTTTGATGGCTGCTATTGGTTCTGGATAGTGAATAACTCGAGTTACCCCAAAGAGGATTACATAGAAACCTATTAGGCCAACAGTGATGATCCGAATGACTTTTAATGATGTACGCACATCCCAAGCCTAACCCCCGATAGGCTTTGCGGCATGGATGCCAACGCTCTCATCGCTAATCTTGCGGATACAGCCCGAAAAGCTGCGCGAACTTTGACGAGCGCATCCGCCGCAGACCGAAAGTCTGCAGTCATTGCAATTGCTGATGAAATTGAACGAGCGGCAGATGAAATCGTTGCAGCCAATGAGGATGACCTACGTCGAGCGCGCGCTGAAAATATGCATCCGCAGTTGATCGATCGCCTCTCACTTAACAAAGAGCGCATTACGGGTGTCGCAAATGGTGCTCGTCAAGTTGCCGATTTGCCATCGCCTTTGGGTATCACTCTTCGTGAGTCAACTATGGAAAATGGGCTTCACCTGGAACAAAGAACGGTGCCCTTCGGTGTAGTGGGAATGGTTTATGAAGCTCGCCCAAATGTGACGGTTGATGCAGCGGTCATTTTATTAATGTCCGGAAATGCTGCCCTTTTACGCGGTTCATCTAGCGCAGCTTCTAGCAATGAAGTTCTCGTTAAAGTCATGAGGAGGGCGCTGGCAGGAACAAGAATTTCTCCAGATGTTATTCAACTAGTTCCTTCTGAAGACAGAGAGAGTGTTCGCGCTCTTCTTCATGCGCGAGGCAAAGTAGATCTTGTCATTCCTCGGGGCAGCGCCTCACTCATCCGAATGGTCGTTGATGAGTCAACGGTTCCAACAATTGAGACTGGCGCCGGTGTTTGCCATGTTTATGTCGATGAGTTTGCCGATTTCGGAAAAGCTATTCCAATTCTTATAAACTCTAAGACTCATCGACCAAGTGTCTGCAACGCAGCAGAAACTTTATTGGTACACGAGAAAATTGCATCATCCTTCTTGCCTGTGGCGTTACAAGCATTAGCCGATGCGGGAGTTGTTTTGCATTGCGATCGGGCATCTCAAGCGATAGCCGACTCCATCAATATTTCAGCAACACTTGCATCTGAAGAAAATTGGAATACCGAGTATGGGATTTTAGAAATGAACGTAGGAGTTGTCTCTTCCGTTGATGAGGCTGCCGACCACATTGCACAGTACGGAACCAACCACACCGAAGCGATCGTTACTGATTCTCAGGAGGTTGCCAATAGATTCATCGCGCTGTCAGATTGCGCTGCAGTGATGGTCAATGCTTCGACTCGATTTACCGATGGCGAGCAAATGGGATTTGGGGCGGAAATTGGAATCTCGAATCAAAAACTTCATGCTCGTGGGCCGATGGGCCTAGAAGCCATGACCACAACTACCTGGATAGTCACTGGAAACGGTCAAATTCGCAGTTAACCCTGTGAGTAAATAGAATAAGCGCCATGAGCAATCTGTCACGAAGCGATGTCGCACATCTGGCCCATCTTGCTCGAATCGATATGACTGACCCTGAGTTAGACGCCCTTGCCAACGAGCTCGATGTAATTCTCGAAGCAGTCGCACGCGTTCAAGAAGTGGCCACGCCCGATATTGCGCCAACTTCGCATCCATTGCCACTTCGCAATGTGACGCGTCCTGATGTGGTCACGCCAAGTCTTACACCTGCAGCAGCCCTCTCCGGGGCGCCGGCTAGCGAAGATCAACGTTTCCGCGTTCCTCAAATTTTAGGGGAGGAATCATGATTACTCGTGCAGCTCACGAAATGTCTGCAGCGATGGCTTCAGGTGAAATTTCCTCTGTTGAATTAACTCAAGCCCACCTTGATCGCATAACTTCAGTGGATGCTCAAGTTCATGCATTTCTACACGTTGATACCGAAGGCGCATTAGCACAAGCACAATCTGTTGACGATGCGCGTGCGCGTGGTGAAAGCGTTGGCCCACTTGCCGGAGTTCCGCTAGCTCTTAAAGATGTCATGGCTCAGCAAGGAATTCCGACGACCGCCGGTTCAAAGATTCTTGAAGGATGGCGTCCTCCATATGATGCAACCGTCGTATCTAAATTAAAAGCAGCAGGCGTTGTTATTTTAGGTAAGACAAATATGGATGAGTTTGCAATGGGCTCATCAACTGAGAATTCAGCATATGGCCCGACCCATAACCCTTGGGATCTCACTCGCATTCCTGGCGGTTCTGGTGGCGGATCATCCGCATCACTTGCAGCATTTGAAGCACCTCTTGCAATCGGTACTGATACTGGTGGATCTATTCGCCAACCCGCAGCAGTGACTGGAACTGTGGGAGTTAAACCAACGTATGGTGGAGTTTCACGATATGGATTGATTGCTTTTTCATCCAGCCTTGATCAGGCAGGTCCATGCGCTCGAACCGTTTTAGATACTGCACTTTTACATGAAGTCATTGCCGGTCACGACGCTCACGATGCAACAAGTATTGATGCTCCTGTCCCACAAGTAGTTCGTGCAGCGCGCGAAGGTTCTGTTAAGGGAATGAAAATAGGCGTCGTCAAAGAACTCAATGGCGATGGATACCAAGCTGGCGTTCGTTCTCGATTTGAAGAATCACTCGAACTTCTTGCCAAAGCTGGAGCTGAAATTGTTGAAGTCTCATGTCCCAATTTTGAATATGCACTCGCTGCCTATTATCTAATCGCCCCAAGTGAATGCTCATCCAACCTCGCACGTTTTGATGCGATGCGTTACGGCATTCGTGTCGGGGATGAAGATGGTGCTTCCGCGGAGTCAGTCATGAATTTGACTCGCGAAGTTGGATTTGGTCGCGAAGTAAAAAGGCGCATAATTCTCGGCACATATGCACTTTCTTCTGGCTATTTTGATGCCTATTACGGAAGTGCTCAAAAAGTTCGAACGTTAATAATGCAAGATTTCAACAAAGCATTTACGTCTGCCGATGTTTTGGTTTCGCCTACCTGTCCCACAACAGCATTTAAGATTGGCGAAAAGGCCAATGACCCGCTCGCTATGTATCTCAATGACATCGCAACGATTCCAGTCAATATGGCAGGGATTGGTGGCATGAGTCTTCCATGCGGACTAGCGCCTGAGGATGGCCTACCCGTTGGATTCCAGGTCATGGCACCGGCGATGCAGGATCAACGAATGTACTCAGTAGGTGCCGCGCTTGAAGCATCCCTGCTTTCACAATGGGGAGCTCCTTTGCTTTCCCAGATTCCAGCGTTAGTGGGTGCAAAGTGAGTCTTACTTATGAGGATGTAATTGCAAAGTACGAACCAGTATTGGGCCTAGAAGTTCACGTCGAACTCAATACCAATTCAAAGATGTTTTGCGGATGTAGCACCATATTCGGTGGCGAACCGAATACTCAGACATGCCCTGTTTGCTTGGGAATGCCTGGAGCACTTCCAGTTGTCAACGAGAAAGCGATTGAATCATCGATTCTTATCGGCCTTGCTCTTAACTGTTCGATTACACCATTTAGTCGTTTCTCTCGCAAGAACTATTTCTATCCAGATATGCCAAAGAATTTCCAGATTTCACAGTACGACGAACCAATCTGCGTTAATGGTTATCTGGACGTAGAAATTGATACTGACGAAGGTATTAAGAAGTTTCGTGTTGAAATCGAACGCGTGCATATGGAGGAAGATACAGGGAAGTCATTGCACGTTGGTGGAGCCACTGGACGTATCCATGGCGCCGACTACTCGCTCCTTGACTACAACCGCGCAGGTATCCCTTTAGTAGAAATCGTTACGAAAATTGTTCCGGGCACTGGTAAATATGCACCAGAAGTAGCAAAGGCCTATGTTGCAGAATTGCGAGATATCTTGCGATCTTTAGGTGTGAGCGATGTCCGTATGGAACAAGGATCATTGCGATGTGATGCCAACGTTTCCCTCCGACTTATCGGAGCAGAAACTTTAGGTACCCGAAGTGAAACGAAGAATGTTAATTCATTGCGCTCTGTTGAACGCGCAGTTCGTGGCGAAATGATTCGTCATGCAGAGTTGCTCAACAAGGGAGAGCGAGTAGTACAAGAAACTCGTCACTTCCAAGAAGAGAGCGGACTTACACGTTCTGGCCGCTCAAAAGAGCAAGCCGAGGACTATCGATATTTCCCAGAGCCCGATCTAGTTCCTGTCGCACCAGATGCAGCCTGGATTGAGACTCTTAGAGCCACGCTTCCAGAACAACCAACATTGCGCCGCAAACGTTTGCAAAGTGAATGGTCTGTTCCTGATAAAGAAATGGCGGCAATGATTAACGCGGATGCTCTCGATATTGTCGAAGCAACGGTAAATCTTGGGGCCGATCCAACACGTGCACGTGGTTGGTGGCTGGGCGAAATCTCGCGCATCGCAAACGAACAAGGTGTAACGATTTCCGATTTGAAAATATCACCTACAGATGTTGCCCAAATTGTGGCACTCGTCGCTCAGGGCGATTTGACGGATAAGTTGGCGCGCCAAGTTGTTGAAGGCGTGATTGCTGGCGAGGGAACACCTGCATCAGTAATTGAATCTCGTGGATTAAAAGTTGTTTCTGATGAATCGGCTCTTATGGCTGCGATTGAGCGTGCAATAGCAGCGCAGCCAGAAACTGCAGAAAAGATTCGTAACGGTCATATTCCTGCGGCAGGCGCACTTATAGGTGCAGTAATGAAGGAAACGAAGGGCCAAGCTGATGCTGCCCGAGTACGTGAACTACTTCTCACGCACTTAGGGCAACCTTCAGATTAGTGAGCAAGCACGCCTTCTGTTTCAACAACGGCTTCCTTGCCGATATTGATGAAGAAGGCAAGGACTATTGCTCCAACAAATAGCAATCCTGCACTGACAGTAAATGCAGTAGTGAATCCGTGTGTCATAGCAAAGGGTTGAAGTGATTTACCCATTGTCTTATGCGTAGCGATATAGGTTGTTGTTGCTGTAGCTGCGACTGTATTTAGTAAAGCCGTTCCGAGAGATCCACCAATTTGCTGGCTGGTGTTAATCATCGCACTAGCAACTCCAGTGTCGTGGTTACTAACAGCGTGAAGTGATGTCGTGGTGAGTGGGATGAATACCAATGCCATACCGCTAGACATGATGAGCAGCGCAGGAAGCACATGCGTTATGTAAGCAGTTTCTGGAGTGATTCGAGTTAGGAGAAGCAACCCGACGGCTGCAGATAGTAAACCAGGCACCATAAGTGGCTTAGGTCCAACCTTTGGAAGCAATGCTGAAGCTATGCCAGCAAAAACAATAATTCCGGCAGTAAAGGGCAAGAATGCAAATCCAGATTTCAATGGCGAATATCCAAGAATCATTTGCAGGTAGAGACCAAGGAATAAGAACATCGAAAACAGTCCGGCTCCCACAATGAGTGATCCAAGGTATGAACCTCCACGGTTTCGTTCGGTGACAACTCGCAGGGGCATCAAAGGATTCGCTACTCGTTTTTCGATAACTACAAAGGCAACTAGTAGCGCAATTGATGCAGCAAGGAAACCAAGAGTGTGGCCATCGGTCCAGCCATGTGTTGCTGCTTGATTGAAGCCATATGTTAACGAGAAGAGACCTGCGGTGGCTGTTAATACACCAGGAATATCGTAGGTGTTATCACCAGAGGCTTTTGATTCATGGACAAATTTCGTAGCCAAGATGGCTGCAAGGATTGCAATAGGCACGTTGACACCTAAGCACCAGCGCCAGGAGAAGTATTCGGTAAGAGTTCCACCAAGAATTAGTCCAATTGCCGCGCCGCCACCAGAAATTGCACCAATTACGCCAAATGCTTTTGCGCGCTCTTTAGGTATTGTGAAGGTGACGCTAATAATCGCCAGAGCTGCAGGTGCAAGTAGCGCACCAAATACACCCTGCAATGCGCGTGCAGCAAAAAGTAGATGCTGAGTCGATGCGATGCCGCCAAGGGCAGATGCTCCCGCGAAGCCGATAAGCCCAACAAGGAATATTTTCTTGCGCCCCATGTAGTCACCAATACGGCCGCCTAAAAGAAGAAGTGATCCAAAAGCCAAGGTGTAGGCAGTGATGATCCATTGACGGTTTGCAACGCTTATCCCTAAGTCCTTAGTGGCACTTGGAATGGCGATATTTACGATCGATGAATCAAGAACCACCATCAGCTGTGAGATGGCAACAACAAAAAGTGTGCGCCAACGGTTGGGATCTAGTCCTTCTTTATAGGCATTTTCGAACACGCGTCAGACCTCTTTCACTGCAGATTGGGATTGTTTGGCTAAATCTTGAATAGTGGAAGTTTACCCTCAAATGAGACAAGCGCATCCCAGAACCTTTACGATTAGCGCCATGAGCACAATGAAACCTCGGTCCGGTCTTGTTACAGATGGAATGGAACGCGCCCCTGCACGTGGAATGTTACGCGCCGTCGGAATGGGCGATGAAGATTGGGTAAAGCCACAAATTGGAATTGTCTCTTCGTGGAATGAAATAACACCGTGCAATCTTTCATTGGATCGTCTTGCAAAAGCTTCGCGTCAAGGTGTCATTGACGCAGGGGGATTCCCCATGCAATTCGGGACGATTTCTGTCTCTGACGGTATTTCAATGGGACATGAAGGAATGCACTTTTCTTTAGTCTCTCGAGAAGTTATTGCTGATTCAGTTGAAACTGTCATGCAGGCTGAGCGCCTTGATGGCATGGTTACTTTTGCAGGCTGTGATAAATCATTGCCAGGCATGATGATGGCCGCAGCACGAATCGATGTTGCCAGTGTTTTTGTTTATGGCGGTTCTATTTTACCTGGACAGGTTGATGGCAAAGATGTCACCATCATTGATGCATTCGAAGCAGTAGGTGCATGTGCCCGCGGTCTTATATCCCAAGAACAAGTAGACAAGATTGAACGTGCCATTTGTCCAGGCGAGGGTGCATGCGGTGGTATGTACACAGCAAACACAATGGCAACTGTGGGCGAGGCAATCGGACTTTCCCTGCCAGGTTCAGCAGCGCCTCCTGCGGTTGATCGACGTCGTGATGCGTATTCAGTCAAAGCTGGTGCCGCGGTTGTAGAACTTATTCGTCAAGGGATTACTACTCGCGATATTTTAACAAAACCTGCATTTGAAAATGCAATTACTGCAGTAATGGCTTTGGGTGGATCGACGAATGCGGTTTTGCATCTTCTTGCTATTGCACACGAAGCAGATGTTGATCTCAACCTTGAAGATTTTCATCGCATCGGTTCAAAAGTTCCACTACTTGGAGACCTCAAACCATTTGGTCGTTTCGTCATGAGCGACATGGATAAAGTTGGGGGAGTTCCAGTTGTATTGAAGGCCCTTCTTGATGCCGGTCTATTGCATGGTGATGTTTTAACAGTTACTGGTAAAACAATGGCCGAGAACCTGGCAGATATTGCACCGCCAGATCCAGATGGTGAAATTCTTAGAGCAACGAGCAAACCACTTTCCCTCGGTGGCGGAATTACTATTTTGAGCGGTTCACTTTCCCCAGATGGCGCAGTAACAAAAACTGCTGGAGTTGGCGTAGATCTCTTTGAAGGACCTGCTCGAGTTTTCGAACGCGAACAACATGCAATGGACGCACTTGAAGATGGAACGATTCAAGCAGGCGACGTCGTGGTTATTCGCTATGAAGGCCCAAAGGGTGGCCCGGGAATGCGTGAAATGTTGATGATTACTGGCGCAATTAAGGGCGCAGGTCTTGGCAAATCAGTGCTCTTGCTCACAGATGGCCGATTCTCTGGCGGGACAACGGGCTTATGTGTTGGCCATGTTGCCCCTGAAGCATCCGAAGGCGGCCCTATCGCATTTGTAAAAGATGGCGACCGTATTCGCATCAATACCGTTGATCGCACGCTTGATTTATTGGTATCTGAGGCCGAACTTGCAGAACGTCGCGTTGGCTTTGCTCCAATTCCACATAAGTACACCCGAGGAGTACTTGCTAAATATGCAAAATTAGTGGGATCGGCTAGCAAGGGCGCGGTCTGCGACTAGTCCTACCAAGAGTCCAGATTGTGAGATGCCAATCTCAGGGGTTGACGGTTTTGAGCCTGAAGTTGGAGAATAAGAACATGATTTCAGTAGTGGTGATTGAAAAGCGCGCGATCTAGCACCATTTGATCGCGCGCTACCCTCAGTTATTTACTGAGGGTTTTTGCATTGATAGGGCAAATTTTCATCGCAAGATAACGAGAGCGAAGGGAGAAGAGAATATGGGAACAGAAATGACTGGGGCGAGCAGCCTTGTGAAATCTTTGGAAGCCGCAGGAGTTGAAGTCATGTTCGGTATTCCCGGAGGCGCAATCTTGCCCGCATACGATCCCATCTTTGATTCAAGTATTCGCCACATCTTGGTTCGTCACGAACAAGGCGCAGGCCATGCTGCTACTGGTTATGCCCAAGTAACTGGCCGAGTCGGAGTCTGCATTGCAACATCTGGTCCCGGTGCAACAAATCTCGTGACACCACTTGCTGATGCACAAATGGATTCAGTTCCTCTTGTGGCAATTACCGGACAGGTACCTTCTGCGGCAATTGGTACCGATGCATTTCAAGAAGCCGATATCCGCGGCGTGACAATGCCAATTACTAAGCATAATTATTTGATAACGAATCCCGATGACATCCCTCGCGCAATCGCTGAGGCATTTCATATTGCAAGCACCGGTCGCCCTGGTCCTGTCTTGGTTGATATTGCTAAAGACGCGCTTCAGAAGATGACAAATTTTTCATATCCCAAGAGCATCCAGCTTGCTGGGTATAAGCCACAAATAGAACCCAATGCAGAAGCAATACGTGACGCGGTTGCTCTCATTATGTCTGCTAAGAAACCAGTTCTATATGTAGGCGGCGGAATTATCAAGGCGAATGCATCAAAGCAATTGATGCAACTAGCCGAACTCACAGGGGCTCCAGTAGTTACAACATTGATGGCACGTGGAGCATTTCCCGATAGTCACCACTTGCACCTAGGCATGCCAGGCATGCACGGAACAGTTGCAGCAGTTACAGCGTTGCAAAAGAGTGACCTCCTCATCACCTTAGGTGCACGCTTTGATGATCGTGTTACAGGAAAACTTTCATCTTTTGCAGTACACGCAAAAGTCATTCATGCAGATATCGACCCCGCTGAAATTGGCAAGAATCGATTCGCTGATGTTCCAATCATTGGCGATCTCGCGCACACCTTAAATGCACTCATTCCTGCACTTCAATCAGAGTTTAAAAAGAATAAGCCAGACCTTACAGTTTGGTGGCGCCAAATGGCTTCACTTCGCGCAACGTATCCATTGGGATATGACACGCCACCGGATGGAATGATTTCGCCCCAGCATGTTATTGAACGAATCGGTGCAATTGCTGGACCGGAATCCATTTTTGTTGCCGGCGTAGGCCAGCATCAAATGTGGGCATCACAGTTTGTTAAGTATGAAAGGCCCAGATCGTGGCTTAACTCTGGCGGCCTCGGAACAATGGGATACGCAGTTCCCGCCGCAATGGGTGCCAAAGTTGGCGCGCCAGATACAACAGTGTGGGCTATTGATGGAGATGGTTGTTTCCAGATGACCAACCAAGAGTTAGTTACCTGCGCTCTTAATAACATCCCAATTAAAGTTGCCATCATTAACAATGAAAGTTTAGGCATGGTTCGCCAATGGCAAACAATGTTCTATGAAGGTCGCTATTCAAATACATCTTTGGACTCAAAACGAATTCCAGATTTCGTGAAATTGGCTGATGCCATGGGATGTGCTGGTCTTCGATGTGAGCGCCCTGAAGATGTAGATGCTGTCATCAAGGAAGCAATGTCAATCAATGATCAGCCTGTTGTCGTTGATTTCAGAGTTTTCCGCGATGCGATGGTCTGGCCGATGGTCGCCGCCGGAACATCAAATGATGAAATTATGATTGCTCGGGGCCTTGCTCCCGACTGGGATTCACAGGAGTTGTGATGAGTACACATACGATTGCAGTTCTTGTAGAAAACAGTCCTGGTGTCTTGGCGCGTGTTGCCTCACTCTTTTCGCGTCGCGCCTACAACATTGATTCACTGGCGGTTGGACCGACAGAGAATCCTGATATCTCACGCATGACGATCGTTCTGAATTTGGATGGACATGTGCTTGACCAAGTAATGGCTCAGCTCTACAAATTAGTTAACGTGATTGCGATTTCAGAAATGACAGACGAGGCGACTATTAAAAGAGAGTTGCTACTCGTTAAAGTAGAAATCGGAACCAAAAAGTCAGAAATCGAATCAGTTGTTGCGAAGTTTGGGGCAACAATCGTTAATGATGATGATGGATTCCTCACGGTACAAGCTCTGGGCGAGCCGGCCCGTATCGAAAAACTTCTTGAGGATTTAACTGCCTTCGGAATAAAAGAATTGGTGCAATCTGGTCTGGTTGCGCTCGAACGTGGAAGTGCTGCTCTCTCAGACCGCACGCTCAGTGCTCAAGGAATCTCTACCCTGCACGAACTCGGTACTCAAGCCGATTACCAAAACTAATCCGACATACAAACAGAGAAAAGGAAATCAGCCGTGGCAACTATGTATCACGATGAAGATGCAGACCTATCTATCATTCAAGGTCGAAAGGTCGCTGTTATTGGCTATGGCTCTCAAGGCCATGCGCATGCACTTAGCTTGCGAGATAGCGGAGTCGATGTTCGTGTTGGGCTAGCAGAGGGATCCAAATCTCGTGCAAAGGCAGAAGCTGAAGGCCTTCGAGTAGTCAGCGTTGCTGAGGCAGTTAAAGAAGCCACAGTCATCATGATTCTTGCTCCAGACCCAGTTCAGCGCCATATTTACACAGAATCAATTTTGCCAAATATCAAAGATGGCGATGCCATTTTCTTCGGACACGGATTTAACATTCGTTACGGATACATCACGCCTCCAGCAAATGTTGATGTGTGCATGGTTGCGCCAAAGGGTCCTGGCCACTTAGTTCGCCGCGAATACTCGGCAGGACGTGGAGTTCCTGTCATCGTTGCTGTTGAGCAAGATTCAACAGGAAGTGCCTGGCCACTCACTCTTTCATATGCAAAAGCTATCGGCGGACTTCGCGCAGGTGGAATTCTCACAACATTTACTGAAGAGACAGAGACAGACCTGTTTGGCGAGCAAGCAGTTCTCTGCGGTGGAGCATCACAATTGGTTATGTACGGCTTTGAAGTTCTAACCGAAGCTGGCTACCAACCTGAAGTTGCTTACTTTGAATGTCTCCACGAACTCAAGTTGATTGTTGACTTGATGTACGAAGGTGGAATCGCAAAGCAGCGTTGGTCTGTCTCTGATACTGCAGAATTCGGTGACTATGTTTCTGGGCCACGAGTAATCGATGCACGCGTTAAAGAGAACATGAAGGCAGTACTTGCCGATGTTCAAAACGGAAACTTTGCAAAGCGCTTCATTGAAGATCAAGATGCAGGCGCCCCGGAATTTAAGGCAGCACGCGAAAAAGGCGCCCAGCACCCAATTGAGGCTGTTGGACGCGAACTTCGCAGAATGATGTCTTGGGTCAAGAACGACAAAGATGATTACAAAGAAGGTAGCGCTGCGCGTGGCTAAACCTGTCGTATTGATTGCTGAAGAACTCAGTCCCGCAACGCTTGATGCGTTGGGGCCGGATTTCGAAGTCCGTCATTGTGATGGAGCGAATCGACCTGAACTTCTTGCTGCTCTTGCAGCAGGTGTTGATGCGGTGTTGATTCGTTCTGCCACGAAAATGGATTTGGAAGCAATCACTGCGGCAAAAGGTTTGAAAGTAATTGCACGTGCGGGTGTTGGCTTGGACAACGTGGAGATTCCTGCGGCAACCGCTGCAGGAGTCATGGTCGTTAACGCACCAACATCAAACAT
>WLMD01000020.1 GCA_009700405.1 Actinomycetota bacterium | reverse complement strand
TAGACCTGCTCCAACGATGATGGAGTAGATAGAGAGCTGCCAGTATGGAGTTGTGCGGGTGAGAGTGACCATAGAAAGAATTCCTAGAGTCATAGTCGCAGTACCTACAACTGGGAATATCTTGTAATGGCCTTTAGCGCTGATTCGCTTTCCGCTGTAGATGGACATAGAGACGATACCCAACATGAGTGGAATCAACTTCAAGCCAGCTGCTGTTGCTGAGTTGCCTTTAACAATTTGCAGATAGAGAGGCAACATAACGATTGCACCAAACATGCCAGCGCCAATTACTGCGCCTAGGGCAGAGGTCAAACTAAAGGTGTGGTTCTTGAAAAGGCGAAGCGGAAGGATTGGCTCTTTTGCTTTGCCTTCCCAATAGAGAAATGCACCAGAAATTGCGAGGCCGGCAAATAAATATGTAAGTGTGCGCGAATCTAACCAACCGTATTCAGGGCCGTAGACGGCGACTGAGAGAAGTAGCGACGTAACTCCAAGGATTAATAGGAGTGCGCCAAGGTAATCAATGGAATGTTCGCGCTTAATTTTTGGAATGTGCAATACAGCAGAAGTGATTACTAACGCGAGAATTCCGAAAGGTAGGTTGATGTAGAAAATCCAACGCCATCCGGTGATTCCAAGAATGTGTTGGTGATCGGAGAAGAAACCACCAAGTAGCGGACCTGCAACTGATGAAAGACCCCAGACGGCGCCAAAGTAACCTTGGTAGCGACCGCGCTCGCGCGGAGGAACAATGTCTCCGATGATGACGAAGGTCAGCGCCATCAAACCACCAGCGCCTAATCCCTGAAGCGCGCGAGTTCCAATGAGTTGAGTCATGTTTTGTGCAGCACCTGCAAGGGCAGATCCAATAAGGAAAGTAACAATGGCAAATTGGAAGACAACTCGACGACCGTAAAGGTCGGAGATCTTTCCGTATAGCGGTGTCGATGCGGTTGAAGTAAGAAGGTATGCCGTCACAACCCAGGTGTATTCCTTGAGTCCGCCAAGGTCGATCACGATGGTCTTCAAAGCAGTGGAAACGATTGTTTGATCTAGGGCAGCTAGAAGCATTCCTGTCATCAATCCGCTCAGAATGATCATGATCTCGCGGTGGGTGTGGGCTTTGGCTGGTGCTCCGGATGCGGCTACGTGCTTGGACATTAGTTACCTTTCATATCAACGTGCTCAGTTTTCGTCATTAAGGCTAAAGGGGTTAATCCTGGCGAGCCAGGTATTTGAATCTTCAACTAGAAGTGTAACTTTACCCTGTGAAATCAATCGTTGCAGAGCATCTGGTCCGGACCTACCGAAATGGCGAGGTGAAAGCCCTCGACGATCTCAGCCTGGATGTGGAGGAAGGCACTGTTCTGAGTGTTTTGGGCCCCAATGGAGCGGGAAAAACAACTGTGGTACGGATTCTTTCCACACTTCTCACTCCAGACTCAGGAAGCGCAACCGTTGGTGGGATCGATGTTATTAAACATCCTGAAAAGGTTCGCGAAATTATTGGTCTCTCAGGTCAATATGCAGCGGTCGATGAGACGCTCACTGGTTGGGACAACTTGGTGATGTTTGGACGTCTTTATCATTTAGGCAAGAAAGCATCGATTGCACGAGCCGATGAATTACTAGAGCGTTTCTCACTTACCGATAGCGCTCGCCGCCCAATCAAAACATATTCAGGTGGAATGCGCCGACGTCTTGATTTGGCCGCATCGTTAATTGTGCAACCAAAAGTTCTCTTTCTCGACGAGCCAACAACGGGATTAGATCCACGTGGCCGCCAGGAAATGTGGGGAGTCATTGAAGAATTAGTAAAAGGCGGAGTGACCTTATTATTAACAACACAGTATCTCGACGAAGCTGATCAATTAGCAGATGACATCATCGTTGTAGATCACGGAAAAGTAATTGCTCGCGGAACATCCGATGCCCTCAAGAAACAGGTAGGCGGCGAACGCTTAGAAGTAGTTGTTGATCAAGCACACATTGCATCAACGATGGAAGCGGTTGCAAAAGTAAGTGGACATGCTGCCTCACTTGACGAAGGTCTCCGAAAAGTTTCTGCGCCCGTCACTACTGGTGCAACTGCGTTGATTGAGGTTCTGCGCCTGCTGGATGCAGCGGGAATTCACCCACTAGATGTTGCGCTAAAGCGTCCATCTCTTGATGACGTATTTATGTCGCTAACAGGACACGTGGCAGAGGATCAAGCAATTGTGATTGATAACGCTCGTGGCAAAAAGAAGAATAAGAATTCGGAGGCGAAGTCATGAACGCACTAATGGATGCGCTAATCATCACTAAGCGCCAATTGTTACAACTTGCTCGAGTTCCTGAGGTCCTTATTTTCTCGACTATTCAGCCCGTTATGTTCGTACTTCTATTTCGCTATGTATTTGGCGGCTCCATCGCTACGGGTGATCCAGGCGGATACGTGCAACTTTTGATGCCTGGAATCTTTGTGCAAACAACTGCTTTTACATTGGCAGCAACCGCCTCTGGATTAGCTGAAGATATGACTAAGGGCTTAATCGACCGCTTCAGGTCGCTACCTATCTCGCGCTCAGCTTTGGTTTTTGGTCGCACTCTTGGTGATGGCTTACTTAACGTTGTAGTGCTCGCCGTGATGGGTCTTGCGGGATTTATTGTTGGATGGCGTCCATCGTCTGGAATATTTAAGATCGGCTTGGCATTTATATTCCTTTTGGCATTTGGGTATTCACTCTCATGGGTAGGAATTTTTGCGGGGTTATCTGCTCGTGATGCACGAGTCGTTCAGAATATGAGCTTCCTTATTACTTTCCCACTTACATTTCTTTCCAACGCATTTGCGCCAACAACGGGAATGCCACGGCCATTGCAATATGTTGCCGAGTGGAACCCGGTATCGACAATGGTTGCTGCTTGCCGTGAATTATTCGGATTACAAAATCACTTCGGCGCGACTGCTAATTCTTTTCCAAGCCAACACCCATTGACGATGTCGTTAATTTATATGGTTGTTATCTTGGTGATATTCGTACCGCTAAGTGTTAGAAAGTACAGCCGCGCAAATAAGAAGTAATGTAGTTTTTAAGAAGAGTTAAAGAATTATGCGTAAAACTCGGCTTCGAGAATCGCGACTGTAATCTCTTTTCCACTGGGTGCTTTGTATGTAACCGTTTCTCCGATTTTTACACCCAGAACAGCTGCACCTAATGGTGATTTTTCGCTGTAGACATCTAAGTCACCTGATGCGATTTCGCGTGAACCTAATAAGAATTTAATTTCATCGCCACCGATATCGGCGGTAATAACCATTCCGGCGCCAACGAATCCTGATTCACCTGCAGGTGGTGCACCAATATGTGAATGCTCGAGCATGTGCTTGAGTTGGCGAATTCGTGCTTCCATCTTTCCTTGCTCTTCACGAGCCGCGTGATATCCGCCGTTTTCTTTGAGGTCTCCCTCTGCGCGTGCAGTTTCAATTTTCTTGATGATCTCAGTGCGCCCCGTTGTTTCTAGGGTCTCTAGTTCTGACCGCAAGCGATCTGCAGCCTCTTGTGTGAGCCAGGTCTGGGTAGTCATAAGTCACGAAGGTTACTGTGTTGAGGCCCAACAGCGCGAGATGCCTGCATTTACCGGGGTAGTTCGAGTGGAAATGAGCGTAATTTTTTCTATATGAGAAGCCCCTGGGGCAAAGACATCATTGATTTCGCCAATCACGTTCTTGTCGTAGTCATGGGCCACCAAGGTGCAGGTAATTTCATCGGTGGGCGTCCTACGGTCAATGGAATAGCGCAGAGAGATTGATTGATCGGATACCACCGTGAATGAGATGAGCGTTGTCCGAACCTCTGGATTGGAATGATGGAGCCCAGCCCAAGCAATCCATGCTCCGCCTGCAAGAAGCAGGAAAATCGCTAGGCCCTTGTATCGAGCAGGTCGGCGCCCGTAGCGGTCATCCATAGATAGTTCGGACATGGGATGATTGTGGCAGAGGTACGGACTGGAGTGGAAATGTCAAAGAATGTTGAGATGGGCGCGGCTGGCTCGGCCACCGTTGCGCTTTTGACCATTGCCGTTGCTTTCTTGTTGCGTAGTTTCTATCGACGCTTCACGCGCATGGAAAAACGCAAGGATGATGAGACGCAGTAACTTTCAGAGCGTCCTGGCTTACATCGGTCTCGTTGCACTTGTTGGTGCATTTGCCAGCCTAGGGTTCTGGCAATTACAACGTGCGCAAGATAGCCGCCGTCAAATTGTTATTGATAGAGCTGTTCTTTCTTTAGATTCTCTGGCTAAGCCGCGAACTTCACTTGATGGTTCAGCGGTTTTGCGAACCGTCATTG
Organism: Actinomycetota bacterium; assembly: GCA_009700405.1. GTDB lineage: Bacteria > Actinomycetota > Actinomycetes > Nanopelagicales > Nanopelagicaceae > QYPT01. The sequence continues at coordinate 14,086 of WLMD01000020.1, read as the reverse complement.
CGAACGGGAAATACATCGCTCGCTTTGAAGCACCAAACCAAATGGATGCATCGGGTACGAGTGCCAACTGGGAAGTAAATCTGTTGCAAGTCTCTCCCACCGCCGCAATTCTTGTTGCACGGGGATTGTGGAGTGATAGAGGCGAATCTGATTTCACTAAGAATTATTCGATTGAAGCCACCGTCATGCCACACCAAAATGATGCCCATGCAGAAAGTGCAGCCGGAGTCTTAAGTCGGATTGATAGTGCGCTGGTTGTGAATGAGACAACCCTTGACCTTTATGACGGTTTCTTAATTGTTGCCAAGGAATCAATCACGGAAAATGGAGTGAGCACGTCTGTCACTCGTACCCGCCTGGACCCGCCCACGCCAAAATCGGGAATTCCTGGCTTCTATTGGCAGCATGTTTCTTATGTAATTATCTGGTGGCTTATGGGATGCGTAGTGCTCTACCTTCCCTTCTACCAACGTAAGATTAAGCAAACCAACCCTACGAAAGTGAGCAGTACATGAGCCCTGGTGAGACTTCAATGGATGGAACCCTCAAGCGCTATCGAGTGATGGCCATCATCTCTGGTGTGATGTCTTTGCTTTTGTGGTTTGTGGACCTGCCCATCAAATTCTTCTCCCATGATGATCACCTTCATAGTTTGGTCGCATGGATTCCGATGGTGCATGGCTATCTTTACCCGCTCTATGTATTAGCTGCGATTCAGTTTTCGATAAAAGCACGCGTGGCATTGCCCAAAATGGTTGGTTACATCTTGGCTGGCACGCTTCCTGTTGCGTCCTTGTGGGCCGAACGTCACGTCGTTGCACAATATGGCGGCCATAATCACAATGGCCACAAGGGAGAGACGGCCACAAAGAAGTAAATGCGAACACGTGGGCTGGTGATTCGAAGGGCGATAAAGGCTTTCTTGTATCCGCTCTATGAGCGACGCCTTGTTAGATCGTTAGATTTCACGCAGACCCCGCACCATGTTGGTGTCATTTTGGACGGTAATCGTCGATGGGCAAAAGCCAATCCTGACAGTGTTGGAATGACTTCATCAGCCAGGGGCCATCGCGCAGGCGCTTCTAAAATTGTTGAATTCTTGGGATGGTGTGAAGAGGCCCAAGTTCACGTTGTCACCTTGTGGCTACTTTCGACAGAAAACCTCACTCGTCCTGAAACTGAATTACGACCACTCCTTGAAATCATTGGGGAAACGGTAGATGCATTGAGCTCTACGAAGAGATGGCGCATTAAACCCGTTGGCGCACTGGAGTTATTGCCTCCGTGGCTTCAATTAACGTTGGAGACTGCAGCAAAAGAAAGCGGTTCAAATGATGGCATCGAAGTAAACGTTGCGATTGGTTACGGAGGCCGACGTGAGATTGTGGATGCAGTTAAGCAGTACCTCACTCATGAAGCAGCCGATGGGCACAGTATTGAAAAAGCTGCGGAGAAGCTTTCCGTAGAAGAAATTGGCAACTTTTTATACACGGCAGGTCAGCCCGATCCAGAGTTAGTAATTCGGACATCGGGGGAGCAACGTCTTTCTGGATTCTTGTTGTGGCAAAGCGCCCATTCTGAGTTCTATTTTTGCGAAGCTTATTGGCCAGATTTTCGACGAGTTGATTTCTTGCGCGCCCTTCGTGCCTATGCCTTGCGCCATCGCCGTTTCGGAAGTTAAGCATTTAATTCTTAATGAATAGTAAGAACTGCTCGCGCGTGTCGCTGATTAAGTAGAGGGTTTCCGTTCTACATTTTTCCTGTCAGAACTAGTCCCCTCTAGTTTCCTTCGAGAACAATTACAAAGATTGAGGGATCCCCGCTTGACGGCTCAGACCGATAAGAAGACCTATGTTCTCGACACCAGTGTTTTGCTGGCAGACCCTGGCGCGTTTCTTCGCTTTGCAGAACATGAAGTTGTATTGCCCGTCGTAGTTATCAGTGAGTTAGAGACCAAACGTGATCACCCAGAACTCGGCTTCTTTGCCCGAGCCGCCTTGCGTGCCCTTGATGATCTTCGAGTAAGTCACGGTCGCTTAGACCAACCTCTAACCATCACACCCGAAGGCGGCACCCTTTCGGTAGAACTCAATCACTCCGATTTAAGTTCGCTGCCCCAGGGCTTTGTCCGCGATGGGACAAATGATTCACGAATTTTGGCGGTAGCCCGCAATCTCATGGCCGATGGTCGCGACGTTGTCTTGGTCAGTAAAGACCTGCCTCTGCGAGTGAAAGCATCCTCGATGGGGATTGAAGCGGAGGAGTATCGCGCTGAGTTAGTTTCCAATAGCGGATGGACCGGAATGGTGGAGGTCACCGTCGGCTCCGACGTCATCGACTCCTTATACGCCCATGAAGTTGCAGAGCACGAGGCTGCTCATGAACTGCCCTGCCACACGGGGGTTGTTTTGCACTCGGATAAAGGCAGCGCTTTGGCGCGAGTTACGCCGGATAAGAGATTGCTCCTTGTCAGGGGCGATCGCTCCGCATTTGGTTTGCATGGCCGAAGCGCCGAACAACGAGTGGCGCTAGATCTATTACTAGATACTGAAGTAGGAATCGTTTCTTTGGGTGGACGGGCCGGAACTGGCAAAAGCGCACTAGCGCTCTGCGCCGGTTTGGAAGCGGTGATGGAGCGACGCCAACATAAGAAGGTTGTGATCTTCCGTCCTCTCTATCCAGTGGGAGGTCAAGAGCTGGGCTATCTGCCAGGTGGCGAAAATGAAAAAATGTCGCCGTGGGCGCAAGCAGTTTTTGACACTCTTGGCGCACTCGTGAGCCAACCGGTTATCGATGAAATCCTTGATCGCGGTCTTATCGAAGTCTTGCCACTGACACATATCCGCGGTCGCTCCTTACACGATTCCTATGTGATCGTTGATGAAGCGCAGTCGCTGGAAAGAGGAGTGCTCCTGACAGTTCTCTCTCGCATCGGACAAGGCTCGCGCGTGATCATGACCCACGATGTTGCCCAACGTGACAACCTTCGGGTTGGACGCCACGATGGCGTAGTCGCTGTCGTTGAAACCTTGAAGGGCCATCCGCTCTTTGCGCACATCACCTTGACGCGTAGCGAGCGCTCACCAATCGCCGCTCTTGTCACCGAACTTCTCGAGGGCCCAGTCACGATGTAACTCGAAGTCCGCGAGTTCGTTGACGGCGTGAGCGGGGAGCGCACCTCTGGCGCTCAATGCCTTTGGTAGGTGTCCCAGAGATGGCCCAGAGGTGGCTCATAAATGACTGCCAGATGCCCTCAAAAAGGCTAAAGGAATAGGTCACACTCACATTTGCGACAAATCGGACTTTCCCCTTTACGACCTGGGCTTTAACTTGTCCACAGGGGATGGTTTTTCTGAGAATCCATGAGACACGCGTGTTGTGATTTGCCCTTGCCACCCCTTGTTGCCACCCTTAAACCTTCCCCGCACCAAGCAGAGCCCTTATCTACCAAGAAACGGGCTCACTGTTCATTTTCTGCAGGGTGCGCAGGGCCGCTTACTAAGAGTTACTAAGAGTTACTAGGAGAAGGTGAAGGAGGTGTCATGAGTCGCAGTACCAAACGCTCCCTTAAAAAGGAGCACGAACTCATGAGACGCCATCCCGGAAACCTCCTTGGCCACACCAAGAAGGTTCTTACCGCTGGGCTTACCGCGTGGGCCGCGATTTTTGCGATGATCTTTCTTGCCACTGTTCAACCCAGTGCCTACGGTCTTGAATTTCCCATGGCCACACACATCGCTCTTCCAGATGCTGCTGACTTAATGGTGAAGCCATCGTTGACCGTGGCTCTTTATAGCCAACTTCAAACAGGTGGAGCGATTTCTTCCTCCAACGAACTTGCCTTAGTTTCCTTTGCTAGCCAACAGACTGAAGCAGCTCGGAGTATTTCTGGCGCACAGAAAGTTGCCAAGGAAATCATGTCCACCGATTATCAATGGAATTCCCACCAGTATGCATGTTTAAAGACGTTATGGACCCACGAAAGTCACTGGAATTACAAGGCACATAATTACCGCTCAGGTGCCCATGGAATTGCTCAAGCGCTACCTGCTGCGAAGATGGAAGTTATCGCTATGGATTGGCGCACCAACCCCGTCACACAAATTCGTTGGGGTCTGCATTACATCGATCTTCGTTACTCAACACCGTGCAAGGCGCTCGCCAAATTTAAACGCTCCCGCTACTACTAGAAGCTAGAAGCTAGAAGCTAGAAGCACACGGACTATTAGGGACGCTTACCAATAGACATTGGTTTGGAAGTTTCGGCAAAGAAGTCATTGCCTTTATCATCGACAACAATGAATGCAGGAAAATCTACGACCTCGATCTTGAAGACAGCTTCCATCCCCAGTTCAGCAAAGTCCAAAACTTCTACCTTCTTTATGCAATCCAATGCCAGGCGAGCCGCCGGTCCACCGATTGACCCGAGATAAAACCCGCCATGTGCCGAACAGGCATCGGTCACGGCTTTGGAGCGATTTCCCTTTGCAAGCATCACGAAGGACCCTCCGCGAGACTGGAAATACTCCACATAAGAATCCATGCGGCCAGCGGTAGTGGGGCCAAATGATCCGGATGCATAACCCTCTGGTGTCTTTGCAGGGCCGGCATAGTAGACAGCGAAATCTTGAAGGTAAGAAGGCATCGCCGCGCCAGCATCCATCGCTGCTTTTATCTTTGCGTGGGCAAGGTCTCGAGCAACAACCAGCGTTCCAGTCAAAGAGAGTCGCGTCTTAACGGGATGACGGCTTAACTCCTGGCGGACTTTTTCCATGCCTTGATTAAGATCGATTCGTACAACGCCTTCGTCGCTATCAATCAAGTGAGCGGCTGTCGTATCGGGCAAGAAGTGAGCAGGATCGCGCTCTAACTCTTCAATAAATATCCCATCATGAGTGATCTTTGCTTTGACTTGTCGATCTGCAGAGCAAGAAACAGCGATAGAAATTGGCAGCGAGGCACCATGGCGTGGAAGGCGAATTACGCGTACATCGTGGCAGAAGTACTTTCCGCCAAACTGGGCGCCAATTCCCAAAGTGCGGGTGAGTTTGAGGACTTCTTCTTCCATCTCAAGATCGCGAAATCCATGGCCAGTTGCAGCATCCCCCGAAGTAGGCAAGGAATCTAAATACTTAGTGCTTGCAAGTTTGGCTGTCTTTACCGTGTGCTCGGCACTTGTTCCGCCGATGACAATTGCCAAGTGATATGGCGGGCAAGCCGCTGTTCCAAGGGAGCGCAACTTCTCTTCAAGCCATGGATAGAAACTTGTTGGATTCAATACCGCTTTAGTTTCTTGGTAGAGGTAGGACTTGTTGGCACTTCCCCCGCCTTTGGCGACAAATAGGAATGAATACTGATCGGGATGGTCGGTATCGGCGAAAATTTCGATTTGAGCGGGCAAGTTATTGCCGGTGTTCTTCTCATCCCACATCGTGATGGGGGCCATCTGTGAATAGCGAAGGTTAAGTTTTGTGTAAGCGTCATAAACACCTTGAGCAACGGCAACTTCATCTTTGCTTTGAGTTAAAACATGTTGTCCTTTTTTGCCCATAACAATTGCTGTGCCAGTGTCTTGGCACATCGGCAAGATTCCGCCAGCAGAAATATTTGCATTCTTGAGAAGATCAAGTGCTACGAAGCGATCATTGGGCGATGCTTCAGGGTCCTTCAAAATATTAGCTAATTGCTGTAAGTGGGCAGCTCGCAAAAAATGAGAAATGTCATGAATCGCTGTCTCGGTCAGATGCGAAATTGCCTCCGGTGTGATTTCTAGGAAAGTTTTCTCTCCGTGCTTAACGCTCCGCACGCCTTCTGTACCTAATGAGCGATAGATGGTTGCATCTTCTCCAAGTGGCAGCAGGTCGGAGTAGGAAAAAGTAGGTGTCATGGCGTTGGCTTAATTGATTCGAGTTTGGCACGGGCGCCATCTAGCCATTCCTGACAGATTGCTGCAAGGACTTCGCCGCGTTCCCAGAGAGAGATTGACTCTTCAAGTGTTGTTCCACCTGCCTCAAGTTTGCTAACGACATCAGTGAGTTCATCACGGGCGCCCTCATAAGAAAGTTTTGCATCTGCTTTGCCACCAGATTTTGGAGTTTTCGCTGATGGTGCCTCGGGAGATGAATCAGGTGTCATGAGGTAAATCTACTCTCTGGATTCGACAGTTACAGCGTTGATTTCGCCAAGCGCTAATCGCAAACGGAGACGTTCGCCGGCGAAAAGGTTACGTGGGTCACGTGCCACGCTGCCATCTTCGCGTTGAACTACTGCGTAGCCACGGTCCAAGGTTGCCTGGGGTGAGAGCGATCGCACGCGGGCGTAAACATGTACCAACTCTTCGCGAGCAAGCGAGAGAGCATGAACAGTGCTTCGGTGTGAGCGCTCACGTAAGGAGGCAATGATTTCTGCGCGAGTAGAAACAAGAGTGAGTGGATCTTTAAGTACTGGGCGCTGGCGAAGGCTCGCGATGCGTTGAGTTTCCAACTCCAAGACATTTCGTACTCGACGACGTGCGCGCTCTGTCAGTTGATTAATCAATGCAAATTCTTCAGCGATATCAGGAACGACTTTCTTGGCAGCATCAGTTGGTGTCGATGCACGAACATCTGCAACGAGGTCCAAGAGCGGCGCATCTTGTTCGTGGCCAATAGCGCTCACGATGGGAGTCAGACACGATCCGGCAAGGCGTACTAAACCTTCATCAGAAAATGGAAGCAGATCCTCAAAGGAGCCACCGCCTCGGGTAATGATGATGACATCGACTTCAGGGATTGCCTCAAGTTCTCGAAGTGCTGCCGAAACTTCAACGACGGCCGCAGCGCCTTGAACGGCAACTTCGCGGATTTCAAATTCAACAGCTGGCCAACGTCGCTTTGCGTTCTCTACGACATCTTTTTCTGCCGCGCTACCTCGTCCGCAAATTAAACCGACGCGTCGAGGCAGGAGAGGCAATGGCTTCTTGCGATCTTCTGAGAAAAGTCCTTCAGCGGCTAACAATTGTTTGAGGTGTTCAAGGCGAGCAAGCAATTCACCAATACCTACTTGGCGAATTTCTTTGGCAGATAATGAGAGTGATCCATTTTTTGCCGAGTACGAAACCTTTGCCAATATGACAACCCGTGCATTTTCTGGAAGCGGTGAAACTGGAGCCAATACTGTGCGATGGCACATCACAGAAAGACTCATGTCTACGCTGGGATCACGCAATCTCATGAAAGACATTCCGGCACGGTCGTTAATCTGAGAAATTTCGCCTTCAACCCAAATGGGTCCTAAACGATCTATATAACCTTTGAGCGCTTCGGAAACTACCCTTACTGGGGCGGGGGATTCACTTGAAGTTTCGAGCACAGTGCGATTCTAATAGACTCCCCTCCATGTCCAAGAAGGTATTGCTTGCTGCTCCGCGTGGCTATTGCGCTGGCGTTGATCGAGCTGTGATTACTGTAGAAAAGGCGCTTGATTTATACGGAGCCCCGGTCTACGTACGAAAGCAGATCGTTCATAACAAGCACGTAGTCACCACTTTGGAAGCTCGCGGAGCAATATTTGTTGACGAGACTGACGAAGTTCCAGAAGGCGCTCTCGTTGTGTTCTCTGCGCATGGTGTTTCTCCTCAAGTGCATGCCGATGCAGCTAGCCGAAATCTGCGCACGATTGATGCAACTTGTCCGCTCGTCACGAAGGTTCACCACGAGGCAAGGCGATTCGTTGCCGAAGATGTTGAGATTTTGCTTATTGGCCATGCAGGACACGAAGAAGTTGAAGGCACTGCAGGTGAGGCTGTCGGAAACGTGCAGATTGTTGATGGCCTTGACCATATCAAGGACATCAAGGTACGCGATGAAAATAAAGTTGCTTGGTTAACGCAGACAACGCTCAGTGTTGATGAAACTCTTGCAACGGTTGCCGCATTACGTGAGCGCTTTCCTAACATTATTGATCCACCGAGCGATGACATTTGCTATGCCACACAAAATCGCCAAGTTGCAATTAAAGAGATTGCGCCACTTGCAGATCTTGTATTAGTAGTCGGCTCAACAAATTCATCTAACTCGGTTCGGCTAGTTGAAGTAGCCAAGGAATATGGCACCCCTAATGCTTATCTCATCGACTTTGCTTCAGAGGCTCAAGAGAGTTGGCTTGAAGGCGTAGAGACTATTGGAGTGACAAGCGGAGCTTCGGTACCAGAAATATTGGTACGCGATCTTCTCGAATGGTTGGCTGTGCGGGGATTCACTGATGTGGAAACTATTACCGCAACCGAAGAGTCACTTCTCTTCTCCCTGCCTGCAGAACTTCGCAAAGAACTCAAGATTGCTGGTCTGGAAACAGTCATTCACCAGAAGTAGTTCTATGTAATTTAAGTAGTCATGCTCCACAAATAACTGCGCGTACCAAGGGTTTTCACACTGACTTCCCCTGTCCACAGCAACCTAAAAGACCCCGGAAATTGTCTGCACCCTGCGCCAAGAATCGCCCTAGCGCGATGGCACATGACCGATGCGCACCCGAGGCAAGGAGTTGCGATGAAACAAATGAGAAGCATGAAAGAAGTAGGAGTAGTAAAGGCGCTTTCAAGAGGCTTCGAGAACTATGTGAAAGTTGCAAGTAACTTTTCCGAGCGAATTACAGCGTTATTTATCGCGTTGGTTTTACGCACGCGAGTCAAGACGAAGAAAGTCATGGAATGTGGATTCACCGAAAAGGAACTCAAGAGTGATCGAGGCGATGTTCCAGGATGGGTCTTGGTTGTCTTGATGACGACAGGACTTGTAACTGCGATTTGGACTATTGCAGCACCTCGATTAACAGCAATATTGCGCAACTCGTTAGATTCGATGAACGGGATTCGCTAGTTAACCGCTAGTTAACTATGAAATTCGTCAATAGATTCTGGCGCGATGATCGCGGAGTTGTCGAAAGTACCTTAGTAATAATTCCATTGATGGTCCTTTTTCTCATTACCGCATCATTAATTCTTGCGGTTAATTACCGCAACCTGGATTTGTCCTATGCGCAGAGCGAGGCAACGACGGGAGCTATTACAGGTGAAGTACTTGCCTCGGATGAGGTTGCATCATTTAGCTCGTGGTTCTCGGTAGGCAAGCTGCAAGTTCTCATTACTCATCGAAGGAGATTACTGCCGAGCATCCTTCCTGCGATGCCTTTCTTGGCACATGAAAAGGCGAGAACGACTGATGTTGTGGGAGTTGCAGTTATGGAGCGCCAACCGTGAGAACTATAAGAGATTCACTATTTGGCTTTCTAAACTTTGACTCTTTGAAAGTATCGACATCTAACACGAAAGACAAGGGAAGCGCCGTCGTTGAATTTGTGATCCTTGCAATCCCATTATTCTTACCAATAATCATTTACATAACTCAGTTTGCCGATGTGAGTGCGATAGAGATCAACAGCAGGAATTTAGTGCGCGAAGTAGTACGCGCTTATGCCACGAGCGAAGATCTTGGAGATGCACAATCTAGAGCCAACACAATGTTGCACTTTGGCGCTGAGCGAATGGGTTTTACAGAAGAAGAGATTTCCTCGATGACACTTTCATTTTCATGCTCCTCACATCGTTGCTTGACTGCAGGCGAGAGTGTGAGCGCGCGACTGCACGTTACATCGTCTCAGACGCATCGGGTAATTGATGTCTCAGCGCAGGAGTATGTATCGCCATGGCAGTGAAGTCAGAGTTTCGCAAAGATGACGGTTCACTCTCTGTTCTCATCATGGGGTTGTTTCTCATCACAGTCGCACTATTGTTTTTAATGACTGATGTTGCATCTATATCTGTCTCAAAACGTTCACTTACCCAAGCCACTGAAGCCGCAGCATTGCGTGCAGTACAAAGTTTGGATAAGGCCGCTTATTACCGCGGCACATCTGCGGTGGGTGTTCCATTAGATTGCGCGATGGCTCGCATTCGAGTTCTAGAGGAGTTAGATCTCTGGATGAATAGCGATGGAATGAGACGACCAGAGTTAGAGAAAGTCTGGCTCACCGATTTCTATTGCGAAGGCAATACCGTTGAGATACATACCAGCGCCAATGCAGCACTCGCTTTTAGGTTGCCACAATCGACACTTTCCACTGTTGAAATACATGCATCGGCAGGAGCAAGTGCCAACAAATCTGATTGGTTTCTATTCCCCTGAGCAAGGTCGCTCGTTGGATCAACCCAATGAATTAGTCGAGGCAAAACCTGGGAACGAGGCGCTTTCTTCTGGAAAACATACCTGGTTCATTCTGAGTATTCTTCTCACTGTGGCTGCGCGCGAATACGATCTTGAGATCGCTGGAATTGATGCCACCCTTGTCTCAATTGAAAAGGTTTTAAATCTTCCAAAATTACGAGCAGATGCAATTGAGTTCGAAGCTGCGGCTGGAGTGCCCAATCTTTGGGATGACCCTGAAAATGCCCAGAAAGTAACAAGTAAATTATCCCGAGTTCAAAGTGAAATCAAGCGCCTCACCGAACTTCGCCAAAGAGTTGAAGACCTACCTATCCTTATTGAATTAGCTCAGAGCGAATCAGACGCAAACGCACTTGCAGATGCCGAACGTGAACTCGATTCCGTGACCAAGGCAATCGGCCAATTAGAAGTTCAAACGTTGCTTAACGGTGAATACGATGATCGCGATGCCCTAATGACGATTCGCTCTGAAGCAGGAGGCGTGGAAGCTGCTGACTGGGCTGAAATGTTGATGCGCATGTATTTGCGGTATTGCGAGCGCCATAATTTCAAGGTCGATGTTTTGGAAACTTCATATGCAGAAGAAGCAGGAATCAAGTCCACGACTTTTCGCATCTCTACCCCGTATGCCTATGGCACGCTATCGGTAGAACAAGGAACACATCGATTAGTGCGCATCTCGCCTTTTGATAGCCAGAGCCGTCGCCACACTTCATTTGCTGGTGTAGAAGTTGTGCCAGTTGTAGAACAAAGCGATCACATTGAAATTGACGAGAAGGAAATTCGCATTGATGTGTATCGCTCATCTGGGCCAGGTGGCCAAGGTGTTAACACGACAGATTCTGCGGTGCGCATCACGCACATGGCAACAGGGATAGTCGTCTCATGTCAGAACGAACGTTCACAAATTCAAAATAAAGCAACAGCAATGGCTGTATTGCAATCGAAATTACTTGAACGCCGTCGCCAAGAAGAGCAGGCGAAGATGAATGCACTCAAGGGTGACAACAGCGGTTCGTGGGGAAATCAAATGCGCTCATACGTTTTGGCGCCGTATCAAATGGTTAAAGATCTGCGAAACAATCACGAGACCGGAAATACCTCAGCAGTTCTCAATGGCGAAATTGATGACTTCATCGAAGCGGGCATCCGCTGGCGCCGAAGCAGCGCCTCGGCTTAATTTTCGGCCACTATCCAGTCCGCCTTTGGCTTCCTTGGGCCACTATCTAGTCCGCCAAAGTTCGAGCCGAGCAGGTGCTACGTCAAATAAGTGAGATATCCCGCGAAATTATCAGGCAAAAAGTGCCCTTTGGAGCCGATGTATGCGCCGCCCTTGCCTAAACTAAGCCTGTAGAAACCGTGTGCCCGTTTTGAGCCCCCATTGGAGTCTGAGTGATCCGCTTTGAGAATGTCAGTAAGCTTTATCCTGGTCAGGACAAGCCTGCCCTCGCGGGGATCAATCTCGAGGTAACCAAAGGCGAATTCGTCTTTCTTGTTGGGCTTTCGGGATCGGGAAAATCTACTTTTCTTCGGCTGGTTCTCCGTGAGGACCACCCAACCTCGGGAACCATTCATGTCGCGGGCAAAGATTTGGGCACCCTGGCAAACCACAAGGTTCCTGAACTTCGCCGCCAAGTTGGAACCGTGTTTCAGGATTTTCGACTTCTTCCTAATAAGACAATTTTTGAGAACGTTGCTTTCACTTTGCACGTATTGGGATATTCGCAGAAGGAGATTGATCGCGAAGTTCCTGAAGTTCTAGAACTCGTCGGTCTTGAAGATAAAGGCGATCGCCGGCCAAGTGAGATTTCTGGTGGAGAACAACAGCGCGTTGCGATCGCTCGTGCATATGTGAGTCGTCCTGCCATTCTGATTGCTGATGAGCCAACTGGAAACTTAGACCCCGCAACAAGTGTTGGAATTATGAAGTTGCTCGATCGCATCAATCGCGAGGGAACAACTGTTGTTATGGCGACACACGATTCTGGCATTGTCGATCAGATGAGAAAGCGCGTTATCGAATTAGATAGTGGGCATGTTATTCGCGATCAAGTTCGCGGCGTTTACGGATATACGGGCTAAGGGGTAACGAGATGCGCGCACGGTTTTTAGTTAGCGAAGTTGGGATTGGCCTTCGCCGTAACTTCACGATGACATTTGCTGTAATTATTACAGTTGCGATCTCGCTTTCACTCCTTGGCATTGGGTTGCTAGCCAATGCACAAGTAAGCGCGATGAAAGATTATTGGTATGACAAGATTGAAGTATCGGTTTATCTCTGCGGTCCGCTCTCTGAATCACCATCATGCTCTGGAGGCGTAGTTACCCCGGGTCAGCGTCTTGCAATTCAGGAAGATCTTCAAGCACTTCCTGTTGTATCCAATGTGTTTTATGAGTCGCAGACCGAAGCATTTGCGCGATTCCAAGAAAGATTTAGGAATTCAGCGATTGCGCAGAACGTAACAGCCGACCAATTACCTGAATCCTTTCGTGTGAAATTGAGCGACCCAACGCAATTTGCAGTTGTCGTTAGTGCATTTTCGGGACGTCCTGGCGTTGATGTAGTGCAGGATCAACGTGCAATCCTTGAGAAGTTCTTCCGATTACTTGGCGTTCTGCGAAATGGCGCGCTATTGGTTGGTCTGGCATCTGTTCTTACGGCAGCGCTTTTGATTAGCAACACTCTACGTATTGCGGCATTTAATAGACGTCGCGAAACAGGAGTTATGAAACTCGTGGGCGCAACCTCTATGTCGATTCGTTTGCCATTCTTGTTAGAGGGCGTAATTTCGGCGATTATCGGATGGGCAATTGCAACGGGCTTACTGGCTCTTCTCAAGAGCGTCATCGATTCAAAAGTCGCGCCGCTCCTTTCCTTCACCAAGTTCTTCGGTTGGGGCCAAGTCTGGGTTTCCTCTGGCTACCTCCTTGCAACGGGGCTATTTGTCTCAGTGACCGCTTCCGTCTTAACGCTTCGCCGCTACCTCAAGGTTTAAGCGCACCTCATCAGAGTGTTGGTGGTCTAAACTCGCGTTAATAACGGCATCGACCATCGATGTTTGTACTTGAGAGACGCGAGAGAAGTGAGGTGAGCGACCATGGTTAAAGAGGTAGGTCGCAAACTCATCGCGCAAAATAAGAAAGCGCGTCACGATTACTCCATTGAAGATGTCTTTGAATGCGGATTAGTGCTCACGGGCACTGAAGTTAAATCACTGCGCCAAGGACGAGCCTCCCTCATTGATGGTTTCGCCATGATTCATAACGGTGAACTCTGGCTTAGCGGCGTGCACATTCCTGAATACACAGAGGGCACCTGGACCAATCACACACCTCGGCGCGATCGCAAACTCTTGGTTCATAAGGATGAACTCAAAGATTTGGTCGGCAAGACAAAAGAGGGCGGCATAACCCTTGTTCCGCTTTCACTATATTTTAAGGATGGCAGAGCAAAAATTGAGTTGGCTGTTGCCCGCGGAAAGAAGGCTCACGATAAGCGAGCAGCATTACTTGAGCGCCAAGCCGGTCGTGAAATGGAGCGCGAAATCTCTAATAGACGCTCAGGCAAGAACGGCTGACTCAAGCGGGAATAAATAAGTATGGGATGTCGGTTATATCTTCTACACTTAGCGCGCGGAAGCAATTCTGCGCACCACCACAATTACATAGCGACGCAGTAACGCTTCAAGTCTCATTATTTATCCCAGATATCAATTTTTGATTTCTAGATTTAAATCTTGGGGGTGAACGGTCTCGACTTTGGATGTTGGGGCAGGGGAAGCGGGCCGAGGAAGCCAGGATGATCTCGTTAACCAATAACCTGTGCAAAAAACTAAGCGCCAGTACAACTGCCGCTGATTACGCCCTAGCTGCATAAGCTAGCC
>WLMD01000002.1 GCA_009700405.1 Actinomycetota bacterium | reverse complement strand
GATTTTGATATCAATCAAGTATCAATTACTGCAGAGCGTGCTAATGCCGTTGATTTCTCTTCAGGGTATTACGACGTTGCGCAAGCAGTCGTAACAATCAAGGGTTCAAAAATCGCTAACGCAAAAACCATTGCAGATCTTGCAAACGCCAAACTTGGTGCCGCAGTTGGAACCACTTCCTATTCCACAATTACGGATATCGTAAAACCTAAGACCGATGCCGCTGTCTTTGATAGCAACGACATTGCAAAGCAGTCACTTTCCAACGGTTCTATTGATGGACTCGTAGTTGATCTTCCAACTGCTTTCTATATCGCAGCTGTAGATCTCACTGGCGGACTCATTGTTGGACAGTTTGCACCGCAAGCCGGAGGTGAGCAATTTGGTCTTGTTCTGTCAAAGGGCAGTTCATTAACAAGTTGCGTCACAAAAGCTGTAGATACTTTACGTAGCAATGGGACTCTGCAAACTCTTGCAGATACTTGGCTAGCCACATCTGTGGGCGCACCTGTTCTAAAGTAATACCGAGAATAGATTCACGGAACGGGGGGCTCGATGTCGTATAAGCCTTCGTCGTTGCAGTTGCAGCGCGAAGATGCTCGACGTCGAGCCTCTCGCCGTTCCACTCTCATAGCAGCCGTTAGCACTGTTGCTTTCGGCCTCGTTGCCGTCATTGTCGTCACAGGGGCTCCGGGTTTCGACCGAGTTCGAACATCATTCTTTAGCGCTAAATATGCATCGCACGCCCTCCCGACTGTTTTCCACGGTCTTCTTCTGAATTTGCGAGTTCTCATCATCGCCGAGATATTTGTTCTAATTTTCGGTCTGCTCATTGCAGTCGCTCGCACAACCAAACAACCAATTCTCTTTCCGCTTCGACTAGTGGCAACCTTCTACACCGATCTCTTTCGCGGACTTCCTTTGCTTCTTGTCCTATTGCTTGTTGGTCTTGGAATCCCTGGACTTCGAATCACGTGGATTCCTAACTCTGCTGTCTTGCTTGGCACTGTCGCCTTGATACTCACGTATTCGGCATATGTCGCAGAGGTAATTCGCGCGGGTATTGAAGGTGTAAATCCTGCACAAAGACAGGCGGCCCGCGCGCTCGGTTTATCTAGCAGCCAAACCCTGCGCCATGTTGTCCTCCCCCAGGCCATTCGCAATGTTTTGCCTCCGCTTCTCAATGACCTGGTTTCATTACAAAAGGATTCTGGACTCATTTCCGTCCTTGGGGCAGTAGATGCGATACGAGCTGCCGGCATTGAAACGGCTCGATCCTTTAACTTCACTCCTTACTTGGTTGCAGGAACTTTCTTTGTCTTGATGACAATCCCCCTCACCCGACTTACGGATTGGTTGGCTCGACGACAAGATGCCAAACAAAAACAACAGGGACGGTGGTAGAGATGAGAAAGGTCCTGGAAGTAAAGAATCTGCGCAAATGTTACGGATCAGAGCTAGTTCTAGATGACATTTCACTGTCAATCCCTGAGCATTCAGTAAACGTCGTAATTGGTGCAAGCGGCTCTGGCAAGAGCACTTTCATGCGCTGTATTAATCTTCTTGAGGAGATTGATGATGGACAAATTCTCCTTGATGGAGAAGACATCTCCGCCTTCGGTACCAATATGGATAAAGTGCGTAGCAATATCGGATCTGTCTTTCAGGCTTTTAATCTTTTCCCACACCTGAGTGTCTTGGAAAATATCACGCTAGCGCCGCGATTAGTCCATGGTGTTTCCCGCAATGACGCTGAAGAAAATGCTATGGCACTTCTGAAACGTTTTGGTCTTGCCGAAAAAGCGCGTGGCTATCCAGATCTGCTCAGTGGTGGACAACAGCAGAGAGTTGCCATCATTCGGGCAATTGCCACTAGTCCAAAGTTGCTTCTCCTAGACGAAGTAACGAGCGCCCTTGACCCTGTACTCATTGCAGAAGTATTAACTCTTATCGCTGAACTCAAAAGCGAAGGCATGACGATGGTTATAGCCACGCACGAGATGGGCTTTGCAAAAAGAATTGCTGACCATGTAATTTTCTTAGCGGATGGAAAAATCCACGAAGAAGGAAATCCAACAGAGATTTTGAACAACCCACAAACAGATCGTCTCAAAGAATTTCTCGGCGCACTGCATAGTGCTGGCCGTTTGTAATTAACTTCTAGTACGTTGCGCGGCCACCAGAAGTATCAAAAGTAAAGCCTGTAGTAAAAGAGCAAGCCTTAGATGCCGCAAAGCAAATAGTCTCCGCTACCTCTTCGGCTTCGCCCACTCGGCCCATAGGAATTCTGGCGATCATGTACTTAAGGGTCTCATCACTCGTGTCAGCATTCATAGGTGTGCGAATCACTGCTGGAGCAACAGCATTAATGGAAATTCCCTCTGTTGCTACTTCTTTGGCAACACCTTTAATAAACCCGATCATTCCTGCTTTAGAGGTGACATATGGCGACATGCCTGGATTGCCTTCTTTGCCA
Source organism: Actinomycetota bacterium (assembly GCA_009700405.1). Lineage (GTDB taxonomy): Bacteria > Actinomycetota > Actinomycetes > Nanopelagicales > Nanopelagicaceae > QYPT01. Next base: position 46,994 of record WLMD01000002.1, on the reverse strand, counting down.
GCAATTGATGAGACATGAACTATTCGACCATATTTTTGGCCTTGCATAATTGGTATCAGTTGCTGAGTGAGCCAAATCGCGCCAAAGAGGTTTACTTGCAGAACGCGTTCGAACTCCGGCCACGTGATTGTATTGAGGCGACGATTAGTAGGTCCGGTCATCCCGGCTGAATTAACTAGCGCATCAATTCTTCCTTCAGAGGCGAAAATTTCGGCTACAACTTTCTTGATCGCCTCTTCATCAGATACATCCAAAGCCTTCACTTGATCGCTACCCAAGGAAAAAAGGGTTTGAATCTCAGATAGTGCGTCCTGATTATTATCTAGGGCGAACACCCGCGCACCGCGCTCGATTAATAGGCCAAGAGTTGCGCGGCCAATTCCATTTCCAGCACCAACGACCATAACAACTTGGCCCTCAAAAGAACTGTTCTGGCTCATGCGACCCCGTTCAATAGTGTTTCGGCAACCCCTACCTTAATGTAAGGGTTGGCATTCGGAGGAGACTTTCACATATCTGACAGAGTGTGGGATTCTTTCCTTAGAGAGTTCTCTCAAGATGTGAGAAATAGGGAGCGTAAAAGATGGAAAGTTCTTGGCCCTCCACGCGTGACCCGAAAGGGCCCATGAAAGAGTCAATCGCATTATTGCGCGCCCAAAATATTCAAAGCCAAGACGCCGATGGGTTACCGGAATCGACTAAAAGATTTCCCGATGGAGATCGTTGGAAAATTGAAATTCCATCCGTTGAAGGACCAAGCGCTTTTCGCGCCGTATTGGATGAGGCAAAAAAACTCAATGTAAAATTTCATCGAATCTCCCAAGGATCAGGCATCATGATGCAGACCGATCAGGAAATTCGCGAAATGGTTGCACTTGGAAAAGAGAATAATCTTGAAGTCTGTCTCTTTGTTGGTCCACGAGCAGCCTGGGATATCGGCAAGCAACCACTCTCTACTGCAGGTGGCGTCGCCTCTCCGACTCTTCGAGGAAACGATCAACTCAGATACGCCGTAGAAGATGTACTCCACGGAGCATCTCTTGGTCTTCGTTCTGTTCTCGTTGGAGATTTGGGTCTTCTCAAAGTACTCGGGGAAGCAAGAAAGCGTGGAGACCTCCCGAGTGATTTCATTTTCAAAACCTCAGTAGCGCTACCTTGCACGAATGCGGCAACTGCGCAAACACTCGCCGACCTTGGCGCATCCACTTTGAATCTTGCGACAGATCTTTCGTTGCAACAAATTGCTGCCATTCGCGCGCAAGTTGATATCCCTCTCGATGTATATGTCGAGGGGCCAGATGACTTCGGCGGAGTAGTTCGTCACTATGAAATTCCTGACTTGGTGAGGGTGGCAGCTCCTGTCTACCTCAAATTCACAGTCAGAAACTCACCGGGTCTATATCCCGCCGGTGGACACATCCAGGGAGTAATCGAATCAACGGGACGCGAAAGAGTTCGTCGCGCCGCTATTGGTTACTCCATGCTCACACGATACGGATACGAAGGTAGATAATCATGGCTAATAAGCGCGTACTCCTCTTTGGCGCTACCGGGGCACTCGGTTCTGCAATATCTCAGACCTACATCAATCATGGCTGGGATGTATTTCCTGTTGTTCGAGTACCCGTCGGATTGCCTAATGAGATAGTCCTCCCTTTCAAAAGCGCATCCCCTTTTGAAGAATCGAATTTCAATACTATTGTTTTTGCACAAGGCGCCAACATGAACGGCACCGTGCTTACGACAAGTGATGAAGCAATCACCGATCTCTTTGAAGCAAATGTCGGCTTCATCGTTAAGAAAGTTAAATTTCTTATGCGCGAGTGTGCGATTGCTCGAAATGGACACATAGTAATCATCAGTTCTATCGCTGAAATCTTCACCCGGAAAGAAAAATTGGCCTATACAGTGTCAAAAGCTGCAGTTGGGGGCCTCGTTCGCTCCTTAGCGGTGGACTTAGGTAGATCACATGGAATCTTGGTTAATGGAATCCTTCCTGGAGTTGTAGATACACCTATGACTCGAAATACTCTGGCTCCCGAGCAATTTGATCATCTCGTGGAATCTACGCCTATCGGAAGATTAGTTACTGCGGCAGATGTCGCAAATGGCGTCTATCTGTTGGGAAGTGAACTCAATACCGGAATATCTGGCCAAAGTGTCATGGTAGATAACGCGCATTCGGTTACCTACCTGCCTTAATCTATCCCTGTGCAATTACTTGATGAAAACTCTGTCGTTGCCTATCTAAAATCTCGAAATATTTTTTCTGATTCTGCCGACGTAGCTGTTGAAATTCTTACTGGTGGCGTATCTAATGTAGTTCTCGCTGTTTCAGGAGAAGGTCGAGACCTAGTAGTGAAACAGGCCCTCCCTGAATTGAAGGTCGCTCAAAAATGGAGCGCAGACCAACGCCGTGCAATTGTTGAAGCTAATGCGCTGCAGGTGTATCAGGAGATTACTCCAGAGAATGTACCCGCTCTCGTTGAATGCGATCCAGAACGTTTTGTGGTTATCCTCCAACGCGCACCTCGAAGCGTCACGAACTGGAAAGAAGACATGCTGGCCGGGAAAATACTCCCTGTCGTTGCAGGTGATGTTGGAGAGATTCTTGGCAAATGGCATAAGAACACTTCAGCGCCGCTCATACTTGATCAATTCCAAGAAGATACGCTCTTTGAGCAATTACGCATATCTCCCTTTTATCGGGCAATCGCTCTTCGTCATCAGAGCATCAATAGGCGCATATCATCTTTAATCGATGAACTTGAAAATAATAAAACCGCTTTAGTGCATGGTGATTACTCCCCCAAAAACATCTTGGTCTCCTCAAGCAATGTGCCGATAATCCTAGATTTCGAAGTGGCACATGCCGGTAATCCTGTTTTCGATTTAGGATTCCTCCTAGGTCACCTGCTGACGAAATCCGAATATGTTGGCACTCTCACCGCAAAAACTAAAATTGCACAATCTGCTTACTCTTTCCTCCAGCGCTATGAGCAGTCACTAGGCCGGCCTGCTTCTCCGACATTTATTTGGCATGTCGCGGCCATTTCCCTCGCCCGTGTAGATGGAGTATCTCCTGTTTCATATTTAAACCCAGAGATGCAGAGCAACCTTCGAAATACATGCCTTGGCATTTTGCAAAGTGAAGACCCACCCTCCCTGACTGAAGTATTCTCAGAGTTATGACTACCTCGATAACAGGGCTGATGGGAATTCAAATGTTGGATTCCCGTGGTCGGCCTACAGTATGTGCGCGGATGACTTTAAGCGATGGAAGCGTTCATAAAGCAACGGTGCCTTCAGGTGCTTCAACTGGGCGACACGAGGCGCACGAATTACGAGATGCGCAAGGCGCATACTCTGAAAAATTCTTTCAAGGATCGAGCGTCTATCAAGCAATCAACAACATCAACACACAGATTGCACCGCTCCTGATTGCACGTCAACCACGTTTTCAAGAAGCCGACGATGCGATGACAGAGCTAGATGCAACTACTCGTCATGAAAATTTGGGTGCGAACGCAACATTGGCCGTATCCATTGTCACCGCAATTGCACAGGCGCATGCCGGGCAACAATCTCTAGCCAGACTCTTTCAACCAACGGGTTCGCTCACAATGCCAATGCCGATGGTGAATATCCTCTCGGGTGGAGCTCATGCTAGAGGCGCCCTCGATATCCAAGATGTCCTGATTATCGCCAATGGTGCCGAAAGCGTGACGCAAGCGCTTTCTTGGGTAGTTGCCATTCGTGAAAGTGCAGCCAAGCTCGGTGCATCACGAGGCTTTGTTACCAATCTTGTCGCTGATGAAGGAGGGCTCGGAATCGCCTTCTCCTCATCGGATGAAGCGTGTGCTTTTGTTGTTGAATGCATTGAAGCCGTTGGACTTACACCTGGGCGCGATGTGAGCCTTGCTTTAGATATCGCAGCAACTCAATTCTTCGACCAGGGAAATTATATTTCTCGAAGCACAGGGAAGGTTTATTCATCGCGGCAATGGCACGACCAACTTATCCAGTTGTTGTCCAACCAACCTATTATTTCTATTGAGGATCCATTTGCCGAAGACGATTGGCAAAGTTGGTCATATTTTCTTGCAAATCTCCCTCGACCTATTCAAGTTGTTGGCGATGATCTGTTCACAACTAATAGTGGGCGCCTGAACAAGGGCATCACAGAAAAAAGCGCGAATTCCATCTTAATTAAGCCAAATCAGAACGGACTTCTTTCTAACACTCTCGAGGTCTTGAAGGAAGCTAAGGAATCACATTTCACGACTGTGGTTTCGGCGCGCTCAGGTGAGAGCGAAGATAGCTGGTTATCTGACTTGGCCCTGGGTTGGGGCGCAGGCCAAATCAAAGTTGGTTCAACTCATGGTTCAGAGCGAACAGCAAAGTGGAACCGATTACTTGAAATTGACGCTACCGAAGAAACAAACTTCAGTAAGCCATTCTAGTTTTTTAGAGTTTAGGCTTTACGGACTGCGGAACGAATAGTTCCGATGCCTTCAATTCCTGTCTCAACGATTTCACCGCCGTGGATGTATTTTTCGGGCTTGAATCCCATGCCCACTCCCTGTGGAGTGCCTGTATTGATGATATCGCCAGCTTTCAACTCCATGAATTGGCTGATGTACCAGATGCAATGATCAATGCCGAAAATAAGATCGCTTGTGCGCGAATCTTGTCGAGATTGGCCATCTATCGTGCACCATAAACGTAAGTCATGAGGATTTAACGAATCAGCGGTAACGATCCATGGTCCCATCGGATTAAAGGATGGAAAAGATTTTCCCTTAACCCATTGTCCACTGCGTTCAATTTGCCAATGACGCTCTGACACATCTTGGGAAATCGTGTAGCCAAGAATGTGATCCTTAGCGTCCTCTGGAGATTTCAAATAGAGGGCGTTCTTGCCGATAACGACACATAACTCAACTTCGTAATCAGTCTTTTCTGAACCTGGAGGGACGATGATGTCATCGAAGCCGCCAACAACGGTATCTGGAGCCTTCATGAAAATTACAGGTTCTGCTGGTGGATTCATTCCTGACTCAAGGGCATGTTGGGCGTAATTCAAACCTACGCAAATTACTTTGGTCGGACGAGCAACTGGAGATCCCAACCGATAGTCAGAAATCGCAACTCGCGGACGCGAAGATAAATCCATCGCCGCAACCTTTGCAACAGCCCCAGCCTCAAGAGAAGTTCTATTCCAGTCTCCTACAACGTCATCAACAAATACTGCTTCCGTGTCGCTAACGATGACCGCAGCTCTCTCTTTCTCAAATTCGCCAAGGCGTGCAAGTTTCATTCTTATTTCTCCTTAGTGGTGGTTGATTGAAGCGCGGAATAGATTTCATCGGGCAAGCCTTGAAAGGTTACTGGGCGCAAGAATCGATTGATTGCCTGCGTTCCAACTGAAGTATGCAAAGAAGAAGTTGAAGCCGGATATGGCCCTCCATGATGTTGGCCAGCAGTAACAGCCACTCCAGTTGGCCATGCGTTAAATGCCACACGACCCGACATCGATGCCAGTGCTTCGATAAGAGTCGGAGCTGATGAATCAGACGCTGAAGCGAAAAGAGAACTCGCGAGAGCGCCTTCCATCTTGCTTAAGAGTTCTACAACTTCGCCGTGGTGGCCATATGTCACAACGACTCCGGTTGGACCGAAGCATTCTTCAGTGATGCCAGAAATTTCGCGTGTGACATCACTTGCCTTAACAACGAGAACCATTGGGGCAGAAAAGAAACCTGCGCCTGATGGGGCTTTACCCTCATAAATTTCGGCCTTCGTTGATGCAATTACCTTTGCCCGATTGGAATCGTGCAAATTCTTAGTAGCTTCACTGAGGAAGGGAGCGAGATCGCGCTGCGCAATCTGTTTGGAGATTTCATTCACAACGATCGAACCTGCAGGAACGAAAAGAACGCTTGGGTTAGTGCAAAATTGTCCATTACCCATGAGCAACGAGTCTAAGTACGCGCCAGCAAATGCAGCGGGATCTGTAAGAGCGCTCTCAACAGCCACTACGGGATTTACGCTTCCTAGTTCGCCGTAGAAAGGTATTGGGTACTCTCGAGATTGAGCCAAATCAAATAACGCTCTTCCTCCCGCGCGTGAACCAGTAAAGGCTCCGGCCGATATGCGTGGATCTGTAATCACCAATTTTCCGAATTCAAACCCATGGCCCAAAGAAATTAAACCCTCAGGCGCCCCAGCCTCTTGTAGCGCTTTCTTGGCAATGTCAAAAGTTAATTGCGCAGTCTGCGGATGCGCAGGGTGTGCCTTGATGACTACCGAACATCCAGCAGCAAGGGCTGAGGCCGTGTCCCCGCCAAGAGTGCTAAATGCAAATGGGAAATTACTTGCACCAAATATTGCCACTGGTCCGATTCCTCTTGTCGTGCGTAGGAATTTTGGATGCCCTTGCGGTACTGCTGCATCAACGGCTTCATCTAGCGAAGGTGTTACAAATTCTCCTCGTTCTAGCGCATTCGAAAAAGAGCGAATTTGAAAAGTTGTTCGTCCAACTTCTCCAGTGAGTCGGACTTTTCCTAGCCCCGTTTCCAGATCCGCTATATCTACGAGATCTTGAAGGCGGTCATCAATTGCTTGGGCTAGGGCCAGGAGAATTTTTCCTCGCTCAGCGGCTTTAACATGAGACCAGACTTTATATGCCGAAACCGATTGGGCAATTAGCGAATCCATCGCTTGCGGTGTTGTTGCGGCAAAGACGGGACCAAATTTTTCACCCGTGCGTGGATTTACAGATTGATTCGACATAACTCCCCTATTCTGTCTGTGAATTCTTACTTAATCAAGAAAGAAATCGGCTAAAAAGTCAGTCGTACCGGGTACGACTGAATACTTATCAAGATCGGTAATGCCCTCACTGGCCAAGACTTCATCATCAATGAAGAAATTACCCGTGCATTCCTTCGCTGGCCTATTGAAAATGGCATATGCCGCGTCAGCCAGGATTTCCGGGGTCCTACAAGCCGCAATATCTACTCCTGGAATCATTGCCAAAGCAGCTGTATCAATAGCTGTTCGGGGCCATAAAGCATTGACGGCAATCCCGTCGCGGCGAAATTCTTCAGACATCCCCAGAACGCACATGCTCATCCCATATTTGGCCATCGTGTAGGCAACATGATTCTTAAACCATTTAGCCTTCATTGAAAGCGGAGGCGATAGCGTCAAAATATGAGGATTTCTTCCGGCCGAAGCGGATTCTCGAAGAAATGGCAACGCAGCTTGCGAAGTGAGAAAAGTTCCACGGACATTTACATCAAACATCAAATCAAAACGTTTAGCCGGTGTCTCTTCTGTTCGAGTCAAATTAATGGCACTTGCATTATTAATAAGAATATCGATGCCACCGAATTCTTTTGCAGCGTCATTAACTGCCTGCAGGATTTGGTTTTCATCTCGTAAATCACATTGAATCGGAAGAGCTATGCCTCCTGCTTGGCGAATTTCCTCGGCAGCAGAATAAATCGTTCCAGGGAGTTTAGGATTGGGTTCTGCAGTCTTGGCTGCAATGGCAATGGATGCGCCATCATGAGCGGCCTTTAGCGCAATCGCCAATCCAATTCCGCGAGAACCTCCGGTAATGAAAATTCTTTTCCCAGCAAGACTCATCTTTAATCTCCTTGTGAACTTCTCGATGTGAATTTCATAAACGCTGCCATCGCTTCATCTGATTGTAATGCCAGCATGAATAGCTCTGACTCAACGAGCATCACCGCCGATATTGCTTCGTGAGATCGTGCCTTTAATAGCGCCTTAGTATTTATGACAGATGTTGGTGGCTGCATTGCGATTCTATGAGCCATTGCAAGAGCCTGCTCCTTGGCATCATCTGCCACAACGCTTACAAGTCCATATCGTTTTGCATCATCAGCAGAGAAACTATCTCCCGTAAGGAAAATTCGTGCCGCTTCTTGATACCCGACCAGTTGGGGGAAGATATAGCTTGAACCAGCTTCTGGAACTAAACCAAGGGAGACGAATGGCATTGAAAATTTAGCAGTGCTTGTGGCGAAAACAATTTCGCAATGAAAAAGCATTGTCGTACCAATACCCACTGCGTTTCCCGAAACAACGGCTAATAGCGGTTTGGGGAAATTATGAATTGATTCAAGAAATTTACTCACTGGAGAATCTGGGCCAGTAGGAGGCTCTTCTACAAAATCATAGATATCGTTCCCGGCAGTGAAATGATCACCTTCGCCCTGTAAAATGACTGCACGGATTGCGAAGTCATCGGCTGCCTCCTGCAAATGTCGGGATAACCCGAGGTACATCGAGCGTGTTATCGCGTTCATTTTCGCGGGCCGATTGAGCGTCAAAACGAGTACAGATCCATCAATTCTTGCCAAAACATCGCTCATTGCGCAATCCTATGTCTATCGTCAACAATAATAGGTGAAAGTGTCACCACCGCGTATAGTGCAAAGAAAGAGAGAGGACACCCTCAATCATGGCAATAGATATAACGATTGCAACGAGAGATTTAACCCCTTTTGAGCGACTAGTGATGGACCTTCTCTGCCAGGGGAAGTCAAATGGATCCATTGCACGAGAGACAGCACATACCGAAAAAGTTGTTGAAAATACTGTCAGTCGCACCGCAAAAGCTTTCGGAATTCGGGCAGATAGCGATACAAATTTGCGCGTTCTCTTGGCGCTGGCCTATCGCACCCATTACGGAGATAGCGCTTTTGATCGCTTAGAAGTTGCTTGTAAACACTTTGAAGTTGGCGCTGATGGCCAATCTCTCTGCGCGCGTCATATCTAGTAACTTTCTCATTAAGTTTCACCAGACTCCCCAATCTTCTTACTGACTTGCTTCTTGCTTCTTGCTTGCATGATTTGGCGTGGGTCACATAACTAATTAAGCAAAATCACAAATAGACAGGGGCTAACACTCGCGATTGAACCTCTCTCCCTGAGATTGACCGTGTATCAATAGGGGTGTTCACACATTGATGAACACTAAAGGAGAGAAAATCATGAAACGTCGTACCTTTGATGGGATTGTCACCTTAGTTGGTTTCGGTCTCAGCCTCTTTTTATTCGTAGCCGCGGGGCTTATGAACTGGGGTTACAGTTTTGCCGACAGCGCAGTTTCGAGTCAGCTAGCTGCTCAAAAGATTTCACTTCCAGCGACAACTGGAAATCCCGATGATGCTGCAGCAACTGTTGCCTTCTTTAAGGAGAACGGTGGGAAATTAATGACCACCGGTAAGCAAGCGCAAATGTATGCAGATCACTATCTTGGTTTCCACTTGTCACGTATGGCAACATACGCTGACGCATCAACTACTGCACGCACAACCGCAGGTGCAGCCGCTGCAAATCCAAGCGATGCAGCACTGCAAAAAGCTGCAGATTCAGCGCAAGCAACTCTTGATACTGTTTTCAAGGGTGTAACTCTTAGAGGAACTTTGCTCACCGCATATGCGTTCTGGGAGTTGGGACAAATTGCACGAATTTCTGCCGGCGTTGCACTCATCGGTGGACTTTTGTTGCTCGTACTTTCAATGGCAGGGTGGGTTCATCTTCGTCGCACTCCAGCGGAGGCGACGATTTAACCCTCTACTCTCCGTGAGGGTTAAGAAAAACTCCCCCCGAGTTACTCGGGGGGAGTTTTCTTTGCCGCACATCTTTGTCGCTAGCGTGCTTTGTCGAAATTAGCGCTCAATAGTTCCAGCAATAAACTCTTCAACGCGTACATGGGCTTGTTCATCCGTGTACTGCACTGGAGGAGTTTTCATAAAGTAACTCGCTGGGGAAAGAAGCGGTCCGCCAATTCCGCGATCCAATCCGATTTTCGCACAACGCAGCGCATCAATAATGACGCCCGCTGAGTTGGGTGAATCCCAAACTTCCAACTTATATTCCAAGTTAAGAGGTACATCACCAAATGCTCTACCCTCAAGGCGCACGTAGGCCCACTTGCGATCATCTAGCCATGGAATGTAATCCGATGGTCCGATGTGAACATTCTTTGCACCTAAGTCATGCTCCAATTGTGAAGTAACCGAGTTGGTCTTAGAAATCTTCTTCGACTCCAAGCGATCGCGCTCGAGCATGTTCTTGAAGTCCATATTTCCACCGACGTTTAGCTGATATGTGCGATCTAAGTGAACGCCACGGTCTTGAAAAAGTTTGGCCATAATGCGGTGAGTGATTGTGGCGCCAACCTGGCTCTTGATGTCATCGCCAACAATAGGTAGACCAGCTTTGGTGAATTTATCTGCCCAGACTGGATCTGAAGCGATGAATACAGGCAGTGCATTCACGAAGGCACACCCTGCATCAATTGCGCATTGTGCGTAGAACTTCGCTGCATCTTCTGAACCAACAGGTAGGTAGCAAATCAGTACATCGACCGCTTCATCTTTCAAAACCTGGACGACGTCAACAGCAGGTGCATCAGATTCGGTGATAGTTTCTCGGTAGTACTTTCCTAGACCATCAAGAGTTACGCCACGTTGAACCGGGACGCCACTATGTGCCACATCGGCAAACTTAATCGTATTGTTTTCGCTGGCCCAGATTGCATCAGCAAGGTCTAGCCCAACTTTCTTTACATCTACATCAAATGCAGCAACAAACTTCACATTATTGATGTGGTACGGACCTACGACTGCATGCATCAAACCGGGGATCTCTTGATCAATTGCGGCATCCTTGTAATAGACAACGCCTTGAACTAAGGAGTTGGCGCAGTTTCCTACGCCCACGATTGCAACACGAATGTCGCCTTTGTTTGTACTGATATTCACTCTATTTCCTCTCGGTTTTGATCATGTCTTCCAACCAAGCGATTTCGCGCTCAGCGGTTTCTAAAGAATGGCGTCGCCACTCCTCTAAGTACTTATCGATTCCGACAGGAGATTTTTCCAATTCCCCCAGCAAAATCTCGGCTCGCTCTTTCAAGCGACGATGACGTCCTTCAAGAATGCGTACTCTGTTGGCGTGCGAGGTTGGACTAAAGAATGCGAATCGAACTTCAAAGCCTTCGTCTTCCCATGTCTCAGGGCTGACCGTTTCAGTCAGCGCTGAAAAACGAACTCGTCCGCGCTCTGAAAGGCGGTAGACAATTCGCGAGCGCCGTGAAAGTCCTGGGTCAGATGAGAATGATTCCTCTATGAGGCCTGCTTCTAGCATCCGACGCAATTGAGGGTATAAGACCGAAAATGAGAGCGCTTTGAAAGGGCCATAGATGGCGGTGAGGCGCTTGCGTAATTCATAGCCGTGGAGCTCGTTCTGCGCGAGTAGCCCAAGGAGCGCAAACTCCAAGGATTCACTTCTCGAGCGCATCTGATCTACTCCTGAGGGCTATATGGCGGATGGTTATATCTATTCGATATATCGATTCGTTATTTAATCGGATATACGGTGCGAATGCAAATCAGAGGCGCTCATGGTCACGGCGTGGCGTACTAGTGGGTATGCGCACAGTCGTGAGGAAGGCGTCCTAGCCTTAAGTGACCTTCCCCGTCGCTGTCTGGCGCCTGAACACCCGCGTTAAGGCGCTATCTGAGGGCTTGAGGGAAGGAATATCAATGTCTCTACTTTCATGGAAACTTCATGGCACAGGGAAAACAATTGGTCAAGGAGAAGTTGTTTCAACGGATGAACGCCTGAGCTGGCCACGCACTATTGGTGTCGGAGTTCAGCATATTGCTGCAATGTTTGGCGCAACATTCCTCGTGCCAATAATCACTGGCCTTCCACCTACTACGACTCTCTTCTTCTCTGGAGTAGGAACGCTGCTCTTTCTTACGATCACAAAAAACCGAGTACCGAGCTACCTCGGGTCCTCTTTCGCATTTCTTGCGCCTATCGCTGCCGCTAAGGCAGGCGGAGGCATGTCTAACGCTTTGGGCGGAGTTGTAGTCACAGGATTAATTCTGGCCGCAATAGGCCTCATCGTTCGCGCTGCAGGAATTGGATGGATCAACTGGTTACTGCCTCCCCTAGTAACAGGAACCATCGTTATGGTCATCGGTCTCAATCTTGCAGGGGCTGCAAAAAATAATTTCGTTCAGGGTCCACTCGTGGGCATTATTACTTTGGCTTCCATCGGATTGATATCGGCATTCTCTCGTGGCTTCTTGGGACGCATCAGTATTTTCCTAGGACTCGTAGTGGGATATGGCGTAGCCCTCATTCAAGGAGATGTTGATACAAGCACCATCAAATCAGCTGCGCTTTTTGCAGCACCACACTTCACAACTCCAACATTTAATGGCAAGGCAATCGCGCTCTTCTTGCCAGTAGTACTTGTACTCATTGCAGAAAACGTTGGACACGTTAAGGCTGTTTCTGCCATGACTGGAAAGAACCTTGATGACCAAATGGGCATGGCTCTTTTTGCAGATGGAATCTCAACAACACTTGCTGGTGCAGGTGGTGGATCGGGAACAACGACATATGCCGAAAACATTGGCGTTATGGCCGCAACTCGCGTCTATTCAACCGCTGCTTACTGGGTAGCCGGCGTTGGCGCAATTTTGCTCTCGCTCTCACCTAAATTTGGCGCTGTCCTTAGCGCCACTCCAGTAGGCGTTCTTGGTGGAGTGGGCGTTGCACTATTTGGAATGATCGGCGTTCTTGGCGCACGTATTTGGATTGAGGGCAAAGTTAATTTTGCCAATTCCACGAATCTGATTATTGCTGCATCAGCGCTAATCATTGGTATCGCTGATATGTCATGGACAAGCGGCGACTACACATTCGGTGGAATCATCAACGCTACCTTGGTCGCTGTTGTGGGCTATCAAGTGTTGAACTCGGTCGCAAAGAGTCGCGGTAACGTCAACTAAAAACCTCACTCGAGATTACGTACTCCCATCCCATGACATTTACCTATAAAGTGTCACAATGATTGTTCCAAGTCGGCTCTGGGAGTACGTAGCCTCGTCTTTAATTATCGTCCTTGCTCCAGGACCTAGTGTCCTTTTCATAGTAGCGCGAGCGATTTCTTGGGGACGCAAGACAGCCCTATTTACTGTCTTAGGAAATGCAATCGGCACTCTCATTCTTTCGGCTCTTGTTGCTGTTGGATTGGGTCCGGTTTTGCAACGTTCTGATTTGGCCTATGCAATTGTTCAGTGGGGCGGTGGCGCGTATCTTATTTATCTCGGAATTGATGCGATTCGCCATCGACACACACATGCCGCAAACATGAGCTCTGTAACAACAGAACAACCCTCATCTTTGACAACCATGCGACAAGGGTTATGGGTTGCACTACTTAATCCAAAGATTCTCGTTTTCAACGCCGCGGTCTTGCCTCAATTTATAGATCGAGATCGTGGAAGCGTCACTGCGCAATTGTTGTTGCTCGGCACGATCTTCGCGGTGATGTGCCTCGTCTGCGATGGCAGTTGGGGAATTCTTGCAGGAACGGCAAGGGATTGGTTGGCAACTGATGCCAGCCGACTCGTGAAATTGCGAACTATCGGCGGCGTCGTGATGGTGACTTTGGGTTCACTTGTAATCTCCGCAGCAATTCGACATTTGCTGGTGAATTAAGCGAGATACTAGAGCCATGAATAAGCCGACTACACCCGCACGAGAGAACATCTCTCCATCTGATCTCACCTTTGGACTCTCAACCTGCAAGCGTTGCCTCTGGCTTAAATACTGGTACAAAATTTCGGCTCCTTTAACTATGCCTTTAGTCGGGACACTCTCATCGCTTCAAGAAAATATTTTTCGAGGTGTTTCCACTCGCGATATTGATGCCTCCCTTCGACCAGGTCGTATTACTAAATTGGCGGAATTTGTAAAAAGTAAACACATCATCATCAATGGTGAGACCACCAGGTGGCGCATCCTTGGCAAGTACGATCTTGTTGCTGAAAATGATGATGGGACAGTCGCTCTTATTGATTGTAAAGTTTCCGATAGCGCTCGTGATTCTGGCGAGTTCTACTCCCCCCAATTGCATGCATACGTTTACGCGATGGAAGTGCCTGCCGTTGGTAAGGCGTTGTCGGTGGCATCTATGGGGTTACTTGTATGGAAACCAAATCGGGTACTTGGCGATTCCGCCGAAAACTACGGATTTGGTGTGGCGCAAAGTTATGTCCCAGTAGAGCGAAATGAAAACGAATTTCTGCGAGTCATTCAGGATTTCATTACCGTGCTAGAAGGCCCTTTCCCTGATGCTGGCCCTACGTGCACTACCTGTAATTATTTGGTTCAACGCTCAGGAGTTGATGCTTAGCCCTCTTCGTCAATCTCGGTTTTTCTTTTTGTAGCATAAATATCAACATATTCCTGACCCGACATCTCTTGTAATTTGCGCATGAGTGAATCCGTTGCATCACGCAGAAGCTGCAAGTTTGTTGAATCCCCTGATAAGTAAATCGGTTCACCAAATATCATTCGAACTCTCATGATCTTAGGAATTACTTTCCCAGTTGGTTGAATCTTGTCGGTTTCAAACATGGCTACTGGAATAATTGGAGCGCCGGACTCCATCGCTAAGCGGGCTATTCCTGTACGACCTTTATATAAACGTCCATCTGGGGAACGAGTACCTTCAGGATAAATTCCTAAACAATTTCCTTCGGCTAAAACCTTTAATCCAGTGATGAGCGCAGCTTCACTCCTGCGACCGCCTGAGCGATCAACGGGAACCTGACCCAGAGCGATAAAAGTTAATTTCTTCAATAGGCCTTTAGGACCGGGAGATGTGAAGTACTCACTTTTTGCCAAAAAGGTTACTTTCCGGGGAACGACCAAGGGCATGAAAACTGAGTCGCTAAATGACAGGTGGTTGGAGGCGATGATTACAGGCCCATTGATAGGTACATTTCGCAACCCCGTGACCTTAGGGCGAAAGAGGAGCATGAGAAATGGAGTCAGGAAAGCCCTGAGTAATCCGTACGGCAGATTGACCATGAGTTGCTCCCTTCCCTAAGCGAGTTGCTACTAACCAGGGCTCTAATTTAGCCCCAAATATGACACTATGGGAAAGTGACCGTGAATGCAGGCCCTGAACGTGTCGAACTCCCCGGCGGCAAGATTGGGGTTCTCCTATTCCAGGCAAAAAATCAAGACTGGGCCAGCGCGATTAGCGCTCAAACGGGTGATTTCGTGCTTTCGATTTCGACATCGGCTCGAGACATATTTGTTCAAGCGCGCAAGGAATTTCTCCACCTGCAAACGCGCTGTGAAACCATTTTCGTTGCTAGTTTCGGAGAAGGCGCGATGGCTGCTTTATCTATCGCGCAAGAATTTGGAGATGAAGTATCGGGTCTCATCCTGATTGAACCAGTGATCACTTCCGATGAGAGAGCGCTACGTAAAAACTATCAGCAAGTTTCTGAAAATCTAGATCTCATTGAGCACCCGCTCTTGCTGATGTACTCAATTGGAGAAACGGGCGAAGAATTTAGCCAGGCACAGGAAATCGCGGAGAACGTCTCCTCTGCCTACATACGAGAAATCGTTTTAAACGATCAAATGACATCAACAACCGTTGAAGAAACTATTCTATTTATGAAGGAAGTTGAATTTGGTTTTTGGCCCGCTACTAATGAGGTTGATGATGACACCGAACTCATCGATGCCGAATTCGAATCAATAGTCGCAGGACTATCACTTGACCAGGCATCGCCTTCAAATTTTCTAGATAATCTAGATCTCCCCGATCCCGATGAACACTTTATTGAACCCAATCCAGCTCTTGCGCCGATACATGACCGAACTAAGAGAAATGCAATTTTCGCAATGATCGGTGGACCGATCTACGCACTTGCCGCTGGAGTAACTGGATTCAATCCCCTTGGTGTTGAGCCATGGCCAGGAGTTCTTGCATTCTTTGGTGGACTTGCATTTTTTCTTTACTCACTCAGAGATGACTACACAGATGAAGATGGTGCAATTCTGTAGCGAGCAAGATCTGCCACGCCTACAAGTCCGGCTTCGTTTCCTAACTCAGCTGCGACGATGCGAGGTGACGGATGTTTGCCAGAGAAAGGCATATAACGTTCAACCGCTTCACGTGTCGGTGCAAGCAATATCTCGCCGGCATCGATGACTCCACCGCCGATAATCACACAACGTGGATCAAGCAACACTGACAATGAAGCAATACCAGCTCCTAGCCATTGAGCGGTTGTATTGAAAGCCGCCAAGGCCACTGCATCGCCCATTCGCGCTGCATCCGTAATATGTTTTCCAGATAACCCTGAAACGCTGCCATCTCCAAGTGAAAGTAGATTTCGAGCTATTTCCGGTGACGCGTTTATCGCTTCACGCGCATGACGCAACAAAGCGTTTCCAGAGGCATATTGCTCAAAACATCCTCGTTGACCACAGCCACACAAATGTCCCTCGGGAACTACCCGCATATGTCCAAACTCTGCCGCAATACCGTGTGCGCCACGTTGTAATGCTCCATCAATAACAATTCCGCCGCCGATTCCTGTGCCAATCGTTAGCAGGATTACATGATCTTCACCTCGGCCAGCACCAAATTTTGCCTCGCCCCACGCTGCAGAATTTGCATCGTTTTCAATAACTACAGGACGATTAATGCGTCCACCAATCTCTTTTTCGAGATTGACACCATTCCATTGTGCGATATTCGGAGTCGCTAACATTGTCTTTCGATCCGAGGAGACAAAGCCCGCTGCTGAAACACCTACGCAGTCAACATCGAATTGAGATATTAACTCTAAAGCGACATCAGCAATAGCTTGATTTAAATCTGCGCCACCTTCTCTAGGTGTATCTCGTCGGGCATGTGCATGTACTTTGCCTTGGCTATCGACTACGCCACCTAATACTTTGGTTCCGCCGACATCTACACCAATCGAATATGACATCTATTTTTCCGCAAAAGCCTTCAATTGAGAAAGTGCTTGGTCAATAGTTGTTTTCTCAGCTTTTGTTCGCATCATCGCAGGAATAGGCATGGATAAACTTACCGTTAGTTCGTATCTCACTTTAGTCGTCTCATCATCTTCGGCTTCGATGACATATGCGCCATCCATGCCCGTTAACAAGTCGGCATCGGCAAGTGAGAATGATAAACGCGCGGGTGCCTCACTCCAGTCGTAATCTAAACTCACTCGGTCGCGCATCATGCCTGCATCAATTGATAATTTCGCAGAAGTCACACGTCCTTGGTCATCCTTAGAGAGGATTTCAGCAGACTTAATGGCCGTGGACCACGTTGGATACTTTTCAATATCAAATAAAATCCCTTGGACATGGGCTAGTGGGGCATCTATTGAGATGGTGTTGCTGGATGTTTCGCTCATGGCGCTCAGATTACCCCCTCGACGTACTAGCCCACACGCCTCTGGGGTTGCTAGCGTTGCCCTATGAACGAATTCACGATTCCAGCCCTAGTCCCTGCGGCAACCGCAGGTAACCTCACAAATCTAGTTGCCGAAAGGGCATGGTTTGAACCAGAACGCATCATGCTTTCTCGCCCTCTTGGTGAAGGTTGGCAAAGTGTCACTGCCCGAGAATTTGAAGCGGAAGTTCGTGCCACAGCAAAGGGATTGATAGCGGCCGGAATCAACATTGGTGATCGCGTAGCCATCATGGCTCGCACGCGCTACGAGTGGACTATTTTAGATTTCGCGATTTGGTTTGCAGGTGCCTGTGTTGTGCCCGTTTTTGAAACCTCCTCGGCCGAACAAGTCCAGTGGATTCTTCAGGACTCAGGAGCGGTCGGAATAATTGTTGAGACGCCAATTCTGCGCGAACTCATTACTCCAGTTTTGCCAGATTACACAAAGCACGTTTGGACAATAACTGATGATGTTATGCACGTTCTCGCCGTGACTGGAAAAGATATTAGCGATGATGAGATTGATCGTCGTCGCAACGCACTAATCCCCGACACACTAGCCACTTTGATTTACACATCAGGAACAACAGGAAAACCTAAAGGTGTGCAAATCACTCATGGCAATTTCCTCTCCGAATGTGTAAACGTTGTGCAAGGGGCTAGCGATCTCTTTCTTAAGCCCGGAGGATCCACGCTCCTATTTCTTCCTGTCGCTCACGTTTTTGGGCGAATGGTTCAAATTGGAGCCATTAGTGCAGGTCTACACCTGGCGCACTGCGGAGACCCAGCAGGTCGCCTACCGATAGATCTCGCCTCTTTTAAGCCAACATTCGTGCTTGCTGTACCTCGAATCTTTGAGAAGATCTACAACGGCGCCGAAGCTAAAGCAGAAGCTGCAGGAAAAGGAAAGATATTCCGCAAAGCTGCAGCCGTTGCCATCGCTTACAGCGAATCTATGGATCAAGGGAAAACATCTCCTCTCTTAATTATTCAACATAAGATTTTTGACAAGCTTGTCTATTCAAAAATTCGCCACGGAATGGGCGGAAATGTTGAAGCCGCTATTTCTGGTGGCGCGCCATTGGGCGCACGCTTGGGACATTTCTATCGTGGAGCTGGAATACGCGTTCTTGAAGGATATGGATTAACGGAAACAACTGCCGGTGCAACACTTAATCTGACCGACCATCATCGCGTTGGTTCTGTTGGTCGACCAATACCTGGAACGTCCATTCGCATTGATGATGACGGCGAAGTCCTCATCAAAGGCCCCATCGTTATGCGAGGTTACTGGCAGAACGAAGCAGCAAACGCCGAAGTTTTCACCCAAGACCGGTGGTTTAAGTCAGGAGATTTGGGTCGAATCGATGAAGAAGGATTTTTATACATCGTCGGACGCAAGAAGGAATTGATTGTTACCTCGGGAGGAAAGAATGTTGCCCCAGCGGTTCTAGAGGATAGATTGCGAGCACATCCTCTCGTTAGCCAATGCATGGTCGTTGGAGATAACAAACCTTTCATTGCCGCTCTAGTAACCCTTGATGCCGACTCCCTCAAAAGTTGGATTGCGGTAAACAAGAAAAACGGCACTCCTCTATCCGAATTAGCGAAGGATCCCGACCTCATTGCTGTTATTCAGACTGGCGTGGACGAAGCCAATAAGGCAGTTAGCAAGGCCGAGTCAATTAGGAAATTCGTAATCCTGCCTACTGATTTTACAATTGCTGGCGGCCACTTAACAGCAAAGCTTTCTATTAAACGTCACGTTGTAGCTAAGGAATTTGCAGCTGAGATTGAGGCGCTCTACTCCTAGAGCGCACCATGGCGAGCACCGAACGAATCCGGCTTGCGCAAGAGATTCATGATGGCATCGCGCAGGACTTGATTGGGATTGGCTATTCGCTAGATCTAATGTTGGCTGCTCCCGAAATTTCCGCGCAAACACGAATCACTATCCGAACTCTTCGATTTGAAGTTACTGACTTGATCGACAAGGTTCGGCGTGAAATGTATCAACTTCGAAGCCCTCTTGGATCAACCCTCTCTCAAGAACTTACTTCCCTTGCCGAAAATATTTGTGGGGATACCGCTCTGACTCTAGAAATCGATCAAAGTAACGGTGAGTTCCCTACCGACACCGAATATGAAATTACTCGAATAGCGAGCGAACTCCTACAAAACGTCTCAAGGCATTCGAAGGCAACAGCGGTAGTGGTCCAGTATTACGAGAGAGAAGAGATGACATCGCTTGTCGTTTCCGATAACGGTGTGGGGGTCGAGGATCCCGAAATCCTACGACGAGGTTTAGCAGGCGTGAAAGAGCGTTCGGCGAATATTGGAGCTGCATTTACCATTTCCTCATCAACTCAGGGCACTCGTGCCGAACTCTGCATCCCTGCGGCATGTAAGAAGTCATGAGTAATTCAGAAATCACGATTGTTCTTATAGACGATCATGATGTTGTGCGCCGCGGACTTCGCACAGCCCTTGAGGATTTTGGCTATTCGATTGTTGGCGAAGCTGCTTCAAAGAAAGAAGCTTTTGCTCAAATTGCTCACAAGAAACCAGATGTAATCGTTGTCGATATAAGCCTTCCTGATGGGAATGGGCTAGAAATTGTCTCCTGGGCTAGAGAAATTTCCCAAACGATCGGAATCGTTGTTCTCACTTTGCACGATGATGATGACCATTTGCTGGCTGCATTGCAGGCAGGAGCGAGTGCATTCATCCTAAAAACTGCCCCGCTTCACGAAGTTGTCTCCGCTGTATCTCACTCTTTCGCTGCGCCAATGAGTTTTTCGAGCCATAACTTACAGGGAGCACTTTCACGGAAGAAAGATGGATTCGGTTTAACAGCAAGAGAGCTTCAAGTTCTCTCCCTAATCCCATCTGGAAAAACGTCAACAGAAATCGGATTGGAACTCTTTATCACAGAAGCAACAGTTAAAACTCACCTGGCATCAATCTACAGAAAGCTTGCTGTAGCCAATCGCATCGAGGCAGTGGGAGTTGCCATGAAGAATAAACTTGTAGATTAAATACCAAGAACGCTCTCAAACTTCTTTGCCCATAATTGCCAGGACCATGAATCAACAATCCATTCTCGGCCGGCAAGGCCCATAGCTTTTGCCATCACTGGATTGGAAAGAATCGAGATAGCAGCCTTTGCGATGGATTCAATATTTGTGCCATCAACGACTAGCCCGGTTACATTCTCTAAAACGGCATCAGGGGCTCCCCCTGAATCACCGGCGATTACAGGAATTCCGCATGCGCTTGCTTCCAAGTAGACAATTCCCAAACCTTCAACTTCAAGTCCGAAAAATCGCGAACGCGAGGGCATAGCAAATAGATCTCCTACTCGGAAATATTTTGGGAGTTCCGAGTACTGGATTCTGCCAATAAAGGAAACATGTTCACTCACGCCCTTTGTTTTAGCAAGGGTTTCTAGCGTCTTCAAATAGGGGCCCTGGCCGACAACGAGTAAGTGAGCATTTGGAATCTCGGAAAGAATTATCGGCAACGCTTCTATGAGTCGATCCTGGCCTTTTCTATGCACTAAGCGACCGACACTTACGATGACCGCTTTATCTGCAAGTCCCAATGAATTCCTCAACAGTGTTGCATCGATATCAGGAGAAAAGTGTTCTACATCAATCCCGGGCGCTATCTTCACCATCGCTCTTTGACTTGCCCTCGGTAGTGCTCGAGAAATAGCGTTTCGGGTAAATTCACCAAGGTAGGTAATGACGTCAACACTCTTTCCAATGCGACGCATCGCCACGTTAAATGGGAATACTTTCGACCACCAGACTTCGTGGCCATGCGTTAGGGCAACGATTTTGACAACACCTGCTCTACGCAAAGTTGGCGCTAGGAGGCCAAGTGGAGCAGCAGCTCCAAAACACGCTGTTGTCGCCCCTAATTCACGTGCGAGTTTCCCAACTCTTCGCGCCACTAGAGGACTCGGTAGAAGTATTTTCCCTGGGTCGCGGACAACCCTTACGCCAAATTGTGAAAGCCATTGTTCGTCATACCCGTGGGCGCCATCTTGCGCAGATGTATATACAACAACACTTCCCTTAGGGAGTCTTTCAATCAGACCGATAATAAAAGTTTCGATTCCCCCCGCTCGAGGTCCGAAATCATTTGTTACGAATAGCGTTGTAGCCACGTCAGAATCGTCGCGCTGCTACAAGTCGTAGGCGACCAAAATAGGACCCAAACGCTTGAACTTTCACACGCGCACCACTATGCGGGGCGTCAACCATGCGTCCACCACCGAAATAAATACCTACATGTCCGATTGGCCTGCCAAAGAAAACAAGATCGCCAGGCTTCAAAGCATTAAGTGCGACTCTCTTGCCATAATTTGCTTGAGCAGCGGCTGAATGTGGCAGGGAAACTCCTGCGATTTGATAAGCCCGCATTGTTAATCCTGAACAATCCCAATAAGTGTTTCCTGCTGCACCAAATACATAAAGGTCGCCGATTTGTTTCAAAGCATATTTGAGCGCTGTTCCTGCGCGACCTGATATTCCATTTACTTTTTTCGCTAGAGCTAAAGAGGATGCCTGGTCTGCATTCTCTCTAAGGAGTGCCAACCTGGCCAATCTTTCCCGATCGGACTTCTTTAATGATGCAAGCAACTTTTGAGCTTGTTTGAGTTTGGCTTGGGCCTGTGCGGTTTGCGCAGTGAGCCGAGCTTGGGCGGCGCGAACAAGTTTCAATTTGTCATTAACGGTGAAAGTTGTGGCATTTAGCCTCTGTTGGGCCGCGGCGAATTTACGTAATTGGAGCGCTTTGCGCCGAGTGAGTGCATCCAATGAACCGGCAGCAGATAAATAGAGTGTGGGATCGCTGGAGAAGAGTAATTCTAAACTTTGATTTAATCCCCCAGATTTGTACTGCTCCACTGCAATTGCTCCAAGGGAGCGACGCAGTTGTGCAACATTTTGACCCTGCGCTGCTGCCTCTTGCTTTATCCCACTCAAAGTTCGTGTTAATGATGCGAGTTGAACTTTAGCTGCCTGTGCTCCCTCGGCGGCATTGGAGGCTTCCATCTGAAGTTGCGAAACCCGAATTTGAATATCAACAAGAGAAGGGGCAGCTTGGGCCGGATTCGAGGAGAGAATAACGGCGCTCAGGGCGCTCGCCATTACAAGTGCTATCGCTACGCCACGAGAAGAGCGGTGGCGATTGGGCAGATTCACCTGGTTAGGCTAACTGCCATTGGGCGCCAAACTCAACCTGAAGAACGCCCACGCAACGCCTAGAAACCTGTGAGCTACCCTTGAATAGCGCTTCGGAAGCGTAATGGAGCGATGATTCCATGCTCAGAGAGCCTCTCGAGCGCCTCAACCGTCCCTTGGCTAACTTCTCCGTTATCGGCGCTGGGTAGAGCCAAGAATGAAGTAACAACGCAATCAGAACAGGCAATATCTCTCATGGTGCAGCTATCGCAATTAATGATCATGAAAGTCAGAGTAGAGCCCGCCACTGACAAAAAACCTGCTGCCCTGGGTAGCCTATGAAGCATGGCTACTACGGCATCTTTGGTTCTGGGGGCCGATGGGTCAAGTACGAAGAATGGATCCTCGCAACCTCTTTCTAGCGCCGCTGACCGCGAAAGATTTTTGCGCCGGCGTAGGGATTTTGATTGCTTAATAATCGGCGGACAAACGGCCAACAGTGAGCGCTACCTGCAAACGCCCTCTCCCCTGGTAATTCTTTCCCGCTCTCGTCCAAGTCTCCTTGAGAAAAATGCCCAAGCCCACTGGTGGCAAATGGCTCCCGCAGATGCAATTGCCCGCGCTGAAAAAGAGTTCGGCGAAAACATAGGCATTGAAGCAGGTCCTTCGATTATTTTAGAACTGCTGGCTCTGGGCAAAATAGATGACTTTGAATTAAGCATCACTCCGATTACCGGTGGCGAAGGTTTACTCGATATTCAAAACCTTCTCAAAAATTTCCAGGAGATAACTGAAGAATTAGTAGATGGAACGCAGTTTTTTTCGTGTTCTGGGCCGATTATTAAGAAACAGAAATAATTCCTACTCCTAATACCGCAAAGAAGATTCCGATGTACTGAATGTAATGAAGTCGCTCATGCAATATTTTAAATGCCAAGATTGCGGTCATGATAGGAAAGAGTGAACCCAACACCATCACTACAGAGACCAATCCGCGAGTGGACGCCATACCAATTAATACATTCGCTGAAAAATCCGCTACTCCAATAAATGCCAGTGAACGAAAATCACGAGGGGTTCGAAAGCCACCAAAAGATTTTCGCGCAAATGCAACTGCAAGTGAAATGAACAACGTAGTAACTCTCATAAAAACCATAGTCATAAGCGCGCTAGATGCAGAGCCTCGCGCCATAAAAGTTAAGCTTGTTCCAAAGCCAAAAAGTGCGCCAAGGGCGTAGAGCAAAGGTTTCAATGGAAGTCGTTGAGAAATCTCTGGTCCACTAGCGCAAAAGGCGCCAAGCAATGCAACGGAAATGCCAATTCCTGCAAGTAATGAGAGTCGCTCTCCGCTAATCAATGCGTAGGTGAGAGGAATGATTGCGCACAATGAACTAATAGGAGAAACAACTCCCATTCTCCCCGAAGCTAGACCCGCGTAAAGACAGACCAAACCGAAGTAGCCAAAGATGCCGGCGAAGAATCCAGATACCAGGTAACCGTTGGGACCAAATGCGGGCAATCGCCATACCCCAGAAGCTGTAACAAGAACGACTCCAAAACACAGTCCAATGAATTGGGAGGCACCAGTGACAGCCAAGGAAGGAAATCTCTTGGCTAATCTCCCACCCTCAAAATCAGCGCTTCCCCATAAGACACTAGAAAACAGTGCGAGTGCTATTGCCATGAGTGGAATGTTACCGCCCAGCCTCCCACGCTTTAACCATGATTAACTTTAGATTTGAACAGTGGACGCAATGGGATTTGAACAACTGGCGCAGACTTTGCGAGCCTTTACAACTCGATCTGAGATTTTGCTCGAGGAAGTTCCCGCTCCACAAAAATTAGCAACGTATGCATTTGCTTTTTCTGCCGATGTCAGCAATGGCTTGCTTGGCGATGATGAAGACGAAATTGCATCGGGTCGATTTGTTGTACTTCACGAACCTGGCGGACAAGAAACATGGGACGGAGAATTTCGCTGTGTAACATTTGTCCGCGCTGATGTTGATCCGATGATGCAAGAGGATCCTTTGTTGCCTGAGGTTGGCTGGAAGTGGATGTTGGATTCTCTTACTAACGCCGGATGTGAATATGTATCCGCAAGTGGCACCGTCACTCGAGTTGCAAGTTCGTCCTTTGGAAAACTTTCGCAGCGAAGCGATGAGGCTGAAATGGAAATTCGAGCATCATGGACGCCAGTTATTACTAAGCCCGCAGAAATTCTTGATCATCTTTCTGGTTGGTGCAATCTCCTTGCTGAAATTGCTGGCTTAGCACCAGTACCTGAAGGCGTTCGATCCATTACCCCTTCAGCATCTAAGGCGCGCCGTTAATTTATGGACGAAGATGATGGCTCAGTTGTAATTCCTGCTCTGCTCTTTCCTGCGGGCGGAACGCCTCACGTTATCGATACTGAAATCGCATTTGCCAGGGCGCTCGAGGAGCTCTCTCATGGTACTGGCGCCTTTGCTGTCGATGCCGAACGTGCTTCTGGATATAAATACAGCCAACGTGCCTATCTCATCCAGATTAAACGCCATGGCGGGGGCTTGCACCTCATCGACCCTATTCCTTTCGGGCCAATTGATGGAGAACCACATCATCTCTTTGCTCAACTCAATGAGATATTGCAAAGCGATGAAGTGATCTTGCATGCCAGTACTCAAGACCTGCCATGTTTGCGAGAAGTAGGAATTCATCCACTGAAATTATTTGATACCGAATTAGGTGGACGCATCGCTGGACTCCCTCGCGTTGGATTGGGCCCACTCATTGAAGCGCATTTGGGATTTGTG
Organism: Actinomycetota bacterium; assembly: GCA_009700405.1. Classification (GTDB taxonomy): domain Bacteria; phylum Actinomycetota; class Actinomycetes; order Nanopelagicales; family Nanopelagicaceae; genus QYPT01. The sequence continues at coordinate 21,657 of WLMD01000002.1, read as the reverse complement.
CTTGCCAAAGAACATAGCGCCGTTGATTGGTCCACACGTCCTCTCCCATTGGATTGGCTTACCTACGCAGCACTTGATGTAGAACTTCTCATTGAACTTCGCGAAAAGATTTCGGCAATCTTAGATTCTCAAGGAAAATCTGAATGGGCTGCTCAAGAATTCTCGGCAATCCTCAACGCCCCACCATCTCCACCGCGCATTGACCCGTGGAGGCGAACATCAGGAATGCACAAAATTAAGAGACGTGATCGGTTAGCAATAATCAAAACACTCTGGCATGCACGTGACACGATTGCGCGAGAGACTGATATCGCACCAGGAAAACTGCTCTCCGATACAGCCTTGCTTGAATTAGCGGTACATGCGCCTATCACCCGCAAAGAGCTTGAAAAAGTTTTGCGGCCACTTGGCGCGCGAGCGCGATGGCTAGAGCGGACTCAAATTTGGCTCGATGCTATTGCTCAGGCAATAGCTATCCCTGAAAGTCATTGGCCTCCTATTCGTTTGGCCACTGAATCCCTGCCTCCTATAAAGATTTGGCGCGAGCGATACCCTGAAAAATTTGCCCCTTACTCCCATGCACGCTTTAATCTAGAAATCCGGGCAGAAGAACTTTCTATCCCTGTAGAGAATCTGATCAGCCCAGATACTGTGCGCCGCGTTATTTGGCTATCTCCCAGCGATGCTGCGGCCACATTGAGCGAGCTTGGCGCCCGACAATGGCAGATAGAGATTGTCGCGCCCATCCTCACGGCAGCACTTCTCGAGCGTGAACCGCTGCCCGTACCGGAAGAAAGTGATGAATTACGCAACATTGAAGTTGCGAAAATACCCCTCTAGTCGTAGATTATGCATGTGCTCAGCACTTTCATTATCGCCCTTCGTGAAGGGCTCGAAGCCGCCCTTATTGTGGGAATTCTCCGTGCATATTTAACCAAGAGCAATCGCCTCCATCTGCGAGGAGCCCTATGGGCTGGCGTCACTGCTGCAGTGGCCTTAAGTCTGGGCTTAGGAGCAATCCTTACATTCACATCCCACGAATTAGCACCTCGCTCTGAGGCTGCTTTCGCAGGGGTCATTTCGATTCTCGCGGTAGTACTTGTTACTGCAATGGTTTTTTGGATGAAGCGCACCGCTCGGACGCTAGGACGAGAACTCGAAGGTAAGGTAGATAACGCCGTAGGCCTTGGTGTTATTGCAGTGGCTGCTACTGCTTTTTTTGCGGTTGCCAGAGAAGGCTTAGAAACTGCACTCTTCCTGTATACAAATTTTCAAACAGTGCGAACATCCCAAGCACCTACTGTTGGACTAATACTCGGACTCAGTGCAGCTGTAGCCCTGGGTGCGATGATGTACCGCAAGTCGATAACTTTCAATATCGGAAAATTCTTTCAAATCACTGGCATCGCGTTAATCGTTGTTGCTGCTGGAGTTCTTTCCCATGGAATTGGAGATTTGCAATCAATTGGGTGGCTCCCCGGACTTTCATCTACTGCCTGGGATCTTGAATCACAACTCTCTTCAGATTCGCTCCTAGCCAGCCTGCTTGCAGGAACAATCGGATTTTCAACGCTCACAACATGGTTACAAATTGGCTTCTGGGCAACCTACGTAAGCGCAACCATTTTTGCCTATGTGACACCTATCTCAAACCTTTCCCAAAAGGTTTCTTCTGGGGCTACTGGCAGGTAACATTTTACCTGCGGCCAACTCGGCTTCTCGTTGATGCAAAAGGACTCTGACCTTATGTCCCACTCCGTTGTCGTTGTTGATGCTGTGCGCACTCCCTTTGGTAAGGCTGGAAGTTTGTATGCGAATACGCGAGCCGATGACTTAATGGTTCGCGCTGTACGTGGACTTCTCGAGCGAAATCCTAAACTGCCACCGAACGAAATCGACGACGTAGCTATCGCAGCAGCAACGCAAACTGGCGATCAAGGTATGAATCTTGGCCGAAGCGTTGCCCTCCTTGCAGGACTTCCAAACACCGTCCCTGGTTATGCAATCGATCGCTGGTGCGCCGGCGCACTCACTGCAGTGACAACAATTGCTGGTGCCATTGCTTTTGGTTCTTATGATTTTGCAATTGCAGGCGGAGTAGAACATATGGGAAATCATCCAATCGGTGATGGTCTCGATCCAAATCCGCGTTATCTCGCAGAGAAGATCGTCGAGCAAGATGCGCTCGCAATGGGAGCAACCGCAGAAAGACTCCATGATCGCTTTCCAACAATCACCAAAGAACGAGCAGATAAGTACGCACTAAATTCTCAAGTGAAAACTGCTGCGGCATACGCGGCTGGAAAAATCCAACGCGACCTCATCCCTACTGCTGCACGCAATGCAGAACTCGGTTGGGCAATCGCAACTGTCGATGAGCCACCACGTCCAACTACAACTCTTGAAGGACTTGCTGGATTAAAAACACCATTTCGCCCGGCAGGACGCGTAACGGCTGGAAATTCATCAGGTCTTAACGACGGTGCAACAGCTGCCCTTTTAGCTAATGAAAAGCGAGCACTAGAACTAGGTCTCACGATTAAAGCTCGTCTTGTTTCATTTGCCTTTGCAGGTGTAGAGCCAGAAATAATGGGCTACGGACCAGTTCCTGCAACGATTAAAGCACTTGCTAAAGCAGGCCTATCAATTGGCGACATAGGGCTATTTGAAATCAACGAAGCATTCGCCGTTCAAGTGCTTGCTTTCCTTGAGCACTTCGGAATTGCCGATGATGCATCGAATGTAAATCCATTCGGTGGAGCAATCGCAGTTGGCCACCCACTTGCATCCTCAGGAGTGCGTCTAATTCTTAACCTAGCTCGTAGTTTTGAAGAACATCCAGAAGTTCGCTACGGAATGACCACGATGTGTATCGGCTTAGGCATGGGCGGTACTGTGATTTGGGAGAACCCACATTTTGTAGGAACAACGAAGGCAGGCAAATAATCATGACCACCGTGTCGATGCAGATGCCAGATGGCGCTCCTGAAGAAGTTGTAACACATGCGTTGGTTCGCGATGTCGATCTCGGAGCCTTTGGTTGTCCTGGGACTCTCGCGCTCATCACATTAGATAACGGACAAGATCACAACAGACCTAATACTTTTGGAGTGCAATCATTGCAATCCCTTGACGCGGCAATCACTGAAGCGCTTTCAAGAAAACCTAAGGCAATTGCCATTACTGGTAAACCATTTATTTTTGCTGCAGGTGCCGACCTTTCTGCCCTTGCATTCCTATCTAACCGCGAGCAAGCACTTGCCATAGGAAAATTGGGGCACGATGTACTTAGACGCCTAGGTGAAAGTGATATTCCTACTTTTGCCTTCATTAACGGCCTCGCATTGGGTGGTGGCTTAGAAGTTGGACTTCATTGCACCTATAGAACCCTCGCAACTACAGCCTTTACCGCACTGCCTGAGGTGTTCCTTGGCCTGGTACCTGGGTGGGGCGGAGCAACCTTGCTGCCGCAATTGATTGGCCCAGAACGAGCAACTCAAGTAATCATTCTCAACGCACTCAATAACAACACCATGATGAAATCAAAGGATGCGCTTGTTCTCGGCGTCGTTGACGCGGTTTTTGACCCGGCAGATTTCTTAGAGCGTTCAATCTCTTTTGCAGCGCAGATTCTCAATGGCACGAAAAAAATTGAACGCGCCGATTACAGTAACGATCCCGGATGGGAAAGTGCATTGGCGACAGGTAAGGCAGCCGCCTTGAAAAAATATGGCGGTGCTGAAATTGCAGCTCCGGCTCGCGCCCTTGCCCTTATAGGGCAATCACGAACAGCCACGCGTACTAGTGGGTTTGATGCCGAAGATGTTGCGCTTGCAGATCTAGTAATGAGCGACGCGTTGCGATCATCTTTGTATGCCTTTAATCTCATCATGAAAAAGCGAAAGAAAGTAGAGGGCGCTCCAAAGCCAGCCCTTGCCCGCAAAGTCACAAAAGTAGGCGTGGTCGGTGCTGGACTCATGGCATCGCAATTGGCACTCATCATGGTACGTAATCTCAAATGTCCGATTGTCATGACAGATCTTGATCAAGCTCGAGTCGACAAGGGTGTGGCGTGGGTTCATGCCGAACTCGCAAAACTTGTGGAGAAGAAACGAATGAGTGCCGAAAGCGCCCGTCGTCTATCTGCACTTGTAAGTGGTTCAGTCGATCAAAGCGTTTTCGCCACAGCAGATTTTGTTATTGAGGCAATCTTTGAAGAACTCTCCCTCAAGCAAGTTCTTTTCAAGAATCTCGAAAAGATCGTTTCACCTGAATGTATCATTGCAACCAACACCTCTTCATTGAGCGTTGAAGCTATGACCCAAGGGCTTGAACACCCTGAGCGCGTAATCGGTTTCCACTTCTTTAACCCTGTTGCGATCATGCCGTTGTTGGAAATTGCACGCACTTCCACAACAGATGATGCAACCACAGCAACAGCGGTAGCAATCGGTAAAGAACTTAAGAAAACCATGGTCATCACCAAGGATTCACCAGGATTCGTTGTCAATCGTTTGCTCATCCGCTTCATGGGAGAAATTACCGACGCGATGGATGAAGGAACTCCTCCTGAAATTGCCGACAATGCAATGAGAAGCGTTGGACTTCCGATGTCTCCCTTTGAACTCTTAGGTCTTGTTGGCCCTGGAGTTGCTTTGCACGTTGCAGAAATCCTCAATAAGAATCTTGGTCCTAGGTACCGAATCTCACCAACAATGCAACGTCTTGTTGCCGAGAATGTAAGAACTTTCTACACAAAAGGCGATGACGGTAAATATGTCGCCAACCCTGCAGCCCTTGCTCTTGTGGAAAAGGGAACGAATCCTTCTACCAGCGAACAAGTTCGCATGCGCGCCCTTAACGCATTGGCAGAGGAAGCACGCATGATGCTCGATGAAGGCGTCGTGTCCACGCCAGCCGAAATCGATATCTGCATGTTGCTCGGCGCAGGATGGCCAATGATCTTGGGCGGCATTTTGCCGTACTTAGACCGCGAAGGAATCAGTCAGGCAGTATGCGGCAAGCCATTCCATGAAAAAGGAGTCGCTTCCCTTCCTCTATAGCAGGTGACTAACTGCTAACGAGCGCTGGGCCCTTTACTCAATTATTGAGTGAGCAAAGAACGCAAAACGTATTGCATGATGCCGCCATGGCGATAGTAATCAGCTTCACCTGGTGTATCTATGCGAACCTTTGCAGTGAAGGTAATTGAATCCGCTTTCACCGTGACCTCTTTGGGAACGCCCCCAGTATTCAAAGCAGAAATCCCGCTTACGCTAAAGGTTTCAGAGCCCGTCAGACCCAGTGATGCGGCGGTATCTCCTGGATTAAATTGCAATGGAAGTACACCCATTCCAATGAGATTAGAGCGGTGAATACGTTCGAAAGATTCTGCGATAACTACTCGGACACCAAGCAACGCAGTGCCCTTTGCTGCCCAGTCACGAGATGAGCCGGATCCATATTCTTTACCAGCCAAAATGACTAGCGGCACACCAGCACTTTGATAAGCCATGGATGCGTCATAGATAGTTTCCTGTACGCCCCCATTCAAGAAATTCTTTGTGAAGCCGCCTTCAACTCCATCAAGTAGAAGATTCTTCAAACGAATATTGGCAAACGTTCCACGAATCATTACTTCGTGGTTGCCACGTCGCGAACCATATGAATTGAAATCTTTACGGTCTACTCCATGGGCGCTCAAGTACGCACCAGCTGGAGAATCTGCCTTGATATTACCTGCAGGTGAGATGTGGTCAGTAGTTACTGAATCTCCAAGAATGGCCATCACTCGTGCGCCAGAAATATCTTGTACGGGTGCAGGATTGGCTGGCATCCCATCAAAGTACGGAGGTTTGCGTACATAGGTTGATTCCGAATCCCACTCAAAAGTATTTCCAGTAGGTGTATCCAGTGATTTCCATCGATGATCACCGTCAAAGACACTTGCGTAATCTTTGGTAAACATCTCTGATGAAATAGATGACTCAACGACTGCTGAAACTTCAGCCTCTGTTGGCCAAATATCCTTCAGGAATACTGGATTGCCTTCTTTGTCGTTGCCTAGTGAATCCTTCTCGAAATCGTGATTCATCGTCCCGGCAATGGCGTATGCAACAACAAGAGGTGGAGATGCAAGATAATTCATCTTTACATCAGGGCTAATACGTCCTTCGAAGTTTCGGTTTCCCGAAAGCACTGCGGTAACCGCTAAATCATGTTCGTTGACAGCTTTGCTAATTTCAACTGGCAGCGGGCCCGAGTTTCCAATGCAGGTCACGCATCCATAACCTACAAGGTTAAAGCCAAGTGCTTCCATATATTTCGTAAGGTCCGCACGATCGTAGTAATCAGTTACAACCTTTGATCCTGGCGCTAGCGTTGTTTTCACCCAAGGCTTGGATGTAAGCCCTTTTTCTACTGCTTTCTTTGCAAGTAGTGCCGCGCCAATCATGACTGATGGGTTAGAAGTGTTTGTACATGATGTGATTGAAGCAATAACAACATCGCCATTTTTCACCGTGGTGGCTTCATTCTTTACATGAATATCTACTGGAGCTAAGGCAGATTTCTCTGAAAGGTAAGAAGGAAGAATCTTCTCTAGCGCTGATTTAGAGGCGCTCAATGCAATGCGATCTTGTGGGCGCTTTGGTCCTGCGATGGATGGGACCACGCTGGCTAGATCTAATTCGATGTGCTCTGAAAAACGAGGAGTTAAAGAAGGGTCATGCCATAGACCTTGTACTTTTGCGTACTCCTCGACGAGATCAACTTGATTCTCATCTCGACCTGTTAAGCGCAGGTACTTGAGTGTTTCTTCATCAATCGGGAAAATTGCGCACGTAGAGCCATATTCAGGACTCATGTTTCCAATTGTTGCTCTGTTGGCCATAGGCACAGAAACGACGCCGGGTCCATAGAATTCAACGAACTTACCTACGACTCCATGCTTTCTGAGCATTTCAGTAATTGTCAGCGCCATGTCAGTTGCCGTTGTTCCAACTGGTAACTGGCCTGTTAGTTTGAATCCGACGACTCGTGGAATCAACATTGAGACTGGCTGTCCAAGTAGCGCGGCTTCGGCTTCAATTCCGCCGACTCCCCACCCAAGTACACCTAATCCATTCACCATTGTGGTGTGAGAATCAGTGCCAACTACTGTGTCTGGATACGCCCGCAGAGTTCCATCAACAACGCGAGTCATAACAACTCGAGCCAAAAATTCAATATTTACTTGATGGACGATTCCGGTGCCAGGTGGAACAACTTTAAACTCATCGAAAGCACCCTGACCCCAACGCAAGAAACGATAGCGTTCGCGATTTCTTTCATATTCAATGTCGGTGTTCTGTTCGAACGAATCTCTTGTACCAAAAACATCCGCAATTACTGAGTGATCAATCACTAGCTCTGCTGGAGCAAGTGGATTCACCTTGCTTGCATCTCCCCCAAGGTCGACGATCGCTTCACGCATTGTCGCGAGATCGACGATGCACGGAACACCAGTGAAATCTTGCATAATCACACGGGCCGGGGTGAATTGAATTTCTGTATCCGGTTCGGCAGATGGGTCCCATTGGGCAAGGGCACGAATATGCTCAGCAGTAATATTTGCACCGTCTTCGGTACGCAACAAATTCTCTAAAAGCACTTTCAAACTAAACGGCAATGATGCGGCGCCTTCAACTCCAGATATGTCAAAGATTTCGAAGTCAGTTTCGTTAACTCGGATCTGACGCTGCGACTTAAAAGAATTAATTGCCATGAATGCCCCCAACTTGAAGTATCTTGACGTCAAGATACCTCATTTTCTCCCTAATTTAAAGGAGAAAACAGTGCGACACACTCCACATGGTGCGTCATAGGGAAAAGGTCAAAAGCGCGCAGGCTCGTGAGCGCGTATCCAGCCTCAAGTAGGTAAGCGCTATCCCGAGCCAAGGCGGCTGGGTCGCACGCAACATAAACAATCGAACGCGGGTGTAGTCCCGACATCTGAGCGATTACGCTCTTGCCAGCGCCTTCTCTGGGTGGGTCAAGAACAATCACATCGCACGCGCTAATTCTCGGTAAGAGGTGAACTACATCGCCTGTATGAATATTTACATTTGAGAAATCTGAGAAATTCTTGCGTGCATCAGCAGTCGCGGAGGAACTCGACTCGATAATGTCGATTCGTCCCTTTACGCCAACACAATCAATAAGTGCAGCGGCAAAAAGTCCAACGCCGCCATATAAATCTAGAACTCGATCACCCTCGCGAACATGCGGAGTAATGGCGCTAATCAATACTTGCGGAGCCAACTCGTGACTTTGCCAGAATGAAGATTGGCTTACTTGCAACTTGTGAGAATTGATTTCCTCAAAAGAGAGCAGTTGTCCCTCTGTTAATCTCGGTTTAGAGCCACGACCGGCATCGGCAATTGCAATCGTTCGCGAACCTTCACCGCTCACAGATATTTCTACCCTCGACCTAACTGGCCAGCGTCGCTTTGCTAATTCTGGAAACTTAACTGCAGAAGAGGCAATCAGACAATCCTCTACTGGCACAACTGAATGCGTGCGAGAGGCGTAAAACCCAAGCTGTCCCTCGTTATCAGTGGCGCTAGAAATGCGAGTTCGCCAGTGAAGCGGAGTGCCCACTTCTTCGACCTCTACGGCAATCTCCATTTTTGCCAATCGTGCAAATTGCTCCACGATGACATTGCCCTTTAACTGGCGTTGGCGAGAAATGGAAATATGTTGGAAATCGCAACCACCGCATCCTCCTGGTTTTGAATATTTGCACGGTGCTTCTACGCGATCAGGTGAAGCCGAAATTACTTGCACAACGTCGCCTCGAACAAAACTCGAACCTGTGCTGGTGATTTCAACCTCTACGACTTCTCCTGGAATCCCATGCCTAAGAAAAATAACGTGGCCGAGGTGGCGAGCGATGAAATGGCCCCCGTGGGCCACTTTTTCGACAGTGACGGTATGTCGTTCACCAACGGCAAAAGGTTTACTGCGTTCGGCGTCCATAGAGCCAACTCTATGGGGCAATCAGGTGTAGGTTTTACTCATGCACGTCGTAATCATGGGATGCGGACGCGTCGGTTCATCACTGGCTATTGATCTTGAAGCCGCTGGTCATACCGTCGCAGTTATCGACCAAAATCGTGAAGCGTTTAGGCGCTTAGGTCCTGCCTTTATCGGCAGAGCGGTTACTGGCGTCGGCTTTGATAGCGACACATTAATTGAAGCAGGTATAAAAGATGCCCAAGCATTTGCAGCTGTAAGTAATGGAGATAACTCCAACATCCTTGCGGCTCGCGTAGCTCGTGAAACTTTTGGTGTAAAGAACGTCGTTGCCCGTATCTATGATCCTGGACGCGCTGAGATTTACCAACGCTTAGGCATACCTACTGTCGCAACGGTCCTGTGGACCACGGATCAAATTCTACGACGTCTATTGCCAGAAGGATCTCGTTCTGAATGGCGTGATGCAAGTGGAACAATTCAACTCTGCGAAATGCATGTGCATGAGAGTTGGTTTGGTAATCCAGTAACTCGTATCGAAAATATCACTCCAGCTCGTGTAGCGTTTATTACTCGCTTAGGTGAAGGTTTAATTCCCGATGAACATACCGTCTTGCAAGAAGGCGACCTTGTCCACGTCATCGTTCACGAAAAAGACGTTGCTGATGTTGAAGCGGCATTGGCTCACTCCCCTGAGGATGCATCATGAGAATTGCTATCGCTGGTGCAGGTAATGTTGGCAGAGCCATCGCACGTGAACTATTGGAAAATGGACACCAAGTCCTCTTAATCGATCGCGACCCAAAGGCCCTTAAATTAGATAGCGTGCCTAAAGCTGAATGGCTCATGGCGGATGCATGTGAAATCGCATCACTTGATAGCGCCAAGTTAAATAACTGTCAGGTTCTTGTGGCCGCAACAGGTGATGACAAAGTCAATCTCGTTGCTTCATTGTTGGCTAAGACTGAATATGGCGTTCCTCGTGTTGTTGCCCGCGTTAATCATCCTAAGAATGAGTGGCTATTTGATTCATCATGGGGCGTTGACGTGGCAGTATCGACACCACGCATCATTTCCGCTCTTGTTGAAGAAGCGGTAAGTGTCGGAGATGTTGTTCGACTGTTTTCATTCAAGAAGGGTCAAGCCAATTTAGTGGAGCTCACTCTTCCAGATGAATCTAAATGTCTTGGCAAGACTGTCGAGGAAATTCAACTTCCTGATAATGCTTCACTTGCGGCAATCGTTCGAGATGGCCGAGTCATCTCTCCTAAGGCCCATGATGTCTTTAGCGCTGGTGACGAGCTGCTTTTTGTAGCATCGTCAACAGCTGAGGATCTACTTAAGCAGTGCTTTATTCAGCAGTAGGAATTTTCACTGTCGGAACAGATTTGATGAAAAGCCATGTTCCCCAAGCCGTAAGTAGAAATAATGGATAACCCATAATTAAACGCGCCGTGCCAAGAGCATTCACATTTCCACTCTTATACAGTGGGTATTGAACAACTAATCTGGAGGCAAAGAGTAGAACCCAGAGCCAGCCAGCCCGAATGTAGGCTCGCTTTCGCTCAGGGACTGCACGCCAGGCAAGGTTTTCGCCGAGAATTGGCCCTAGCAATAAACCAATTAAAGGTAATCCAACTAGATTCAAGATTGCGTAAAGAGATCCATATACAAGATTGATAATCAATCCGGGAAGATAGAAATCTGCAGCATGCCCAGTTTTTCTAGCGAGTAAAGCGCAGAAGGCAACACCAATAAATCCAGAAAGTACATGCTGCAACGTGTCACGAGCAATCAAACGAATGAGAGTAAGCAGCGCAGATGTTATTACTGCTGCATAAAGCGCACTTCTGAGGTCATGAGAAATATTAAAGGCGACAAGGAAAACCAGCGAAGGCAATCCTGAATCCAATATCCCTCGCTTGCCTCCCAATGCATTAATAACTTTACTTTGATCGCTCTCGTTCATGCTCTCCCCGTCGATCCGAAACCACCCGTACCGCGACCAGAACCTGGCAACTCGCTTACTTCAATAAAATCCGCTCGCTCTACTTGTTGAATAACTAATTGCGCAATTCGGTCGCCACGTTTGAATGAAATTGGCTCTTTAATATCGTGGTTGATCAAAATTACTTGAAGCTCACCACGAAACCCTGCATCAATAGTCCCTGGTGCATTCACAATGGAAACACCATGCTTAACGGCAAGCCCCGATCTGGGATGTACGAAAGCGGCAAACCCATCAGGCAATGCAATGGCAATTCCTGTTGGCACCAATACGCGCTCACCAGGTTGAAGTGTCACATCAATTCGTGTTACCAAATCCGCGCCGGCATCTCCGCCTTTGGCGTACATTGGAAGTGGAACGCCTGGATCAAGACGTTGAATAAGTACGTTGACCATCAGGGATTAATCTCGAAGTCAGGATCGACGAAAGCCAACAACTCTGGAATTTTCGAGATCTCCTCGAGGTACTCCTTGGGAGCGTTATCTAAGAAATGGTCCATCGGTACAACGACAAAAAGTGCAGATGCCTTTACTGCAAGCGGTCCATCTGCAGAATTCAATCTGCCCTCTGCGCTTGTATAAACTTTTCGATTTACTTGGCCCGTAATTTGCGCCGTGATGAACAAAGTGGAGCCCATAGGGACGGGCTTAAGAAAATCCGTCTCTAAGCGAGCAGTAACTGCAGGGGCGCGAATAAGCCACATAAGTTTTCCTAGCGCTTCATCAAAGGCTAAGGAAAGTAAACCTCCATGCGCTAAGCCTGGAGCACCTTGATGATCTTTAGTCACAGTAAATTGCGCCGTGAGATTTGCTGCATCACCTGCGTGAGCTATGACGTGCAATCCCGTCGGATGTAAATCTCCGCACCCGAAACAGTGACCAAAATGGGAAGGGATTTGTGAGCCAATCGGAGGGGCTTTGGGATGCCGTGCTGGAACAAGCGCGCCCTCTGGTGGCGTAGTACTTGCAATCCGACTCATGGGGCAAGGTTACTTGATGAAATCCTGTAGCGTCTCTCCTATGGCCGCGCGTGAAGTAGAGATTCCTTTCACAGAGGCAATCCGTCCTCCCCTATGGCTGATGGGGTTTGTCTACTTCCTCTTTCTCAGTTTCGCCTTATCTGTGTGGGCCGCCATGGGGAACACAGCCGGACTCATCTCTCTTCTGCTCTTGAGTGCGCTACTTATCTATCTTCGTCAGTTAATAACAATGAGAATATCTGTGACTTCTAAGGAGCTCTTCATAGATAGAGCGCATATTGATATCAATTTTATTGGCGACGTGGAGGTACTCACTCCCGAGAAGATGCGACTCATTCGTGGGCGAGATGCAGACCCGGCAGCATTTCTGGCAATCCGATTTTGGGAAAGCTCAGGAGTGAAAATTACCCTCAATGACAAGCGCGATCCGACACCGTATTGGTTAGTCAGTTCGAGAAAAAGCGAAGAACTTAAGCGCACTCTTTACATACAGCGGTAGGGCCCTGACCTTTTGAAAGCTGGGTGATGTGATGAACCAAGAAGCAACGAGAACATGCAAATTCATCCACTTGCTTTGGGACTACACGCACTGAAAGTTCTTCTCCAGATAAATCAGCACCCGGAAGTTCCAAAGTCTCTGCAGCTTCAGCCTCGTCGACATCTACCTGGCCTGACTGTGCATCAACGCGTCGAGCCTTGAGCTCTTCTAGGGATTCTTCGTGAAGTTCTTCATCAGTTTTTCTGGGGGTGTCATAGTCGGTTGCCACTACATTCACCTCGCCTTCATCGTCATCATGGTTCTCGGGTCTTTCGGGGGCAGTTCTATCACTGCTGGCGCATAATCGCCTATTTCTGCTGTACTAGTGGCTACAACGCTCGGCGTGTCGCTTTTATTCCATGCGATATTGCTCTCATTTGGGGCTTACCCCTCGTATCGCTTCCGCCAGCGCACCGTCTACTCGGGCATGGATTGCTGTGCCCTCGGCAACGTATTCCTCGCTAATAATTTCTCCACGTTCGTGAATAGCGCTGATGAGATCCCCGCGGTCATAAGGAATTACTACATCAATCTCAATGCCAAGACGAGGAAGGGTATTTTCAATGGCATGGAGCAGGCCTTCCATTCCAAATCCTGTACGAACAGAGAATGCGTAACTATGAGGCTCTTGGCGCAAGATTTGCATAATGACTTGCGCATCAGCAACATCGACTTTATTGATAGCAATAATTTCTGGGATGTCTGATCCACCAATTTCAGCGATAACTTCACGAACTGCACGTATTTGCTCGAATGGGTCGGCATGGGAGCCATCTACAACATGGACAATAAGATCAGCTTCGGCAACTTCTTCAAGGGTTGATTTAAAAGCATCAATGAGTTGATGCGGCAGGTGTCGTACGAAACCAACCGTATCGGTCAATGTATAAACACGCCCGTCACTTGTATGTGATTGACGCACCGTTGGATCCAACGTTGCAAAGAGAGCGTTTTCTACTAGAACTCCAGCATCGGTTAGCTTATTGAGTAAGGAAGACTTTCCAGCATTTGTGTAACCAGTAATCGCAACAGATGGAATGTTGTATCGTCGGCGCTCTTGTCGTTTGGTATCTCGAGCGACTTTCATTTCGAGAATCTCTTTTTTCAATTTACTTTGCTTATCACGAATGCGTCGACGATCAGTTTCAATCTTGGTTTCACCGGGACCGCGTCCGCCAATACCCGCACCACCAGCAGCTCGACCACCAACCTGGCGTGAAAGAGATTCTCCCCATCCACGAAGTCGCGGCAAGAGATACGAAATTTGCGCTAACTCAACTTGCGCCTTGCCCTCTTTGCTCTTTGCATGCTGTGCAAAGATATCCAAAATGAGTGCCGTGCGATCAACTACTTTCACTTTAAGCTTTTCTTCGAGTTGGCGCAATTGAGATGGTGAGAGCTCTCCATCGCAAATCACTGTGTCAGCTCCAGTGGAAACGACTACTTGACGAAGTTCAGCAACTTTTCCAGAACCAATATACGTAGCAGGATCTGGTTTATCGCGTCGCTGAATCAGTGCATCCAAAACTTCCGAGCCGGCGGTTTCAGCTAAAGCCCTCAATTCCGCAAGAGAGTTTTCTGCCATCAATGATGTTCCCTCTGTCCAAACACCAACGAGCACTACACGCTCTAATTGCAGTTGGCGATACTCTGCTGAGGAAATATCTTGCAATTCCGTGGAAAATCCTTGCACACGGCGAAGCGCGTGCCTCTCAGCTAAAACATCCTGAGCGTCTTCATCTATTTCTTCTCCAGAATCAAAGTCGGCGGCAACTCGCGCGCTTTCGCGCAGAAGGGCTTCAAACTCATCGTCACTCTCACGTTCGCGCTTACTCACTTACTCACCTCAGGCCTGCGTAAATAGGGAGTCAAATCAACTTCGCGAATCAAGACCGCGGGACCAGTAAGAGTGGCGTTGGAATGTCCATCAATCGCAACTTCAAGACGACCACCCGGAGGATAAATAACCCAGGTGGCAGGAAGGCGATCTCCGCGTTTGAGCGTTGCAGCTAAAGCAACTGCACATGTGCCCGTACCGCATGATTGCGTTTCGCCAACGCCTCTCTCGTATACGCGCATCTTGAGTTCATTTCCTTCAAGGAACTCTACAAACTCAACATTTACGCCTTCAGGGTAGGACTCCATTGGACGAACAATTGGCGGTTCTGAAAATTTCCCAATCCCATCCACCGATTCAACAAAGACAACGGCATGAGGATTACCAATACTTATGTTGTACCCGTTCCACGTATGACCATTCGCGAAGGCAGTAATTTCCTCATCTTCATTAGTGAGTTGTCCCATGTTGACGGTGATGTCGCCAGTGGCCGGAACTCGCAAATGCTTAAGACCATCTCGAGTATTAATCGCGAAAATTCCCTCAGGCTGATGGCCGCGCTCCACTAGATACCTGGCCATCACCCGAATTCCGTTGCCGCACATTTCAGCAATCGAACCATCTGCGTTGCGGTAGTCCATAAACCATTTGCCATCGGGTCGCGTGATGCGAATTAGGCCATCTGCTCCGATGCCTGTTTCTCTATTGCAAATGGATGCACATTCAGATGTTGTAACTGATAATTCCTCGAGTGGGTCAAAAATGATGACAAAGTCATTCTCTGTGCCATGTCCATATGTAGCAAGGATTGCAGGTGAAGTAGTCATTGAAATCTAAGTTTAGTCGCTAACCCTGGGGGCAGGTTTTGATAAAAGCTCCATAACGCTCTCTAGGCGTGGCATGCTGGGAGAAATCCATTGAATACGAGGGTCGCGCGAAAACCACGTCTCTTGCCTGCGGGCATATTGGCGAGTTGCTCGCTTGGTATCTTCTCGTGCTTCATCAGGAGTAAAAATCCCCGCTCTCGATTTCAAAATCTGGGCATATCCAAGAGCTAATTGCGCGGTACGTCCTTGTTTAATTCCCGCTTCAATTAAAGAATCAGTCTCCGCTTCAAGACCCAAGTCCCACATCCGATCTACTCGATCTGCGATCCGAGTTGCCAAAGTAGGTCGATCCATGACCAAACCAAATTGACGAGCCAATGGATATTTTGTGCTCTCTTTACGTGGGAGGTTAGCCGTGAAAGGTTTGCCTGTAATTTCAATTACCTCTAGCGCACGGATTACTCGGCGCAGATTCTCTTTATCAATGGCAAGTGCCGCGGCAGGGTCGAGCTTTTGCAACTTCTCAAACATTGCAGGTGCGCCAATCTTCTCTGCCAATTCATTGAGTGAGGTGCGGACCGTCGGGTCTGTATCCGGGAAATTTAAGTCATCCAAAATTGCTTTGATATACAAGCCTGTTCCGCCAACAATTACAACGTTCTTTCCCCGGAGTTCAATGTCGGTAATCAAATCTCTTGCCGTGTGTTGATACCAAGCAACGCTTGCATCTTGAGTGACATCTAAAACATCAAGCAAGTGATGAGGTATTCCACCACGTTCATCTAGCGAAAGTTTTGCCGTACCAATATCCATACCTCGATAGAGTTGCATCGAATCTGCGTTGATGATTTCGGCGTCCACTGTCTGTGCAAGTACAACAGCAAGATCGCTCTTGCCGGTTGCCGTGGCTCCACAGATTACATAAACACTCACGAGCGGACGGTCGGCATCCCAAGTAGTAATGGGGCAACTGCGCGTTCGGCAGTTAAGGATTCGTGAGCATCTCCCCCACGAGTGCGTCGAACAAATCCACCATCTCCCGATAAGAAATGTGGAGCAGCATCGGTAATTTCAACCGTTACTACATCACCAGGGCGAGCAAGATTTTCTGCATCAAAAGAGAAATGTGCCAAGCGGAAATCCTCCGTGCGTCCCGACATTCGAGCGCGAGCTACATCTCGACGTCCTTCATGCTCGGTAACAAGGACCTGCATGGTTTTGCCAATTGCTTCTCGATTTACCGAATGAGAAAGCTTCTCTTGATGGGCATGAAGCCTGGTGTATCGCTCGCCAACAACTTCTGCGCTCACTTGATCTGGCATCGTTGCGGCAGGCGTGCCCGGGCGCTTGGAGTATTGATATGTGTATGCAGCGCTAAAGCGCGCTTGGGTGCATAGATCCAATGTGTCTTGAAAATCTTTCTCTGTTTCTCCAGGAAATCCCACAATGATGTCTGTCGTGATTTGTGAATTGGGGATTGCCGCGCGCACTCTTTCAATAATTCCCAAATATCTATCGGTCCGATAGGAACGGCGCATATTTTGCAATATTCGGTTGGAGCCAGATTGCAAAGGCATATGTAGGTGAGGCATGGCATTAGGTGTCTGAGCCATTGCATCAATCACATCATCGGTGAAATCGCGCGGGTGCGGAGACATGAAACGCACTCGCTCGAGTCCATCTACTTTTCCGCACTCTCGCACTAATTTTGCGAAAGCTTCGCGATCTCCAAAATCGACTCCATAGGCGTTTACATTTTGACCCAGCAAAGTTATTTCGATAACTCCTTGATCTACCAAGGTTCGAACCTCTCGCATGATGTCCGTTGCTGGTCGATCCTTTTCTATTCCTCGTAAAGTCGGGACGATGCAGAAAGTACAGGTGTTGTTACAACCGACTGAGACTGAAACCCAAGCAGAGAATGCCGAAAATCGTCGAGCAGGAAGTGTGGAAGGAAAATGCTCCAGTGATTCGAGAATCTCTATCTGCGACTCTTCCTCTATCCGAGCTCTCTCAAGGAGAACGGGTAGAGAACCGACATTGTGAGTACCAAAAACAACATCAACATACGGCGCCTTGCGCAGGATTGTTGCTTGGTCTTTCTGAGCCAAACACCCACCTACTGCAATCTGCATATGGGGATTGAGTTTCTTTACAGGAGCAAGAAAACTTAGATTTCCGTAGAGCTTATTGTCAGCATTTTCACGTACTGCACAGGTATTGAAAACCACGATATCTGCTTGTTCGCCAGCGATTGCAGGAGTAAAGCCTGCCTCATCTAAGAGTCCTGCAATTCTTTCGGAGTCGTGCACATTCATCTGACAGCCATATGTTTCTACGGTGTAGGTGCGACTCATGGATGAATTCTAGTGGGAGAAATTAAATGCCGATCTCCCGCATAACTGCGTTGATTGTGCTCGATGAAAAGCCTCGTCGTGCCATGGCCCCATGAATACGCCTGCGAATAACTTCTGATTCTAAATGAGCGATTGAACGGTACTTTCTAGTGGCTAATTCAAGGGCTATAGCGTGTTCATCATCTTGATTGATCTCAGAGGTAACGAGATCGATAATCTCAGATGAAACGCCTTTGCCTCGAAGTTCAGTGGCGATAGTTCGCTTAGATAATTTCTTTGCACGTTGGCGCGATTCACTCCAGGCCCTAGCAAATTCTTCATCGTTGATAAAGCCTTGTTCTTGCAATCGAAAGAGCACGGCATTAGCAACATCTTCGGTTGTACCGCGCTTCTTAAGGTGGTCGAAGAGCTCCCCCCTACTCTTGGCTCGAGGTGCGAGTGCAATCAACGCAATCGTTTGAGCGAGAGAGTAGGGGTCGGAGCTTTCGTCAATCTGGGCAGTTGAAATTAGAAGTCAACCTCAGCGGTTGCCTCATCAACTGCAGCAATGAGGGCAGGATCAATAGGCGTTGGTACAAAGTGCGCACGAATACGAGTTTCGATGTCGTTGGCTAGATCAGGATTATCTAGAAGGAAGTTTCTAGAATTTTCCTTTCCTTGTCCAAGTTGATCTCCTTCATAGGTGTACCAGGAACCAGATTTCTTCACGATTCCAATATCGACACCAATATCTAGGAGAGAACCTTCACGAGAGATTCCAACACCGTAGAGAATGTCGAACTCTGCTTGTTTAAATGGTGGAGCCATTTTGTTCTTAACAACCTTTACGCGTGTGCGGTTTCCGACTGCATCTTGACCATCTTTCAAAGTTTCGATGCGGCGAATATCTAGGCGAATAGAAGCGTAAAACTTCAACGCCTTTCCACCAGTTGTGGTCTCTGGCGAGCCAAAGAAAACACCAATTTTTTCGCGCAACTGATTGATAAAGATGGCGGTGGTTTTTGATTGATGAAGGGCACCAGTAATTTTACGAAGAGCTTGCGACATCAAACGTGCCTGTAGGCCCATATGGGAATCACCCATCTCGCCTTCAATTTCTGCGCGAGGAACAAGTGCTGCGACAGAGTCGACTACAACTATGTCCAGAGCGCCAGAGCGAATCAACATATCCATAATTTCAAGTGCTTGTTCGCCAGTATCTGGTTGGGAAACTAAAAGTGCGTCAATGTCTACGCCGAGTTTCTTTGCATACTCTGCATCAAATGCATGCTCTGCATCGATAAATGCTGCGATGCCACCTGCGCGTTGCGCATTGGCGATTGCATGGAGGGCAAGAGTTGTCTTACCTGAAGATTCTGGACCGTAGATTTCTACGATACGTCCACGTGGTAATCCGCCAATTCCTAAGGCGATATCAAGACTAATTGACCCGGTGGGAATTACTTCAACGAGTTGCGTTCCTCGCTCTCCCATCTTCATGACCGCACCTTTTCCGAATTGACGTTCAATTTGGGCAAGGGCAGTGTCTAGGGCTTTGGTGCGATCGTTGCCAGCTTTTTCACTTGCTTTATCAGCAGATTTATCAGTAGCCACTTTTTTCCTTTCAATCAAACGCCTCTATTGGCGTTAGGTACGGTCCAGAAGGTACGGAAGGCCACTGACGGGGGAACAGGCTCTGGGCCTGGGTCGTGGAAACCGCTCTGGTTGGGTAGGAACAGGGTATACGAACACCTGTTCGAAGGCGAGCTTAACGAGGCGACACGCCGAATTGCTTACCTCTTGGCTTACTTCTGGTTAATTAGCCCGGCTAGCGCGCTTTTATGGCGAGCGCTTGTTCGTGGCTCTGAGCCTGCGTAAGGGGCGCAAAAACCTGCCCTATGAGCCAGCGCATGGCCAACTGCGCCTGAATCTGACTGCCCAGGGCGCTCTTCAAGGACTCCTCGACCATCTGCCATAAAGGGTCTGACTGGGTGCTTACCAATCGGGCCAAAATTTCTGGTTCAGAATTTCGCACCATTGCTAAGGCGCCATCATGAGAAATCTCGATTGAAGGTTGGGTGAGATCTGGAGACTGGGCAATGAGTGCGCATAGTCGCTGCGTTTCAGACTCTATGACTCCACGTAAGACGGTGCCTTTATCGCGAAAATGGTTATAGAGCGTTGCACGAGAAACTTCTGACCTATCAGCAATATCAATCATTGTTGTTGCGCGTATACCGCGTTCAGCAATCAGGGATTTAGCGCCTTCTAAAATTGCAGTACGGGTGCGACGGTATGACGAATTATCAGTTAATGACACTCTTTTTAAGCAGCGTCAACAACAGTGAGTTTGACGGCTTCTCGTGAGTTGAGTTCGTGCGCCACATCAGAAATGACAGTTGATAAAGATAAACCCAATGCAGCAGCGATTGAGTTAAGTAACTCTGATGATGCTTCTTTCTGGCCTCGCTCTACTTCAGATAAATAACCTAAAGAAACCCGGGCATCACGGGCAACACTACGAAGAGTGCGACCTTGACTTGTTCGAGCAGCACGCAGGGCGTGACCAATATGTGTACGCAATAGCGACATTCGATTCCCGCCCTTCTGCGACTGAGTGATTCTTCTCGGTGTCTAATTCCCTAGGGTGGTAAGGATACGCGAAAAAGCGGTTAATGCGCTGGAAATAGCGGCATTTCGCACCTCTTCGCGCCCACCTGGTAAATCAAAAAAGTACGTTTGCCTCACGGGGCCACAAATTGCTATCCATACATGCCCAGCAGGGACTCCCTCATGGGAGCCGGGTCCTGCAACACCAGTGGTGGAGATCGCCCATTGAGTACCCAAAGTGTGAAGAGCGCCCTCGGCCATCGCAGCCGCTACCTCTTGGCTTACAACGCCGAATTGCTCAATGTCTTGGGAGGGAACGCCTAAGAGAGATTCCTTGAGTGAATTGCTATAGGCCACTATCCCGCCGAGAAAGATATCTGAAGCACCTGGCACCGCAGTGATGGCCGATGCCAATCCGCCGCCTGTGAGAGATTCCGCTACAGATAATTTCTCGCCGCGGCTGCGTAATACGTCAACGATCGAGCTAGCCGCTGATTGAGTATTCATGGATCAGAGTTTAGCTTTACGCGATTCAAATATATAGGCAGCGCCAGTGGCCAGCGTTAGAGCAACTGTGGCATACATGAATAAGTCACGAAAAATATAGAGTGAAGCCGAAAGTGGCATAACATAAAATCCGACTCCAAAACCTTGCATCGCCGCCTTAATCTTTCCACCACGATTTGCAGGAATAACTCCTTTGCGAATTACTGCAAACCTATAAATCGTGATTCCGACTTCTCTAAAAAGAATAATCCCGGTAATCCACCAAGGCATGCGGCCCAACATTGAAAGTCCAATTAATGCGGTACCTATAAAAGCCTTATCTGCAATAGGGTCAAGAAGTTTTCCAAATTCAGTGACACTGTTTCTACTTCTAGCAAGTTTGCCATCCAACATATCTGTCAGACCAACTAGGAAGAAGAGCCACCAAGCAATGACTCTCCATGTGTAGTCATCTCCCCCATTTCGAAAAAGCGCGTAGGCACATAGAGGAAGAGCCAGAATCCTAAGAATTGTAATTGAATTAGGAAGATTTAATTCCGATGGACGCCTCATAAAGGCTGTGCAATCAAATCGGCTCCCATAGAGTCAACAATGCGGGCCTGGACATATTGGCCAACAACAAAATCTGTACCGATAAATGAAGTGGTTCCGTCAACTTCTGGACCTTGATGGGCCGCTCTGCCCTCTTGAAGCTCAAAATCTTCAATAAGTACAGTGACTTCTTCTCCAATGCGTGCGGATGCTCGCTCGCTCACTAATTCATCAACTAAGGTTGATAAGGCATCTACGCGATGGCGAATTAATTCAGGATCTACTTTATTTTCCAACACAAGCGCCTCAGTATTATCTTCATCTGAATACCCAAAGACGCCAACAGCATCCAAATTGGCTTGAGTCACAAATTCAACAAGTTCTTGATAATCCTCTTCGGTTTCACCAGGGAAACCAACGATAACGTTCGAGCGAATTCCTGCCTCCGGAGAGAGAGCCCTAATTTGCG
>WLMD01000019.1 GCA_009700405.1 Actinomycetota bacterium | reverse complement strand
TGATTTTGGCGGCGGAACATTTACTGGAAGCCCTGTGCGCGCTGTGCAAATTGGTGGACCACTAGGTGCATACCTGCCGCTTTCTTCATCTGATATTTCAATGGATTACGAATCCTTATTAGCCGCTGGCGGAATGCTGGGTCATGGTGGAGTCGTGGTTTTCGATGAAAGCGTAGATATGGCCATTCAAGCAAAATTTGCCATGGAGTTTTGTGCTTTCGAATCATGTGGCAAGTGCACTCCTTGTCGCCTTGGATCTACTCGAGGCGCAGAAACGATTACAAAAATTATTGATGGCGTAGATGTTGAAGGCAATAAACGATTACTTCTGGATCTTTGCGAAGTGATGACCGATGGTTCGCTCTGTGCAATGGGGGGATTGACGCCCCTACCAGTTAAGAGTGCGATGCTACATTTTCCTGAAGATTTCGAATCACGTATTGGAGTCGTACGATGACCTTGCTGATCGAGCCAGATTACGGAACTCCCGCGAGCCAACGCTCTGAGACGGTTAACGTTGAAATAGATGGTCAACAAATTTGCGTTCCGGCAGAAACTTCAATCATGCGCGCCGCACTCGAGGCAGGAATTGATGTTCCAAAATTATGTGCGACTGATCGCCTGAAGGCTTTTGGATCATGCAGGCTATGCGTTGTCGAAATTGATGGAAGAAACGGAACACCATCTTCCTGCACGACTCCCGTTTCTGAAGGCATGAAAGTCTCCACGCAGAGCGAGCGTTTAGATCGTGTGCGCCAGGGTGTCATGGAGTTATACATGTCTGACCATCCCCAAACCTGTGTAGCAGGGGACGAATGTGAAATGCACTCAATGGCCGAGCGCGTTGGCTTGAAAGAGATTCGTTATTCAGGCAGCACGCACTTAGATTTGCCCAAAGATGAATCCAACCCTTATTTCACTTTTGACTCTACTGAGTGCATCGTATGCAATCGATGTGTTCGTGCCTGTGATGAAGTGCAAGGAACCTTCGCGCTCACTATCGAAAACCGTGGCTTTGAAGCTCGAGTCTCTTCATCAGGAACATCTTTTATTGAAAGTGAATGCGTTTCATGCGGTGCATGTGTTCAGGCTTGTCCGACAGGTGCATTGACCGAGAAGACTCTTTACACGATTGGCACGCCAACGCGCACTGTGTTAACTACTTGCGCGTATTGCGGTGTCGGTTGCTCTTTCAAGGCGGAAATTAAAGGTGATGAGTTAGTTCGAATGGTTCCGTTTAAGGAAGGTGGAGCCAACGAGGGACATTCATGCGTTAAGGGGAGATTTGCCTGGGGCTACGCGACTCATACCGATCGAGTGACTACACCTTTGGTTCGTGAATCGATCACAGATTCTTGGCGTGAGGCCACTTGGGAAGAGGCGATAAGTTTTGCTTCGACCAAACTATTAGCTATTCAATCCGAATATGGAAATGAAGCAATCGGTGGAATTACCTCTTCTCGCTGCACTAATGAAGAGGTCTACGTTGTACAAAAAATGATTCGGGCAGCTTTTGGAAACAATAATGTGGATACCTGCGCTCGGGTTTGCCATTCACCTACAGGCTACGGTTTGAGTCAAACATTTGGCACCTCTGCCGGAACTCAAGATTTCGAATCTGTTGAACATTCGGATGTAGTTTTGCTCATCGGTGCAAATCCGACCGCAGCTCACCCTGTCTTTGCATCACGAATGAAACAGGCCTTGCGAAAGGGCGCTCAACTCATAGTTGTCGACCCACGCAAGATTGAATTAGTCCGTACACCACATATTGAGGCCACTCATCACCTAGGACTAATGCCTGGTACCAACGTTGCAATTATCAACGCAATTGCTCACGTGATTGCTGAGGAAGGTCTAATAGATCGTGATTTTGTAAACGCCCGTTGTGATCTTGAATCATTTGCCAAGTGGGAAAGTTTTATCAGACTCCCAGAGAATTCTCCCGAATCCCTTGAAGCGGCAACCCGCGTACCCGCAGCCGAGGTTCGTGCAGCAGCACGTCTCTATGCAAATGCACCAAATGCAGCCATTTATTATGGGCTAGGAGTAACTGAACATAGCCAAGGTTCAACGATGGTTATGGGCATTGCCAACCTTGCCATGGCAACTGGAAATATTGGTCGCCTGGGAGTTGGCGTTAATCCCTTGCGCGGTCAAAACAATGTGCAAGGTTCGTGCGACATGGGTTCGTTCCCTCATGAGCTTCCTGGATATCGCCACATTTCAAATCCAAAGACTCGCGCAATTTTCGAAAACATTTGGGGACGTACTATCAAAGCAGAGCCAGGATTGCGCATCCCAAATATGTTTGATGCGGCTCTGGCAGGGCAGTTCAAAGGAATCTATATTCAAGGCGAAGATATAGCCCAGTCAGATCCCAACATTTCACACGTGCATGCTGCTCTTCGGGCGATGAGCATGGTCATCGTGCAAGACCTATTCCTCAACGAAACATCGAAATTTGCGCATGTTTTCCTTCCTGGAACATCATTCTTAGAAAAAGATGGAACTTTCACAAATGCTGAACGTCGTATAAATCGAGTGCGACCGGTGATGCCGTCTAAGACTGGAAAAACCGAATGGGAAGTTACGTGTGATCTGGCTAAGGCCATGGGTTATGACATGCATTACGACAATGGCGGGCAAATCATGGATGAAATTGCTGCCACAACACCTACTTTTGCTGGTGTTTCATTTGCGAAATTAGATGAGCTTGGAAGCGTGCAGTGGCCGTGCAATGACAAAACTCCTTTAGGTACGCCCGTAATGCATGTGGATCAATTTGTACGCGGTGAAGGACGTTTCATGGAAACGCCATTCGTGCCAACTGATGAAAAGGCATCTCGAAAGTTCCCATTGCTTTTGACAACTGGGCGCATATTGAGTCAGTACAACGTGGGTGCCCAAACTCGGCGAACCGCTAACGTGATCTGGCATTCGGAAGATATTTTAGATATCCATGAATCTGATGCTCAACTTCGCGGCATTGCCGATGGCTCGTGGGTGCGGTTATCAAGTCGAGTTGGCGAGACAGTATTGAAGGCTCGAATAACTAGTGAAGTTCCGGCGGGCGTGGTGTACACGACCTTCCACTTCCCTGAAAGCGGAGCAAATGTTATTACAACAGATTATTCTGATTGGGCAACAAACTGCCCTGAATACAAAGTAACTGCTGTTGACATTGCACCCAGCGTTCGCGGTCCTAGCGGGTTGCAGCAACATGAGGTTAGCGGCGACATGCAATTGGAGTCCATCATTCGAATGGCAAATCAAATTGCTGCGAATGTTCCTTCAACTGCAGCCCCAGAACATGCTGTGGCACATCACCTAGTACAGTTTTGGACTCCATTGATGCGTCAGAGACTTAACTCAGAAGTGGATCCCACTAAACTTTCACCGATAGTTCGAGCAGCGATGGAGCTTGAGCGCGCTTCTTTCGGTAGCGACGTGAGTAAGTAATCATGCCCCCGAACGATCGCGTGCCCAGTTCTGTAGCGCGAGCTAAAGTTCAACAGACAAATTCTGATGCAACTACCTCAGATAGCGTTGTAGTCGAGGAGCCTCTAGAAATACGACTAAAGCGCGGAGATAGTGAAGAACAATTAGGAATCACCATGCGGACTCCCGGTGCCGATTTGGAATTAGCTGCTGGCTTTCTATGGGGAGAGGGTTTCTTGACTGATCCTGCTCAATTAAAAACGGTCATAATCTGCGGTGATCGCAGCCTTACTGCCCGCCAACGGGCCAACGTTGTAATTGCAACAGTGAGCGAGGATGTCCCCGACGCGCCTAGATCTCTCCAACGTCGATTCACTATCTCCTCGGCATGCGGTGTGTGCGGATCCACAAGCATGAGCGACCTTCATAATCGTGGAATCAAGTCAGTTCTTTCTCCCACTCGTTCGATTCAAGAACTAGCACAGTTCTCTTCATTGCTAACTGATCGTCAACCGATCTTTGAAAAAACTGGCGGTTTGCATGCAGCACTTCTTGTGACTCCAGAAGGTAAGCCCAAGTGGGTGCGCGAAGACGTGGGACGCCATAATGCCGTTGATAAAGTAATTGGTGCAGCGCTCATGAATGGCGCTTTGCCATTGAATGACTGGACATTGGTTGTTTCTGGTCGAATCGGTTATGAAATTGTTCAGAAAGCAATCGTTGCGGGGATATCGGCGATTGTTGGAGTCTCCGCCCCGACTTCCTTAGCTATTGAATTAGCTGATGAATTTAACCTGACACTTTTGGCTTTTGCTCGCAATGGTCAAGCAAAAGAATTTATTTCTATTCCCGACTGAGGTATAAAAGCCCAGTGGCAATGATTGCTATGCCAATCCAACCTTGAGCATTAATATGTTCGTGCAAAATCGCAGCTGCTAATAAAGTTGCCGTAGCAGGTTCTGCCAAAATTAGTGTAGAAGCGGTACTTGCTCGCACTCCATGTAATCCATAGGCGTAGGCCAAATAAGCCAATGCTGTGGGAACCAATCCAAGCCAAAGTACTAATAGAAAACCGTGGAGCGAGATGAGTCGAGAAGAGCCTCCAGCAAAAAGAAATGGAAGATCGAGTATTGCTGAGAGGATAAAGATCTGTGTCATGGCTTCAGCAATACCAACCCCCATTGCAAGGGCTCTTTTGCTAGCGACCGCAAAGAGGGAGTAGGACGCACCCGCACAGATCGCTAATGTAAATCCAAGAAGATTGAATTGCGAGAATCCCTTGTTGCTACTAAGAGCAAAAATTCCAACAGTCGTAATAGATGTAGCAATCAACCAAGAACGAGAAGGTTTTTCACGGGTGAGAATAAATGCAATTATTCCCGTGAGGGCGGGAGCCGAGCCAAGTGCGGTGACAGTACCGATGGCGACTCCAGTGCTTTTTACAGCGGCAAAAAATGCTAATTGGTAAAGAGCCATACCTATCGCGGCCAACCATAAATCGCGTTTATCTAACTTCTGAATCGTGCGAGGCATGAACCGCGTGAAAAGCCAGAGCAGGAAGGCGCCGCATAGTAAACGGGCACTCCCAACAGCCATGGGTGAAATGCCTTTGGGACCAAGTGCTTGAGCGGTTCCTGTAGAGCCGAAAAAAATACCGGCCAAAATAAGTGCACCGTAGCGATTGCGAATTTTCATTGACCTGTTATGGGTGCTAATAATTTCATTAAAACGCTAGGTCGTTGTGTTATTCGTTCTTCCACGTCGGATGCACCCGAAAGCTTTATCGCAGCGTTTACTCCAAGCCAACGTAAAGGCTCGCGCTCCCACAAAGGACTTCTCCATTGCGCAAATGGCAAGGCGGTTCGAATAGTTTCTTTCTGCGTGACTAAGTCAGCCATTGCAGCCGCAGCCAAATAAGAGAGAGTGACTCCGTCACCTGCATAGCCGCCGAGTTCTCCGTACGAACCATCAAATCGAACATATGCGGCCCAGTCGCGAGTTACCGCGACGGCGCCACCCCATGCATGTGTAAATTCAAACTCTCGAAGTGCTGGAAACCATGTGCGGGACATGATGCGAAGCTGCTCGTGAATATCCTTAACTAGTTCATTGCTATCTCGTCTGCGAGATCCCCAAATATACGGAGCTCCTCGACCGCCGATAGCGAGACGATTTTCTGCCGTTCGTTGCGCATAGGTAACCAAGTGCGCGCCTTCGGCAAAAGTTTCTCGGTTGTGAATTCCAATTTCTTCAAAGATGTGATCTGGAAGTGGTTCTGTAGCTACCATCAATGAGTAGATCGGCAACTGCTCCCTAGAATTTGCATGGTAGGCCTCAATGGCCCGCACTACCGCTTTGGCTTTTATTCTCTTATCGCCAACGTAGACTTTCCCGTCCTTGGAGAATTCCGCGCGAGTGTTTTCAACGATACTCACGCCTCTGCGTTCAAGTGACATAGCCAATCCCACTATGAGAGTCGCCGGATTAATCGCTGCACAATCTGGAGTAAATGATGAACCGAGAGCGCCGTTCATACGAATACGTGATTGCGTTTCCTGCGCATCGAGAAAAGTTGACCCCTCTTCTAGCGAATTTTTAAGTCTTTCTAGTTGGCCACCATTTCGCGCAACGACCAAACTTCCGCCTTTGTGAAAATCGCAGTCAATCTTTTCCTTACTTGCAAAAGCGCCTATCTCATCGATGCTTGATCGCAATTGATGATGAAGGCTGTCGATGATTTCTTGCGAAAAGTGCTTGAGCATTTTTGCATCATCGATGGGGTAGAGAGCTGAAGCCCAGCCACCATTGCGTCCGCTAGCCCCAGAACCAACTGTTGATTGTTCAATTACGGCAATCTTCAGGTGAGAATCGTGGGAGAGAAGGTGATGAGCAGTCCATAGTCCGCTAAACCCGCCGCCAACAATGACAACGTCCCATTGTTGATCGAGTGAGGCACCTTCAAATTTTGGATGATCCGTAAGTGACCACCAAAGACTCATGGCCTTATTATTACCCAATAACCCATGTTGCGATGTAATGGGGAATCGGCAGTCCCGGCTTTAGATTGTCAGCAGGTATCGCGACACCGTATGTGGTCTTGATGGGCAATATGCCTGCCCATACATCTGCATCGAGATCAGATTCCAGATCATCTGGTTGACCAGCCGAAACTTTGACGGAGATTTCAGCCAGAGGGAAAGCCAGAACTGATGTGGCCTTAATTTCTTGCTCGGTCGATGTGCGAAGTTCTGCGCGACGTTGCGGGAAGAGATGGTCAGTTAAGGCTTGAAGTGCTGGACGTTTCTCATCTTCAGAAAGAATACGAGCGGACCCTAGAGCTATTAATGACTCATAATGCATAGAGGATTCAAAGGATGAGCGTGCCAGAACTAGGGCGTTGAGGTGAGTGATGCTCACGCAGGCCGGATGTCCCTGGCTCAAATGTTTGAATAGTCTAGATGCGGTAGATCCATGTAGGAGAAGTTCCTCGCCAAAAGGGGCGCAGGCAATAGGAATCGAATATGGCTGTCCATCGACAACGATTGCAACGTGAGCCACCAATGCGCGCTCCACTATGGAACGCGCAACGGCAGGGTCGAAACTTTCCTTCTGTGGTGCCCGATGAATCTTTGTGCGCTCGCTCATTAGAAAATCAATGAAGAAGCTTCGGTAAGGACGGTGCGCAGAATTGATTCGATTTCATCGAAGTGGCTCTGATCGCAGATTAGTGGGGGAGCCAGCTGAATAACGGGATCTCCTCGATCATCTGCCCTGCAATACAGGCCGTTCTCGAAGAGAGCTTTGGATAGGAATCCTCGCAGAAGTTTTTCGCTCTCTTCAGCGTTAAAGGTTTCACGAGTGACTTTATCTTTCACGATTTCGATTGCTAGGAAATACCCAGCGCCACGAACATCGCCGACAATGGGTAAGTCGTAAAGTTTCTCAATGGTGGCCTTGAAGGCCGCTTCGTTTGCTCGCACATGTTCATTAGTGCCTTCACGTTCCATAATATTTAAGTTAGCCAGCGCAACTGCGGCACCTGCAGGATGGCCACCAAAGGTGAATCCATGTAGGAACGAAGCAGTTCCATGACGGAATGGTTCGTAGAGGCGTTCGTTTGCAATCATCGCGCCCATTGGGAAATAACCAGATGTCATTCCTTTTCCGCAAGTAATAATGTCTGGAACTACTCCATAGCGCGTGGAAGCAAAGTATTCACCGATGCGTCCGAATGCATTAATAGTTTCATCGCAGACCATCATCACGTCATATTGATCGCAGATCTCGCGGACTCTTTGTAGATAGCCGGGAGGTGGAACAAAACACCCACCTGAATTCTGAACAGGTTCAACAAATACTGCGGCTACTGTGTCGGCGCCTTCAAAAAGAATTGCTTCTTCGATGCGATTCGCTGCCCATTGGCCAAATTCTTCAACTGAATCACGATGATTCAAAGGAGCTCGGTAGAAGTTTGTGTTTGGAACTTTGTGGTGTCCTGGAACAAGTGGTTCGAAATATTGTTTCGCTCCAGGAATACCAGTGATTGAAAGCGCTCCCTGAGTAGTGCCGTGATAAGCAATGTGGCGGCTGATGATTTTGTGTTTCATCGGCTTGCCCATCATCTTAAAATATTGCTTAATAAGCTTGGCAGCAGATTCAACGGCCTCGCCACCAGTGGAAGTAAAGAAGACGTGGTTGAGGTCTCCAGGTGTGTATGAAGTTAATTTCTCGGCTAATTCAATCGCAGTTGGATTGGAGTAAGACCAAATAGGAAAGTATGAAATCTCGCGAGCTTGCTTTGCGTACGCGTCAATGATTTCTTCACGTGCATGGCCAAGTTGGACAGCAAAGAGTGAAGAGATGCCATCGAAGTAGCGCTTGCCGCGATCGTCGTAAATATAAGGTCCTTCACCCTTAACAATTATCGGTATCGAGCCGCCGTCATCGTATGCGCCCATGCGAGAGAAGTGCATCCAAAGGTGATCCTTGGATCGGTTAGACCAATTCTCTTCATGATCGGTAGCGAATTTTTGGGCATTATCGAACGTTGTTGTTGTTGCCATTTGTTAGGTTCCCCAGTTATAAAGTTGTTTGCGCAACTTCAGGTATATAAAACTCTCAGTACTGCGTACTTGAGGTATTGCACGTATTCGTTGTAGTAAATCCAGAAGATGTTCATCATCGTTACAAATCACTTCGCACATCACATCAAATCCGCCAGATGTCACCAGGACATAGTCAACTTCTTTGTAATGCGAGAGCTGATCTGCAACTGCAGTGAGATCTCCTTCAACTTTGATTCCGACCATCGCCATGCGGTACGAACCGACGGTGAGTGGGTCGGTAATTGCGACCACTTGCATGACCCCAGATTCAATGAGCTTGGCGATGCGCTGGCGCACCGCAGCCTCAGAGAGCCCAACGGCAAGACCAATTGCGGCGTAGGGCTTACGCCCATCGATCTGCAATTGTTCGATGATTGCCCGCGAGAAATCATCGAGAACTTGACGGTGTTTAGGGGCCATGGGGTTACTCTCTCGCACCTTTCAAGGAAAAGCAAAGGAATCCGCAGATTTTGGGGCGTTTTGCTACGATATCCGCACGAAAAGTGCCAAAAATCAGCCAAATCCGCAGTGGGGGTTACTTTCTAAGCGTGCGAGGGCGTACTGTGCGCTTATAGCGTGTCTAGCCAGGCGCGATTTGAGAAAGGGATGTCGATGGAGCAGTTAAAGAACCTCATCAATGGACAGTCAGTAGCGAGTTCGTCCGGGGAGGTGACTTCAATTGTGAATCCATCCACTGGTGCGGTCTACGCGCAAGCGCCAAATTCAAATCAGGCCGATGTTGACGCGGCGATGAAATCTGCTGCCAATGCATTTACTGGATGGAGAGACTCGACTCCAAGTGAAAGACAACGGGCGCTGCTAAAGATTGCAGATGCACTTGAGTCTCGCTCTGAAGAAATCGTTGCAATCGAATCTCGTAATACAGGTAAGCCAATTGGTATTACCACTTCGGAAGAAATTCCTCCAATGATTGATCAAATTAGATTCTTTGCCGGTGCCGCTAGAAACCTTGAAGGTAAATCAGCTGGTGAATATATGCATGGCATGACATCAATGATTCGTCGCGAACCAATTGGAGTATGCGCACAAGTAACTCCATGGAATTATCCAATGATGATGGCTGTTTGGAAGTGGGCTCCTGCAATTGCCGCTGGTAATACCGTCGTTCTTAAGCCGAGTGATACAACTCCAGCCTCAACTATTTTTATGGCAAATGTCATGTCAGAGTTCTTGCCCGCGGGCGTAATAAACGTCATTTGCGGAGAGCGTGACACTGGTCGTGCACTTGTTGATCATCCAACTCCAGCAATGGTTTCTATCACTGGCTCCGTTAGAGCGGGAATGGAAGTAGCAGGAGCTGCTGCAAAGCAACTCAAGCGCGTTCACTTGGAATTAGGAGGCAAGGCACCAGTAGTTGTATTTGATGATGCAAATCTGGAAGCTGCGGCAGAAGGAATTGCAATCGCTGGATTCTTTAACGCTGGACAAGATTGCACTGCAGCAACGCGCGTCCTTGTGCAGGCCGGCGTCTATGACCAAATGGTCGCGATGCTTGCAGATCAAGCAAAGAACAACATTGCAATTGGCGACCCTCATGAAGATGTTTTGGTTGGCCCAGTCAATAACGCCAATCAATTGGCACGGGTATCTGGATTCCTAGATCGTGCACCATCTCACGCTCGAGTAATGGCTGGCGGTAAGGCGCTAGAGCGCGCAGGGTTCTTCTTCCCTCCAACAATTGTTGCCGACCTCAAGCAAGACGATGAGATGATTCAGAACGAAATTTTCGGTCCAGTCATCACGATTCAAAAATTCAACACAGAAGAGGAAGCAATCGCGATGGCCAATGGAGTCGATTACGGCTTGGCATCGAGTGTCTGGACCCGCGACCATGGTCGTGCGATGAGGCTTGCAAAGGCCTTTGACTTTGGGTGCGTCTGGATTAACACTCATATTCCGGTGGTTGCTGAGATGCCACACGGTGGCTTCAAACGCTCCGGATACGGAAAAGACCTTTCCGGATACGGTTTTGAGGACTACACGCGAATCAAACACGTGATGACGAATCTCAATTCTTGACGCGTAATTTATCTCCGATTGCCTTCAATACTGTGGACTCACCACGCTTGAGGGCATAAACTCCCCGCATAAGTTCACCCATGAACTCGACGAATGAAGGATAGATAACTCTCTACCAATGAACACCACCACGATGAGGAGCTGTAATGCCAACCATTAATCCAATCTCGCCAGAGACCCGAGCAATTATCCGCGCACAAATGTCGCGAAGAGGATTTATTGCAGGCGCAGGTGGCTTGGGAGCAGCGGGACTACTTGCTGCTTGTGGAACAAAATCTACTTCTTCGGATACTGCTGCGGCAGTGAAAGATCTATCGGATACAGAAAAAGTCGCTCGTTGGGCAAACTGGACTTTATATTTGGATTACGACTCAGATGCTAAGAATTATCCAACACTCGACGCTTTCCAAAAGTCATCGGGCATAGAAGTTACCTATGCTGAAGATGTAGACGATAACAACACTTTCTACGGAAAAGTCGCCGGTCAATTAAAACTTGGTAAAGATATCGGTTACGACATTGTCACTCTTACCGACTGGATGGCAGGACGCTGGATTCGTTTAGGTTACACACAAGCATTTGATGCAGCGAACATCCCAAACAAAGCAAATATTCTTCCAGTCCTTCAAGATGTTGCATTCGATCCAGGTCGAACCAACTCGCTGACCTGGCAGACAGGTTTTGCTGGATTCGGTTGGAATAAAGAATTACTACCAAAGGGCGTCCATTCCGTTGATGATCTTTTTGCGCCTGCAAATAAAGGTCGCATTGAAGTTCTTTCTGAAATGCGCGACACAATGGGAATCATCATGCAGTACCAAGGTGTGGATTGTTCGGCCGCATTCACTGAAGACCAATTCATGAACGCTGTTGATTTCCTTGAAGCAAAAATTTCTGATGGCTTCATTCGTCAAGTGAAGGGCAACTCCTACAAGGAGGACCTCATTTCGGGTGATGCGATTGCTGTTATTGGCTGGTCTGGAGATCTCTTCCAGTTAGCAACTGAAAACAAAGGTAAATTCGACTTTGCAGTCCCTGACAGCGGTGGAACTCTATGGAGTGACAACATGATGATTCCTTCCACCTCACCACATAAGAAAAATGCTGAAGCAGTCATTAATAATTACTACGATCCTGCTGTTGCGGCTCAAGTTGCTGCATATGTAAATTACATTTGCCCTGTTGAAGGCGCTCAAGCTGAGATGGAAAAGATTGATCCAACCTTGGCTGCTAGCCCATACATATTCCCTGATGCAGCTGCCCTATCCAAGGTAAAAGTTTTTGCTGCGTTAAGCCCAGCAGATGAAACTAAGTACCAGACTGCTTTCCAGAAGGCCACTGGCAACTAGTGGTCGACGCGGCAGCCTCGACTAAAGGCGATTTAAACCTCACCAATTTGGTGAAAGAGTTTGGTGATTTTCGCGCAGTTGATGATTTATCTCTGCTTATTCCAGAGGGTTCATTCTTTGCCTTGCTTGGACCATCAGGATGCGGAAAAACTACAACTCTTCGAATGATTGCCGGATTAGAAGAACCAACGTCGGGAAAGATTGCAATTGGTCCTACCGACATTACCTACGCCAAGCCGTACGCACGTCCGGTTAATACTGTGTTCCAAAACTATGCACTTTTCCCACACCTTACTATCTTTGAAAACGTAGCTTTCGGTTTGCGTCGTCGTGGGATTAAGGATGTAAAGGAGCAAGTCACTAAGGTTCTCGAACTCGTAGAGCTCGGCCATCTTGCAGGCAGGAAACCTGTTCAACTTTCAGGTGGGCAACAACAAAGAATTGCTGTTGCTCGTGCAATTGTGAACCGTCCTGCGTTACTGCTTTTGGATGAGCCACTCGGCGCCCTCGATCTTAAGTTGCGCCGTCAGATGCAGATTGAGTTGAAGTGGATTCAAACCGAAGTTGGATTGACCTTCGTGCATGTAACACATGACCAAGAAGAAGCCATGACCATGGCCGACACGATTGCCGTTATGAATGAAGGACGAATTGAGCAGATGGGAACACCCGTTGAGCTCTATGAATCACCACGTACCGTTTTCGTTGCAAACTTCCTTGGGCAGTCCAACTTGGTAAAAGGAAAAGTTGAAGGAACAAGTGGGGATGACCTTCTGGTATCCGTGCATGGCAATCGAATAATCGTTCCTGCCAATCGAGATTTTGCAGCCGACAATCATGAAAATAGCGTGCTTATTGGCATTCGACCAGAGAAAATCTCACTTGAGCATGCTGAGGAAAATACCCTCGGCGGCGGAATCATTACTGACATTTCCTTCGTCGGCGTTAGTACGCAATTTCAAGTTCAAATGCCATGGGGGCAAGAACTTGCCGTCTTTGAACAAAATGATGGTGGAGCTTCACACTTGCAAAAAGGTGACACGGTCTCACTTTCTTGGAAGCCTCAATTTACTTTCGCACTGGACGGAACTGCCGATGTCGATGCTGGTACCTCCGTTAACCCTGACGAGGAATAATGGCATTTGTAGCTGCAGTCTCTAAACGTTCGAGTGTTGTTCGAGGCATCAAGAGGCCGAGCACTCCATATCTTTTACTGATTCCAGGTCTTGCTTGGCTGGCCATGTTTTTCATTTTTCCACTCATCAACCTTGCAGGTACAAGTACTCAAACACCAGGGGATAGCGGTGAAGTAGGCGTATATGTTCAAACTTTTCGTTTTGCCAACTACATCGATGCATTTTCGGGCGCCCGAGATCAGTTCTTGCGCTCATTCTTCTTTGCCTTCATCGCAACAGTTTTGGCTTTAGCGATTTCTTACCCACTTGCCTATGCAATCGCCTTTAAATCTGGCAAGTGGAAGAACCTTTTACTAGTGCTTGTGGTTGCCCCATTTTTCACTTCATTCCTTTTGCGTACCGTTGCATGGAAACAGATTCTGGGCAATGAAGGTCCCGTAGTTGCGGTATTGAAGTTCTTGCATATTTTGGGGCCACAGAGCGGCCTCACTGCAAGTGCTTTCGCTGTCGTTACCGGCATGACCTATAACTTCTTGCCCTTCATGACCCTTCCTCTCTATGCAAGCCTCGAGAGAATTGATCCACGCACTTTGGAAGCCTCTTCTGACCTTTACGCGAACGGAATCACAACTTTTCGAAAAGTGACTTTTCCACTTTCGCTTCCTGGTGTCGTTGCCGGAACCTTGCTTACATTTATCCCAGCAGCGGGTGACTACATCAACGCGACACTTCTTGGTAATCCACGAACGAAGATGATTGGAAATGTCATCGAATCCCGATTCTTTGACATCGTCGATTACCCAACCGCTGCAGCGCTTTCTTTTATGTTGATGGCAGCGATCTTGATCATGGTCATGGTTTATGTTCGCCGTGCAGGTACGGAGGAGCTCGTATGAAACGTTGGCTCTCCAAGAACCTCATCAAGGTATATGCCTTCCTTGCATTTGTTTATCTCTTTATTCCGATTGCCTACACAATGGCTTTCTCATTTAACAATGCTGGTAAAAGCAATCTCACATGGCGTGGATTCACTTTTGCGAATTGGCAGAACCCATGCGGCGCCCCTCAAGTTTGTAACGCCCTGGGTAACTCGCTAAAAATTGGTGGCATATCCACCTTAATTGCAACAATTCTCGGAACAATGATTGCTTTTGCGTTAGGCCGGCATCGCTTTCGCGGACGCTCTTCAGTTAACTTGCTGATCTTCTTGCCGATGGCAACACCTGAAATTGTTCTTGGAGCATCACTGCTCGCAATGTTTTTGAATCTTGGAATCAATCCAGGTTTCTGGCCAACAGTTATCGCGCACGTGATGTTTTGTATCTCATTCGTTGTTGTAACCGTTAAGGCCCGTATTGCAAGCCTTGATCCCAAGTTAGAAGAAGCTGCAATGGATCTCTACGCAACGGAGGCCGAAACATTTCGTCGCGTAACACTTCCACTTGTGATGCCAGGAATTTTTGGCGCAGCGCTTTTGGCATTTTCTCTCTCCTTTGACGATTTCATCATTACAAACTTCAACTCAGGCACACTCACAACATTTCCGAAGTTTGTTTATATTTCCTCCGCACGCGGTATCCCGCCTCAGGCAAATGTCATCGGATCCACGATGTTTATTCTCGCGTTGGCTATCGTTCTTACAGGCCAATTCGTGTCGAATAGGAAGAATCGCGTTTAAGGGCTATATTTGCCCTATCTAAAGCGAACAATTAAGCCGAAGGGCTTAACACTTTGGGGTAGGACTCCGGAGGACCCGGGCCAACTGTGAATGTAGGTAAAGGGGTGAGTCCGGCGCTAAGCCGGCTGCGCGATGGCCACCATCGACCCTTTCGTTCTTCGTCATTTAGCTGATCTTCAACCCACTCTTTACTGGCTTGATGCTGATCCGCTCGAACCTGAATCCCACTCTGCCCTTATCGGCGACATCACCACTGACTTATGCATCGTGGGCGCTGGATACACCGGCTTATGGACCGCCTTACTTGCTAAGGAGCGTAATCCTGAACGCGAAGTAATTATCATTGAACAACGCGAAACTGGAGCAGGTGCATCAGGTCGAAATGGTGGATTCTGTAATTCCTCGTTGACCCACGGATTTATCAATGGTTACGCGCGCTACAAAGATGAAATGCAGATTATCGAACGCCTTGGTCGCGAAAACCATGATGCGATTGAAGAAACAATTGTTAAATACGGTATCGATTGTGATTGGGAACGCACGGGAGAACTTCGAGTAGCTGTGGCTCCATGGCAACTTGAAGGAATGAAAGAAGAAGCGGCCCTTCGCAATAGTTATGGTGACAACGTTGAGCTTCTCTCTAAAGAAGAAGTTCAAGCCAGAGTCAAGTCACCAATTTATGTTGGCGCGCTTTTTGATCACGATGGAACTGCCCTCGTTGATCCCGCGCGCCTCGTTTGGGGACTAGAGAAGGTTTGCCTTTCTTTGGGTGTGCGCATTTTTGAAAACTCCAAAGTTGAATGGCTTGAATATGAAAAAGATCATGTCATCGTTCATTCTGCATATGGCACGATTAAAGCTAAGAAAGTTGCTCTTGCAACGAACGTATTTAAATCCTTAGTCCGCAGTGCTCGTAAATATGTGGTTCCCGTCTACGACTATCAATTAGTGACCGAACCACTCACTCCAGAACAAAGAGCAAGCATTGGCTGGAATGGCAGAGAAGGTTTATCGGATGCGGGAAATCAATTCCACTACTACCGACTAACCAATGACGGATGCATTCTTTGGGGTGGCTATGAAGCCATCTATAACTTCCGCGGCAAAGTCAGATACGAATATGAATTCAGCCCTGAAATTTACGCAACCCTTGCCGAGAATTTCCTAAAGACCTTTCCGCAGTTAGAAGGTATTTCATTCACGCATGGGTGGGGTGGCGCGATTGATACATGCACGCGATTCTCGCCACTGTGGGGGACGACCCATAAAGGGAAAGTTGCCTACGTGCTTGGTTACACAGGTCTTGGAGTTGGAGCCACGCGCTTTGGTGCATCCACAATGTTAGATTTGCTAGACGGGGTAGATAGCGAAGCGACGCGACTTAAGATGGTTCGCAAACGCCCAATGCCATTCCCACCAGAACCTTTCCGTTTTATCTTCATTCGCATCACCCAATGGTCTATCTATCGAGCCGATAACAATGAAGGCCGTCGTAACCTTTGGCTTAAGTTCTTAGATCGTTTAGGCCTGGGTTTCGATTCTTAGTCCCTGACCGCAGTCCACGCTCACAGATCTACTTCTAGAGCTTTCCCATGCCATCAAATCTGGAGATATCCCCAGAAAACTATTGTAGTTATGGGTACTACCACTCAGAATTAGGGGCCGAGCGTGCTCGGTGCTCCGACACATTTGAGATTGGGTCAGTACTTCATTTTACGTGAAGGAAATTAACAGGAAGTAGATGAAAGTGCGCTATTCAAAAGTTGCTGCATTCCTCGCGATGATTGCCCTCCTTCTGGGCTATTCAAGCCTAGTCAATCTTGCACTTGCCGATGACGCAAACTCTTATCGCGCTAGCAAGCTGGCTTCACCAAAGGGGATCTCCTTAAACGCAACTCCTATTTCAGTAGTGGTTACTTTCAATGCCGTGTTACATCAAGTCTCGGCCTCTTCTTACGCAGTTCGTCTCTATGCGAGTTCTGGAGAGCGCCCTTTGAGAACGATTACGCCTTTCACATCCGGCGGTAGTGTCGCTGATTTGATTCCGGGTAAGACTTACAAGATCACCGTTCAGGCGATTGGTAACGCAGTCAATAAATCCAATTCAAAAGAATCAAATCAAGTTGCAGGCACTTATTACAGTTCAGAAGAGTCAGGCAAAATAAGTTTCGTAACGGGATTACCTACCGTATCTATTTCAGCTTTCAATCAACCAGTCACTAGTAATCCTACGCCAAGATTTTATTTTGGTTCACCGAATCAGGGTGGCCTCTGGTGTTACGTTGATTCAGATGTGGCAACTACATGTACATCTGTCTTCCAGACGCGATCCTTAGCTGATGGCATTCACGCTTTTCATGTTTACCAAATCGTTTCTGGCGTGCAAGGTCCAACGGCTTCATTTACTTTTACTATCGATCACCTAGCTCCAGTAATTACTAATCTGCTAATTGGTCCTGGACCTTCCTATAGCGCCTCATGGACTGAAACTTCATCACCTGGAACTGCCATCACTTTTACCTGCAAACTGGATAGTAATTCTGCGGTTTCATGTTCTTCTCCTTTTGCAATTGGAGCACTTGATGCCGGCTCTCATGCCTTCACCGTTACAGGAGAAGATGTAGCAGGCAATAGTGGTCAAGCCTCGACAACTGTGGTCGTGAGTGCGCCGTCTTGTGCCACCGGCGGAACTTGCAGTGTTGGGAATACGGGCCCTGGCAATGGAACCGTTTTTTATCACAGTGCAGCTGGCTTCAACTGTGGCCCAACTTTTAGTGCGACAGCAGGACTTGGTGGGGGGCTTTGCCATGATCTAGAAGTTGCTCCAAGTACGTGGGCAGGTCTATCTGACCCTACGTTAATCTGGTCACAGTCACTTTCAAACGTTCCTGGAATTATTGACGACTCGCTAAATATCAACACCCACGTTGGACTCGGATTTATGAATTCAATTGCAATTGTTTTGCAACCAAACGGCATCACTACCGCAGCAGGTGCAGCACGTAACTATGATGGCGGAAGTAAGAACGATTGGTATCTACCCAATATCGCAGAACTTAATCAACTGTGTAAATATGTCAACGGACAACCGTGGGTTACAGATGCATCTCCGTGCAATGTGTGGGCAGGACAATCACAATTGCTAGGCTTTTTGGATGGCGCAGTTCCAAACCCCGTGACAGGCTATTACTGGGCTTCTTCCGTGCACTGGATAGTGGATCCTAATTCTGGACCACCGGATGTAATGATCCAGAATGATCAAGGTGCCATGGTTATGTACTTCGATGGAGGCAGTAAGACTGCCGGATACAAAGCTCAGTTGGGCTATGTCCGCGCCATTCGAGCTTTCTAGGCGGTCACTAACTCTCGCGTGGCGATGGACTACCCTTAAGACGTGACTAACCATGGAAATATGTATGGACCTGATTTCACCTTTTTAGGGATTCCTCGTTGCGACATAGATGATCCGGCTTCCTATGCCGACTCAGATGTTGTCATTCTTGGCGCTCCCATTGATAGTGGAACGTCCTATCGCTCGGGTGCAAAGTTCGGTCCTCAAGCAATCCGCGCTGGCGATTATTTGCCGCATGACGGAGAGCGTCCACATATGGCCTTGCGAGTTGATGCGCTCACAGAATTAAAAGTTCGCGATGCAGGGGATCTCATGATGCCCGGCGGAGACTTAGTTGCCTCACTTGAAGTTCTAGCGGCTGCAACAGAAAAACTTTCTCGAGCAGGAGTGA
>WLMD01000018.1 GCA_009700405.1 Actinomycetota bacterium | reverse complement strand
TCATTTCCTAACACTTCTCGTAATGAATTTGGCAGCCAGTAGCCCTTAGGCCCACCATAAATAAGTGCAAGAGCTAGTAGGTGAGGAATGACGAATTTCGCCGACGCATCCGTCAGCGCGATTATTTCTTTCTCGGTGAACGGTTCCTTTAAGGCAGCGCATGCTTCAAGCACTTGAAATTGCCACTCATTGAGCGAATCAATGGCACGGGCCAAACTAGGCGAAGAACTGGCTCGAATAGCTAGTGATGAAAATTCTGGCGGTACAGGGGAGACCAAATCCGGGCGCAGGGCGAAGAGAGCCAGCAGGGCCTGATCATCAAGGGCCCGCAAGTAATCTGCGAATGAACGAGTTTCCATAACTTGCCTACATTAGTGCCAGATTGACTATGGCGATTACCGCCCGCGACCCCATCTAGGAGTGAGAAAGGCACCTAACGCGACGACGCGGCTGACTACGGGACCGAGAATTCGATTGAGAACTCGGGCACGTCGGAAATCGTGGATTAACCAACCATCGCGAAGGGCTCGGATACGCAATATCGCATCTGGATTAATTGCACATGGGTGACCTACCGAAAGGAGCAAAGGTAGGTCGTTATGCGAATCTGAATATGCGTAGCACTCTGACAAATCAAAGCCGCGTTCTGCAGCTAAAGTTGTAATGGCAGTTACCTTCTCTTTGCCATGCAAGAGATTTCCGATCATTGCCCCGGTATAAACTCCATCTTTGGTTTCTGCCTTACTGCCTAGCGCGCCCGTGAAACCTAAACGCATCGCAATGAGGTGGGCCATATCTTCAGGAGCTGCTGTTACCAGCCACACTTCTTCTGAGTTATTCAAATGCGTTTGTGCAATATCAATAGTGCCTTGCCACAATGCTGGGGACACATATTCGTCGTAGATGTCTTGGGCCATTACGTCGATATCTTTAACATTGTGCCCGGCGATAAAGTTACAGGCACCATCTTGCCAACGTTTGATCTCTTCAGGATTTTCTTTGCCCGTTAGTCGAAATCTAAGATTGGCTAAGACGAAACGCGAAATGTCGGTTTTGGAAAAGAACCCACGCTGGTACATACCCCGGCCTAGAAAATAGAGGGTAGAGCCGCGTATGAGCGTGTTATCAACATCAAAAAATGCTGCGCGCTTTGGGGTGGTGGCATCCATGGCTCAACCTTAGCGAGACAGGGGTACTCCCAGACGCTTTATGCTTGCCCTATGCCTTCAAGCGTTCATGTCATCCGTCACGGCGAAGTCGAAAACCCAAAAAAGATTCTCTATGGGCGCCAACCAGGGTGGAGACTTTCTACGCGTGGCGAAGAAATGGCGAAGACAATCGGTGAGTGGTCCAAGACCATCGACCTTGGAGCTCTCCATGTATCTCCATTACAACGAGCTCAAGAAACAGCAGCACCTATTGCCGCAGCGCATGGAATTGCCATTACTACCGATGATCGCTTGATTGAAGCAGCGAATATTTTTGAAGGCAAACCATTCGGAATTGGTGACGGCGTTCTCAAGCACCCAAGTGCTTGGCGCCATCTTTGGAATCCATGGAAACCGTCTTGGGGCGAGCCATATGTGGAGCAAATTAATCGGATGCTAGCTGCAGTATTTAGCGCCCATGAAGCTGCTAATGGAAAGGACGCAATCTGCGTTTCACATCAATTGCCTATTTGGATATTAAGAAGCGCCATCGAAAAGCGTCCGATGTTTCATGATCCTCGCAAGCGAGAATGTTCGCTTGCTTCGGTTACGAGTATTCATTTCGATGACGACAATGTCATCTCAGGTATTTCTTATTCCGAACCAGCCCGACATTTACTGCCACCGAAAAAGTAATGACTCATCGAAAAGCATTAGCTGCGCTTTCTCTAGTACTTGCGCTTACCTTGAGCGCTTGCAGCGGTAGTGGGACAACAACCGGAAATAAGAGTTTTGTTTCTGGAAATGGAACTGTCACATTTCTCGACGTATCTAATCGAGTAGCAGCTCCTAAAATATCTGGAATTACTTTGACCGGAACAACTTTCACTCTGGTACCTGGAACAATTGGTGTTCTCAATGTTTGGGCTTCGTGGTGCGCCCCTTGCCGCGCAGAGGCACCAACTCTCGCAGCGCTCGCTTTAAAGTACCCAGAGGTGAGTTTCGTCGGTGTACTTACACGAGACAATATTGCAACTGCACAAGCATTTGTGAATCGCTTTTCACTTCCTTATCCGACACTGAAAGATGATTCAATTCTTTTGGGTTTCCATAACTCACTGATAGCTAATGCCATTCCTTCAACTGTAATTATTGATAAGAACGGCAAGGTAGCTGGACGTATTTCCGGTGAAGTGACAGTTGCCTCCCTCACCGACCTTATTGATCGGATACGGGCCGAATGAAGGGCTTCTTTGTTGATCAGATTCTTGGGGGAGTACTCATTGCAGCTTTCCCTATCTCGATTATTGCTGGCTTAATATCCTTCCTATCACCATGTGTTTTGCCTCTCGTGCCTGGATATCTTTCTTTCGCGGCAGGATTATCGAAAAATCGTGGAAAGGTATTGCTGGGATCCATTCTCTTCGTCTCTGGCTTCACGGTTCTTTTCGTTTCCTATGGAGCGCTTTTTGGTGGCTTAGGTTCCAGGATTTTGGTGCATGAAGAAATAATCACTCGGGTTCTTGGTCTTTTCACAATTGCACTCGGCTTAATCTTTATGGGCCATTTTCCAATGATGCCAACGTATAAACCGAAAATGTCTGTCGTTGGCGGATTAGTGGGCGCACCGCTTCTCGGATTTCTTTTTGGCGTTGGTTGGACGCCATGTATTGGCCCAGCACTTGCCGCAGTAGAGACGTTGGCTTTTGAACAAGCAAGTGCCATGCGCGGAGCGGTGTTGTCTTTGGGCTATTGCATTGGCCTTGGTATGCCATTCATTCTTTCGGGATTATTTCTTGATAAATCAGCAAGCCTTCGACGCTTTATTTCTAAGCGGGGAAATGTAATCACCAATATTGGTGGTGGTCTGCTTGTCCTTATTGGTCTCCTTCAAATATTCGGTATCTGGAGCGAAGTAATGATTTCTTTAAGGTCGCTGATTTCTGACTTTATCCCGGTGGTGTAAATGAGCCAAGAGAAGGAAATACAGGAGCTCGGTGTTGTTAGCTTGCTGCGATTTGCTTGGAGACAACTCACCAGCATGCGTACAGCGCTCTCACTTTTACTCATTCTTGGCGTCGCCTCGATTCCAGGCTCTCTGATCCCCCAGCGCCCACAGAACCCAATGAAAGTGAGCGACTATTTCAAAAATGATCCGACGTTAGCGAAATGGATGGATCGTCTTTCACTCTTTGACGTCTTTGGATCAGCGTGGTTCAGTGCAATCTATATTTTGCTTTTCATTTCACTTATCGGTTGCGTGCTTCCTCGGACGCTTGAGCACTTTAAGGCATCTCGAGCCCTACCACCGATCACGCCAAAGAATTTGGAGAAGATGGAATTCTTTTCCACATGGCAAGGCAATGGAAACGAATACGAAGTAGCAAAGGCTTATTTAAAGAGGAAACGTTTTAGAATTCGAGAATTTGAGGGAGCTCTTTCAACGGAAAAAGGATATTTGAGAGAAACTGGAAACC
Source organism: Actinomycetota bacterium (assembly GCA_009700405.1). Taxonomy (GTDB): domain Bacteria; phylum Actinomycetota; class Actinomycetes; order Nanopelagicales; family Nanopelagicaceae; genus QYPT01. The sequence continues at coordinate 15,458 of WLMD01000018.1, read as the reverse complement.
TCTTTTTTCACTTGGCTTTAATTTTGATTCTAGTTGGCGTCAGCATGGGCGCTCTCTTTGGGATGAAAGGTGAAGCAATCGTTAATGTGGGCGAACGTTTCACAAATACACCAACTACGTATGACAGTCTTACTTACGGCAAGCTTTTCAAAGATACAAGTTTGCCGCCATTCACTTTAACGATGAACGAATTCAAGGCAGAGTATGACCCGCTCACCAATGCTCCTAAGGATTACACGCTTTGGGTTACCGCCACCGACACACCGGGTGCGACTCCAATTAAACACATTATTAAAGTGAATGCCCCTTTGAGTTTTGGAAGTACCAATGTTTATCTCCAAGCAAATGGGTATTCACCAATTGTTACTGTCAGGGATAAATCAGGTGCGATAGTTCTTCAAGGGCCTATCCCGTTCTTGCCACAAGATGGAAACTTAACTTCGGCCGGTGCGATAAAAGTTCCAGATTCTCTACCTCAACTTGGGTTTGTTGCCTCGTTCTTGCCAACAGCTGCGCGTGACAAAGTACGCGGAGGGATATCAGCATTTCCAGAGGCGCTAGATCCGAAATTATTATTATCTGCCTGGAAGGGAGACCTTGGTTTAGATCGCGGAATCCCTCAATCGGTCTATCGCATCGATACATCGAAGATGCAGAAGATCGGCTTGGAGTCACTAAAGATCGGCCAAACGTATTCGTTCGCGGAAGGCTCGATTACTTTTGATGGCTTTGTGCCCTGGGTTAACCTTCAGATTGTCCGAGACCCTGGAAAGATTTTTGCACTCTTCGGCGCTATTCTTGCCATCCTTGGTTTGCTGGCATCCTTGTTTACAAGGCGCCGACGACTATGGATTCGCGTGGATGAAGATAATCGCGTCGAAGTGGCGGGACTGGCAAAGAACGCTGCACCAGGTTTAGAGAATGAATTAACACTTTTGGTCGAACATCTAAAGAAGGCAGGGCAGTGACGCATTCATCGTGGGCATATGTGTCCAACTACCTGATCTATTCCGCAATGGCCGTTTACACCTTGGCATTCTTTGCCCATGCCTATGAAACAGCCTGGGCTGTCCGTGCCCCGCAAACTGATGAGATCTCAGGAAATCTACTTACAAAAACTTTCGATTTCACCCGCACTGAAAAAGTTGCCCGAATCGCAACATCCTTCATGGTTTTAGGCTTCTTACTTCTATTTGCAGGGGTTGTTGCCCGAGGAATTTCTGCAGGGCGTGTGCCATGGGGCAATATGTACGAGTTTTCAATAACTGGGGCCCTCGCATTTTGTGGAGCGTATTTAGCCGCGCTCCGTAAATACGACCTACGTTGGTTAGGTTTGATTGTTTCTATTGCAGTCTTATTGACACTTGGCACTGCAATCACAGTTCTTTACAGACCTAGCGCCCCACTTGTCCCGGCGCTGAAATCTACCTGGTTGGTTATTCACGTATCTGCTGCAATTGTTTCTGGAGGAGTTTTCCTCTTGGCAAATGTAATTGCTGCGGCTTATTTATATTTAGATGCCATGGAATCACGTGGCGAACGAACAATGTGGGCTAAACGATTACCGACTTTAGAAGTTCTTGATCAACTTTCATATCGCCTTGTAGCTTTCGTATTCCCACTGTGGACCTTTGCGGTAATCGCTGGAGCGATTTGGGCAGAGCATGCATGGGGCCGTTATTGGGGTTGGGATCCAAAAGAAACGTGGGCATTTATAACCTGGGTTGCATATGCAGCATATTTACATGCACGAGTAACTGTTGGCTGGAGAGGTCGCAAAGCAGCCTGGTTATGTTTACTTGCTGGTTCTACTTTCCTGTTCAACTATGTATATATAAATGTTTGGGGAACAGGAAAGCACACCTACTCTGGACTCTAAGCAATAGTCCTAGATGTTACGAAGAAAATCTGGGTCATCATCTGGAGGCAAAATACGTCGAGTAGGCGGAGGATTAATTCCTGGCCTACGTGGGCGACCTGCAACCCAATAAGCAATGGTGCCAATAGTTCCGATAACAATGATGAGAACTAGCCAAGCCCACTTAGGAAGGTTACGAATTTCCGATGCATCGGTTTTCGCGCAATCAACAATTGTATAAACCGTAAAGATTATTGGCAGGAGTATGAGTAGATAGCGCATGGCGAAAGTGTAACCACAACTAGGAAAGCCAGAGCGAGGTTGCTAACAGGGCAGAAAAGGCCAACTGCAGCTGCCCAGTTTTCGCAAGTACCGGAATGAGCGCCTTACCTGATATTCCACTGAGGACTAATCGACCCAGCCCAATCGTGGCGGGCAGCGCCAGCAGGGTCAGTAATGACCAAGGGGAGAGTGTGAGAAGTGGTGCAACATGCGCGCTGAGCAAGAGGGTAAAAAATAATATGCGGCTTCGTCGATCTCCCAGCCTTACTGCAAGTGTGCGCTTACCGACCATTTCATCCTTGGCTCGATCGCGAATGTTATTGGCGGCCAAGATCGCGCACGAGAGCGACCCCATAGGTATAGCCACAATAAAACTATGTAATGTAATTGTTTCTGTTTGAACGTAATAAGAACCAACGGTTGCTACTAGACCGAAAAAAACAAATACAGAAATCTCGCCGAGACCGCTATATCCGTAGGGCTTTTTACCACCGGTATATGTCCACGCTGCAAAGACCGCCGCAGCGCCAATTAATAGGAGCCACCAAGATGTAAGCCATGCCAGAGACAAACCTGCAATCGCGGCAACCAGAAATGAGTAGATGGCGGCTTTCTTAACTGCGCTCGCACTTGCAAGACCGCTCGCTACCAAACGCGTTGGCCCTATTCGATCCGCATCGGTACCGCGCACTCCATCGGAATAATCATTTGAATAATTGACTGCTACCTGAAGTGCCAAACTGACAAGAAGTGCAAGTAATGCGCGAAGGATATTTGCGTTGCTTTGAGCTAGAGCTGTTGCAACTAATACTGGCGCAATTGCGGCGGGAAGTGTTCGTGGGCGTGCACCTGTAATCCATGTCGTTAACGAACTCATCTCTCCAGCCTTTCGCTAACAACAATATTTTGCAGTGCCTTGCGATTAACTTTACCAATACTTATCACGGGCAGCGCGTCGAGAAAAAGATATCCCTTTGGCTTTGCAATATCACCTAGCACTTCAACAATTGCAGTCGCTATGTCTGATTCTGAAGGGGTTTCTGCGCCAGCTAATGCAACATAAAGCGCCGATCCCCATTCGGAATCATCCATTGCGAAGCCAGCTGATTCACAGTCCGGGAATTTAGCTGAGAGGATCTTCTCAACGGCTGAGAGTGAGATATTTTCACCGCCGCTAATAATCACATCATCAGAGCGCCCATTTACTTTCAACGTGCCATTAGAAATTTCACCGAGATCACTCGTTGTAAACCAACCATCTACAAATGCTTTATCCCAAGCCGCCTGATTATTAACATATCCAGTTGCTAGGACAGCACCACTAATTCTTATTTCTCCGCCTTGACCAATTTCAACGGTGACGCCATCAAGTGGTGTTCCGTTATATACACAACCACCGCAGGTTTCACTCATCCCATAAGTTTCGACAATATTTATTTTCTGCTCAAGAGCTTGTGTTCGGACCGTTTCAGAAAGAGCAGCTCCGCCAACGAGTACCGCTTTGCAATTTCTTAGATGGTGCAAGAGTTCATGGTCACCGTTAAGTGCCCGAAAAAGTTGCGTTGGAACAATTGCTGTGAAGTTTGCTTTTGGGTACACAGTGACATCGCGAAGATCCAAAGGCGTGGTTCCTAGTTCGAGGCTTCGAATCAATACGTTGATGCCGGCAATGTGAGTTAGCGGCAATAGCAATGACCAGATGTCACCGTATTTCGCTCCGACAAATGTGTTTGATGATCTAGCGGAATTAATGAGGGCGCTCGATGAAAGTCCGACTTCTTTGGGGGTTCCACTGGACCCACTTGTGGCAACAACGACACTCACGCGAGCCGGCACCTGGGTGCTTGTTACCGCCCCAAGCCCGATGGCAGGGCCTTGCCCAGTGAGGGCGCTTGTTAGTTGCGCCATAAGTGATGTTACGGAGCACTCTCTGGGTTGAACCAGCAGCTCTCGGAGTGACGAGTTTTCCATTGAAACCGTAGGCTAGCGCCCGTGAGCATGTGGGAGGAAATATGAGTAAGCCAATTAAGCGCGATTTCGGAAGTCGGTCGATTCCAACCTGGGAAACCGGTCCAGGGGGAGAGAGTTTCACTGACGTGCTCTATCAATGCGCCGATGGAATAGCGAAGATCACCATTAATCGTCCCCAGGTGAGAAATGCTTTTCGCCCACAAACGATTATCGAATTACAGAGCGCGTTTTCGCTGGCTCGAGATAACGAAGAAGTTGGCGTCATCATTCTTACAGGTGCAGGCAATGAGGCATTTTGTTCAGGTGGCGATATCAGCGTGCGTGGAGATGATGGTTACCTCGGCGAAGATTCCTTGGCGAAAAAAGGAATTGGCCGACTCAACGTTTTAGATTTACAAGTACAGATTCGCCGAACACCTAAACCCGTTGTCGCAATGGTTGCAGGTTGGGCAATTGGCGGAGGTCACGTCTTGCATGTTGTTTGTGATTTAACGATTGCTGCCGATAATGCGAAATTTGGTCAGACAGGTCCAATGGTTGGTTCTTTTGATGGCGGATATGGCGCTGGATTATTAGCCGCACATGTTGGCCAGAAGAAGGCTCGCGAGATTTGGTTCTTGACTCGTGAATATGATGCGCAAGAAGCGCTAGCTATGGGTTTGGTAAACACAGTCGTACCGATTGCAGAATTAGAAGCTGAAACAGTTTCATGGTGCAGAGAGATGCTGCGCAATTCGCCAATGGCGATTCGTTTATTGAAGGCAAGTCTAAATGCAGCCGATGATGGACTTGCGGGAGTGCAGCAACTAGCAGGAGATGCAACGCTCTTGTTTTACATGACAGAAGAAGGACAAGAAGGCAGGGACGCATATAAAGAAAAACGTCCGCCAGATTTTGGGAAATTTCCTAGGCGCCCATAAATGCTGGATTCAATTCTTGAATCTCTTCACGTACTTTCACTTCCTACCAAGACTGATTTTCGAGGGGTAACTTTTCGCGAAGTTGCACTCTTTGAAGGACCAGCAGGCTGGGCCGAATTTTCTCCGTTTCTTGAATACGATGAGAATGAATGTATTCCTTGGCTGGTAAGTGCAGTTGAATCCGCTACGCAATCTGCGCCAGCGCCCATACGGGATTCCATTCCAGTGAATGCAACGTTGCCAGCAGTTAATGGAATCGAAAGAATCAGCGAAATTCTTTCGTGGTATCCAGGATGTTCTACGGTAAAGATCAAGGCTGGAAAGAATTTACAAGAGGATCTTCAAAGAATTGAGCACGTTCGAATGGTCGTTCCAAATGCGAAAATACGCATTGACGTCAATGGTGCATGGTCTGTAGAGGAAGCCATTCGGGCCATTTCTGAAATACGCCAAGGGGGCATTATTGAATATGTCGAGCAGCCATGTTCGACAATTGAAGATTTACGAAAACTTAAGAAACTTCTCAAGGCAGATGTGCTTATCGCAGGAGATGAAGTCCTACGAAAATCTCCAAAGCCTTTAGATATAAATTTAAACGAGGTTGTAGATATTCTCATGCTTAAAGTTGCGCCACTCGGTGGGATATCGCAATCGCTTCGCATTGCTAAGAAACATGGACTCCCCGTAGTTGTATCCAGCGCTCTTGAATCTGCAATCGGAATCTCGTACGGATTAAAACTTGCTGCCGTACTTCCTGAACTACCTTTTGCCTGCGGTCTAGGAACGGGCCAATTGCTCGGCGCTGATGTTGCATCTTTGGGGATTATTGATGGTGCTATTGCTGTAGGCAGTCCGTCACCGGAGGCAAAGGCCTTAGATGAGTACGCAACATCGTTAGAACGGTTAGATTACTGGAAAGAAAGAATTCGAAAGACTTGGGTAGCTGGCGCCCAAGATTGGATTGCCAAAGAAGGGTGGGTCTGGTGAATACATCAACAGCGCTTGCTCGCAACATTACTCAGCAAATAATCTCTAGCGGTATTACTGATGTTGTCATGTCACCAGGATCGCGAAATGCACCGCTATCTATTGCGCTATATGTTGCGCAAACTCACGGATTAATTAATCTACATGTGCGGATTGACGAAAGAAGCGCCGGTTTTTTTGCGCTCGGAATCGCGAAGGCATCAGGCAAACCGGTAGCCCTCCTATGTACAAGCGGCACCGCTGTCGCCAATTATTTGCCTGCAGTCTTGGAAGCTCACCATTCACAGGTGCCTTTATTGGTTATGACCGCTGATCGCCCCGCTCGCTTGCGACAAACTGGTGCTAATCAGACGACGATGCAAGCAGGAATATTCGGTCAAGCAGTTTCTTTAGCGTGTGATGTTTCCGAGATTGATTTCGATTTCACGGATGTTTTCTCCACATTGACCCATGGGCCAGTACACCTCAATGTGCAGTTTGATGAGCCTCTACTTCCTGATGATGAGAGTGATTGGTTAAAAGGTGTAACTCCGGGGTCATACAAAGCAGGCAAACCGCGCGGGCAAGAAGAACTAGAGATTACAGAATCTCGCGGATTGATAGTCGTAGGTCATGATCGCGGGACCTTTAATTGCGCAGATATTTCAGCGTTTGCTCGGGAAATTGGTTGGCCGGTAATTGCAGAAGATCCACTTTCATTTCCTGAATCAATTGCTCATGCCAGTCTTTTCTTAACCTCTCAAGTTATTCGGACTCAACTCAAGCCAGAAACAGTAATTGTCATTGGGCGAACTACATTATCTCGATCGGTCAATGCACTTATTAAATCCTCTGGTCGAGAAATAGTTATCGACTCTCGAATTTCTTCAGTTGATGTGAAACGTTCGGCCGATCAGTTATTCGCTGCTGTTCCACATTTAATTAAGAGCGCGGAAGCAGATAGCGAATGGGATAAACAGTGGAGAAATTACTCGGACGCTACTAATCAATTATTCTCAACACTTCCGCAATGGTGCGAGGAGAATATTGCCAGGCAAGTTTCGGCTCTGATTCCTGATTCGGCTTCTCTATTTATTTCCTCGTCTCGGCCCATCCGAGACATTGAGGGCTTTGCCTCTTCTCGAACTGGGCTAAATACATTCGCAAACCGAGGTTTGGCGGGGATTGATGGGAATATTTCCACGGCATTGGGAATTGCCTCTCAGTACGAGACATCATTTGCAATAGTTGGAGACCTCTCATTCCTCCACGACATGGGCGCCCTCGTTAGCACTGAGAAGATTAATTTGCGCTTGCTCGTGATAAACAATGATGGCGGCGGAATATTTTCGACGCTTCCACAGAATTCAGTTGAAGGGTTCGAAACTATTTTTGGTACTCCTCATGGCAAAGATCCAGCGAAGATTGCTCAGGCAATGGGTGTTGCCTCATTTACAGTTGAAAGCATTGATGAGTTGCGTGAAAAGATATCCGCGCCAGTTAAGGGTGTATCGGTCGTCGTGGCAAATGTCCCATCACGTGAAATGAATGCGCAGATCCTTAGAGATTTCTATCAGGCAGTTGAAAAGCTCTAACCGTTTTGTAAGGCGCTCTTCATTGCAGAAAACTTTACTTGACTCTCATTAAGTTCACGTTCTGGAATTGAACCAGCAACGATTCCGCATCCGGCAAAGAGTCTTATTGTTTCCCCCGAAACCTGACCACACCTGAGAGCGATTCCGAGTTCTCCGTCACCGCGTGCATCAATCCACCCAACAGGCCCTGCATATCTGCCTCGTGACATTCCTTCAAGGTCAGCAATGATGCCGGCAGCAACATCAGTTGGAGTTCCACAAACAGCCGCCGAGGGATGTAATTTTTCTAAGATAGCAAAGGTGTCAACGTGAGCACGCGATTCTGAAATTGCACCTGTCACGTCGGTTGCTAGGTGCATGAGGTTAGCTAAGTGCAAGACATATGGAGCATCGGGAACATTTGTTGATGAACAAAAATGCGCCAGAGAATCTGCGACAGACTTAACTGCAAAGTGATGCTCTTCAAGATCTTTAGATGAGCGAGCCAAAGATGCCGATAACGCCAAGTCTTTCTCGTCATCTCCCGTCCTGCTGATTGTTCCGGCCAGGACTCGAGATGTAACCATTCCGTGGTTGAGCCTAAGCAACAATTCTGGTGTCGCTCCAACAAGGCCAGCTATTGCAAAACTCCAGGTGGAGGGATATTCCTTTGCCAGGTTGCGCAGAATTGGGCGGACGTCAATAGGCCTATTGGTTACCGCATTGATATCCCTCGCCAATACAACTTTTTCGACTTTTTCAGTCCGAATTAATTCGATTGCTTTTTCAACTTGTTCTTCCCACTTATATGGCGGCAGTGTTCCATCTCCCCATGTGTAACTTAAATCTTCAAGTGTGGGTGCTTGTTCAAGAAGCAAAGGAGGTGCGTTTTCGCCGATCCACGTTATCCAAGATTTTCCACCCTGCATGCCGACAATTACTTCGGGAATTACGAGTACGGAATCTTCGTTCTCCGAAAATGAAAATGAAGTAAAAAGTATTGGCCCAGTGCTTGTTCCGTGTACCGAATCAGTTATTGATAATTTTTCTAGCTCTTGGTGCCACCAGTCTCTGGCATCGCGGAAACGATTCTTACCGCGCACTGTTGTTGTGGCATGAATACCCCAGCCAACTAAACCTTCACCGCGACGTACCCATGACAACGGGTTGGCATCAGGTAAGAGATCAAGTAAAGGTAGATGCTCGCCAAGGCGTGTAGTAGTAACAGGTGTTAATTGCGCCATCATGATGTTTTATTTTTGAACAAATCGCCAGACCAGCGGCAACGAGGTGCCAGCGATTGCGATCTTCAAAACTTCACCAATAACGAAAGGTGTAAATCCTGCAGCAATCGTCCATGTCCAACTTTTTCCTAATGAGGCGTGCAGCCAAAAAAGACCAAGCGAGAAAATTATTACATCGCCAAGTAACATCGTTACGAGCGCTTTGCTTATGCGTTGATCCCATTTGCGACCTGCGAGTGCACCGACAATGAATGAGGCGATCAACATTCCAACGAGATATCCGCCAGTGGCGCCAGTGAGCCGAGCCAAGCCAAAGGTCGCACCTGCGAAAACCGGTACTCCAGCCAAGCCAACGAGTAGGTATGTAATAAAAGTTGTTACGCCCAAAGTGGCGCCGTAGCTCGTACCGATAAGCAAGACACCAAGTGTTTGTCCTGTAACAGGAACAGGCGAACCTGGAATTGGAAGAGCAACCTGGGCCAGTAGCGCCAGAACAACAACTCCGCCAGCGACCAAAAGTGCATTTGTGGCGACGCTAGTGCGACCAAGAACAGCGCTTCGAAGCGAAATTGCTGAAATGGACATCGGTGACACGGTTGCCATGGGCTCTCCCTTTAAGTTGTAGGTGAGCCTACTCTGCGCGAGAATAACGGCATGTCCAGAGCCAACCTCAATAAGGATCCAGATGAAGTCGCCGCGATGTTTGATGGCGTGGCCAAGAGGTATGACCTACTCAATGACCTTTTGAGCCTAGGTCGCACGAAGGCGTGGCGAAAAGTCACCACCTCGATCATCGCCCCTGCCTCTGGAATGAAGATTCTTGATTTGGCCGCGGGAACGGGCTCCTCCAGCGCACCTCTAGCTGCAGCTGGAGCCGATGTCATTCCCGCCGATTTCTCGGAAGGGATGTTGGCGGCGGGTCGCCTCCGACACCCGAATCTGCCATTTACTAAGGCCGATGCGCTCAATTTGCCCTTTGAAGAGGCGACCTTTGACGTTGTCACCATCTCATTTGGGCTTCGAAACACTACGGATATAGATAAAGCGTTGCGAGAGGCCCTCAGAGTGACCAAATCAGGTGGCGCTCTTGTGGTCGCTGAGTTCTCATCTCCGACTTTTCGCCCCTTTCGTACCATTTATACCAATTACCTCATGCGGTTACTTCCAGTAATTGCCCGCCGGACCTCTAGCAACCCGGATGCTTACGTGTATCTAGCTGAATCAATCAGAGCATGGCCAGATCAAGGGGCGCTCGCAAAACGCATTACCGATGCAGGATGGACCCAGGTGAGTTGGAAGAATCTGACTGGCGGAGTTGTCGCAGTTCACAGGGCTATTAAGGCCTAGCGGTATTTGAGAAGAGGCTGGAAACCCTAGGATTTGGCTCACCATGACTTCCACACCTAACCCTTATGTACCGATTCTCGTTATCGGAGCCATTGGTTTCGGATTTGCTGCTATCTCACTTGTCATCGCAGCCATCACTGGACCAAAGCGTTTCAACCGCGCGAAGGCTCAAGCATACGAATGTGGAATTGAACCAAGCCCACAAGCATTAGAGGGTGGACGTTTCCCGATTAAATACTTTTTAACTGCAATGCTCTTTATTATTTTTGATATAGAAATTGTTTTTCTTTACCCATGGGCAGTTACTTTTGACAAGCTTGGCGTTTTTGGACTTGTCGAGATGGGGATTTTCATTTCCACAGTGTTTGTTGCTTATGCATATGTATGGCGCCGCGGCGGATTGGAATGGGATTAATTGTGGGTCTAGAAGAAAAATTACCTAGCGGATTAGTTTTAACAAGTGTTGAAAAACTTGCTGGTTATATGCGCAAGAATTCTTTGTGGCCAGCAACATTCGGCCTTGCATGTTGCGCAATTGAGATGATGGCTGCAGGTGCAGGTCGTTATGACCTCGCACGTTTTGGAATGGAAGTTTTCCGCGCATCCCCACGTCAAGCAGATCTAATGATTGTTGCTGGACGTGTTTCAAATAAAATGGCACCAGTGCTTCGTCAAATTTATGATCAAATGGCAGCACCAAAGTGGGTCATCGCAATGGGAGCTTGTGCATCATCTGGTGGAATGTTTAATAATTATGCAATCGTTCAGGGTGTTGATCACGTAGTTCCCGTTGATATTTACTTGCCTGGATGCCCTCCGCGTCCTGAAATGTTGATGGATGCAATTTTGAAACTTCACGAAAACATTAATAACGAGAAGCTTGGTCCAAACCGCGAACGAATCATTCGTGAAGTTGAAGCTGCAGCAATGGCCGCGAAGCCAACGCATCAACTCAAGGGATTGCTCGCATGAGCGATCACGGAATGTTCGGAGCCAAGGGCTCTGGAGATACTTCCGGTTACGGTGGGCTTGTCCGTTCTGCCGCCTCAACTGGATCGAGCGAGCGTCCATATGGCGGCTATTTTGATGATGTGGCTGATGATTTAGAGCGTGCGTATCCAGATTTCGCTGACGCTATCGAACGTGTAGTTGTAGATCGCGGCGAGTTAACTCTTCACGTCAAACGCGAAAAGTTAGTTGAAGTGGCGAAGATTTTGCGCGACAAACTTCTATTTGAAATGTGCCTCGGAGTAAGTGGAGTTCATTACCCAGCTGATGTTAATCGCGAACTTCATGCGGTCTATCCATTGCTGTCGATGACACATAATCGTCGAGTTCGTATTGAAGTTTCAATCCCGGATTCAGATCCGCACCTGCCTTCACTTGTTGAAGTATGGGCAGGTAACAACTGGAACGAACGCGAAACTTTCGACATGTTCGGAATTATTTTTGATGGACATCCGGGCCTCACTCGCATCTTGATGCCTGATGATTGGCGAGGACATCCTCAACGCAAGGATTACCCACTTGGTGGAATCCCTGTTGAATACAAGGGCGCGACTGTGCCACCACCAAACGAGCGCAGGTCTTACCGATGACTACATTTAGCGATCCATACGCATCTTCACGTGAAACAACGGAAGGCACCGTCTTCTCTGTTACAGGAGGCGATTGGGATTCTCTTGTTACTGAAATCGGCGCAACTAAAGAAGAACGCGTCGTGGTCAATATGGGACCTCAGCATCCATCGACTCACGGTGTGCTTCGTCTAGTTCTCGAACTTGAAGGCGAAACAGTTACCGAATTGCGTTGCGGTGTTGGTTACCTTCACACGGGTATTGAAAAGAATGCTGAGTACCGCAGTTGGACACAAGGCGTAACTTTTGTAACTCGCATGGATTACCTGGCCCCACTCTTTAATGAAACTGCTTATTGCTTAGGTGTAGAGAAACTTCTTGGCATTACTAACGATGTACCAGAGCGCGCAAGCGTTATTCGAGTCATGATGATGGAGTTCAATCGAATTTCCTCTCACATGGTTGCGCTAGGTACCGGAGCGCTCGAACTCGGCGCTCTTTCGCCAATGATCTTCTGCTTCCGCGAACGCGAAAAAGTTTTGGATGTTTTCGAACTTATCGCAGGATTACGTATGAATTTGGCTTATGTGCGCCCAGGTGGAGTCGCTCAAGACCTTCCTGCTGGAGCACTTCCTAAGCTTCGTGAAACCGTTAAGGAATTACGCCGCGATTTCAAAGACAATGACAAATTGCTCATTGGTAACACAATCTGGATGAAGCGCACCGAAGGCATTGGATACCTCGATCTCGCTGGTTGCACAACGCTAGGAATCACAGGTCCGGTTTTGCGTTCAACTGGAATGCCTTGGGATTTACGCAAACTGCAACCATACAGTGGCTATGAGAATTACAACTTTGATGTTGTTACTGCTGACACGTGCGATGTTTATGGACGTTTCTTAATCCGCATGAACGAACTCGAGCAGTCACTTCGGATCATTGAACAGTGCATCGACAAGTTGGAAAAACTTGAAGGCGCGCCAGTGATGGTTGCCGATAAGAAAATTGCATGGCCAGCCCAATTGGCACTTGGTGGAGATGGTCTGGGAAATTCACTCGACCACATTCGCGAAATTATGGGAACGTCGATGGAATCTTTGATTCATCACTTCAAACTTGTTACTGAAGGTTTCCGAGTTCCTGCGGGTCAGGTTTACTCAGCCGTTGAGTCCCCTCGTGGTGAAATGGGCGTTCACTTAGTTTCTGATGGCGGAACAAAGCCTTACCGCGTTCACTTTCGTGAACCATCCTTTAACAACCTGCAAGCAACAGCGGCAATGTGTGAAGGCAGCTTAATTGCCGACATCATCGGAGCCGTTGCTTCCATTGATCCTGTGATGGGTGGTGTTGACCGCTAATGGCATATTCCAAGCAAGAACTTTCCGTAATGGACACAATGATTGCGCGTTACCCACGCCCGCGATCAGCCATCATGCCTTTGCTTCACTATGTACAGTCACTTGCTGGTTATGTAACCAACGATGGCATCGAAGAGATTGCTCTTAAATTAAACATTGCGACTGCAGAAGTTTCCGCGGTTGCAACTTTCTACACCCAATATAAGCGTAAACCAATGGGCGAATACCACGTTGGTGTTTGTACCAATACTTTGTGTGCGGTCATGGGCGGAGATGAAATTCTCGCAGGGCTTAAAGATCATCTAGGGCTTGAAAATGATGGAGTGACAGCTGACGGGAAGATTTCAATCGAACATATTGAATGCAATGCAGCTTGTGATTATGCACCTGTAGTGATGGCTAACTGGGAGTTCTACGACAACCAGACAGTGCAGTCGGCTAAAGATCTCGTGGATTCAATGCGAAAAGGAAAGCCAATTGCACCAACACGTGGGCCAGATGCACTCCCAACGTGGAAACAAAATTCTGCCTTACTTGCTGGGCTCAATGACGGTCACGCAAATGAAGGTGTTCAAGCTGGCGAACCATCACTGCTTGGTTTAAAACTTTCCAAGAAGGGGTCAAAGAAATGACAGAGTTGACTCCAGTTCTATCTGCGCATTGGGATGAGAAAGATTCATTCACTATTGCCGCGTACAAGCGCCATGGCGGATATAAAGCAGCGGCCAAGGCACTCAAGATGGAACCCGATGCAGTTATTCAACTAGTTAAAGATTCCGGCCTCCGTGGTCGTGGCGGTGCAGGTTTTCCTACGGGAATGAAGTGGGGCTTTATTCCACAAGGCGATAACAAAGATCACTATCTAGTTGTTAACGCTGACGAATCCGAACCAGGTACGTGCAAGGACATGCCGTTGTTGATGGCAAACCCACATGTACTCATCGAAGGAATGATTATTGCCTCATACGCGATTCGCGCAAAGTATGCATTTGTTTATGTTCGTGGAGAAGTTGCACACGTTGTTCGACGCCTTCAACAGGCAATAGAAGATGCCTATGCTGCTGGACATGTAGGCAAGAATATTTTTAAGAGTGGGTACGATCTAGAAATAGTTTTACACGTTGGCGCAGGCGCATATATTTGTGGAGAAGAAACTGCACTCCTAGATTCGCTCGAAGGATTCCGTGGACAGCCAAGACTTCGTCCACCATTTCCAGCAATTGCCGGACTTTATGCCCGACCAACCGTTGTAAATAATGTTGAATCAATTGCTTCCGTACCAGCAATTATTGCTAATGGTGCCGAATGGTTCTCAGCAATGGGTACCGAAAAGAGCAAGGGAATGACTCTTTATTCCCTCTCAGGCCATGTCACAAACCCTGGCCAATTTGAGGCCCCTCTTGGAATTACTTTGCGCGAGATTCTTGAACTTGCTGGTGGCGTTCGTGAAGGACATAGCCTCAAGTTTTGGACTCCCGGTGGATCTTCTACGCCGCTATTTACCGTAGACCACCTCGATACTCCGCTGGATTACGAAGGTGTTTCTGCTGCAGGGTCGATGCTCGGAACAAAAGCTCTCCAGATTTTTGATGAAACAACCTGCGTCGTGCGCGCAGTTCTACGTTGGACTGAGTTCTACAAGCATGAGTCCTGCGGAAAGTGCACACCATGTCGTGAAGGCACTTGGTGGTTGGTTCAAATCTTGCGTGACCTTGAAGGTGGCACAGGAACAGCGGCCGATCTAGATAAGTTGCTTGATTTGTGCGACAACATCATGGGACGTTCATTCTGCGCTCTCGGTGATGGAGCAACGAGTCCTATTACATCTTCTATCAAGTATTTCCGAGACGAGTACATCGCTCACGTCACTCATAAGGGATGCCCTTTTGATTCTCATGCTTCAACACTATTTGCATCAGCAAAGGCAGGTGCATAAATGAGTACTGAAGTTGTAGACATGATTACCGTTGTTGTTGATGGATTTGAAATCACGGTTCCTAAGGGAACGCTTGTAATTCGGGCCGCAGAAAAACTAGGAATTCAAATTCCACGTTTCTGCGATCACCCTTTGCTCGACCCAGTTGGTGCATGTCGCCAATGCCTCGTCGACATTGAAATTAACGGTCGTGCATTTCCAAAGCCACAGGCTTCATGCACTATTCCTGTTGAACCAGGGATGATTATTAAAACCCAGTTAACATCAGCCGTTGCTGAAAAAGCACAAAGAGGCGTGATGGAACTCTTGCTCATTAACCACCCCCTTGATTGCCCAGTGTGCGACAAGGGTGGTGAATGCCCATTGCAAAACCAAGCAATGAGCACAGGTCGCAGCGAGTCTCGCTTTGAAGGAACTAAGCGCAC
>WLMD01000017.1 GCA_009700405.1 Actinomycetota bacterium | reverse complement strand
TAGCTCGAACGAGCAGTTCTCAAACGCTATCTGTCTGGTCTTGCTCCAAGTGGGGTTTACCTAGCCATATACGTTGCCGTAAATGCTGGTGGTCTCTTACACCACCGTTTCACCCTTACTCATTTGCATGAGCGGTCTATTTTCTGTGGCACTGATCCCGCGGATTGCTCCGGGTGGGCGTTACCCACCACCTTGCTCTGTGGAGTCCGGACTTTCCTCGGTACCACTAGAAAACTAGTTGTAACGCGGTGATCCGGGCGACTCTTCTTGAGTAAAGGATACCTTTGGTCGTAGCAACAATGAAACCCTATAAATAGGCGTAAATCATGATGCAATTGCCGCACTTGCATAGCCTTCGCGTACGATGACCGACATGGCTAGCGCGCATTTGTCACATGATCCTAAATGGACTCGGGCACATACTATTTTTTCTGCTCCGAGTGAAGGCGCAGATGTGGCGCTCATTGGAATACCTGCACACGAAGTTTCTTTATCGGCAACATCTGCACACCAAACACCAGGTGCTATTCGTGATGCACTAGCTCGGTATTCAACATACTCAAGTGCACATGACGTTGATCTTCGTGACATCTCACTGTGCGACTTAGGTGATGTTGATTCTCCCGATCATGAATCAGGAGAGAAGAAAGTTGCAACGGCTGTCGCAAATGTAAGAGCAAATCACAAATTGCTAATTGCTTTAGGTGGAGATAATTCCATTACATATTCAGTGGCTTCGGGAATGTGGCCTGACTTATCCAAAATCGGATTGATAACTTTGGATGCACACCACGATTTAAGGGATGGGGTTTCCAATGGATCCCCAGTCTGGCGATTGATTCAGGCGGGATTATCTGGAAAGAACATTGTGCAAATAGGAATTTCGGATTTCGCCAATAGCCGTGAGTACTCACAACGCGCAAAGGATGCAGGAATCCACGTAGTCACACGTGATGTTCTTCGTAAACGACCAATGGCCGATGTCATGGCAGAGGCTCTAGATATTGCAGGTGCAGGCGGACGTGAAATATATGTCGACCTAGATGTTGATGTATGTGATCGCGCCGTAGTGCCAGCATGCCCAGCATCAGTACCTGGTGGAATCAGCGCTGATGAATTGCGTCAAGCTGCATTCTTGGCTGGTGCTGATGCACGAGTACGCGCAATAGACATTACCGAAATCGATGCAACATTAGATACGCCAGATCAGCGAACAGTCAGATTAGCTGCGTTGTTGGTACTTGAAGGTGCATGCGGTGTTGCTTCGAGAAAGAATTAACGAAGCTCTTTCACTACCGATTTAGCAGCTGCAACAACTTTGCCTGATTGAACCAATGTCACTGCTGCTTCAAGTTCTGGCGAAAGAAAACGATCTGGACCGACACCAGCTACAACTGTGCGAAGTTCTTTGACAACACTTGCCGTTGCCGCCGCTGGCGTAAATTCCTTGCGGAATTCAATCGCGCGAGCCGATGTGACAAGTTCGATGGCAAGAATGCGGGAAAGGTTCTCAACAACCTTACGTAATTTGCGGGCGGCGCTCCATCCCATGGATACATGGTCTTCTTGCATGGCAGAACTAGGAATGGAATCAACACTGGCAGGTGAAGCCAAGCGCTTATTTTCGCTCACTAATCCTGCCTGCGTGTATTGAGCAATCATTAAGCCAGAATCCACTCCTGGATCATGGGCAAGAAATGGTGGCAAGCCAGAAGATCTGTGTTGATCCAACATGCGATCGGTACGACGCTCGGAAATTGAACCGAGATCTGCCGCGGCAATTGCAAGGAAATCCAGGACATAGGCAACAGGTGCGCCATGGAAGTTTCCGTTGGATTCCACGCGACCATCAGGCAAAACAACCGGGTTATCGATGGAGCTTTGAAGTTCGCGCAAAGCAATAGTGGATGCGTAATCAACGGTATCTCGGACAGCACCAGCAACTTGTGGCGCGCATCGAAGTGAGTAGGCATCTTGCACGCGTGAATCATTTTCTAAGTGGGAGGCGACAATTCCTGATCCGCGCAACATTGCATAGATATTTGCAGCACTGATTGCTTGACCAACCTGCGGACGCAGTGGTGCATGTAGGTCTGGCGCAAATACGCGATCTGTACCAAGCAAGCCTTCAATACTCATTGCAGCAGTAATGTCGGCAACGGTGCAGAGTTCATATAAATCAGCGCAAGCCATGATTAACATGCCGAGCATTCCGTCAGTGCCGTTGATGAGGGCAAGGCCTTCCTTGGCTTGCAATTCAATTGGGTTGATTCTTGCTGCTTTCATGGCATCTAACGAAGGCATTTTCTTACCAGTTGCATCGTGTACAACGCCCTCGCCCATCATCGCCAGTGCGCAATGGGAAAGTGGTGCAAGATCGCCACTGCAACCAAGTGATCCAAATTCTGGAACAACTGGAGTAATGCCAGCGTTGAGGAAATCTGCATAGATTTGTGCAACTTCAACACGGACACCTGTGCGACCTGATGTCATAGTGCGGAGACGCAAGAACAAAAGTGCACGTACAACTTCGCGTTCAACTGCCGGACCAACACCTGCTGCGTGAGAACGAATCAAAGATTTCTGAAGTTGAGTGCGGTCTTTTACGTCAATGTGGCGATTAGCAAGAGCGCCGAATCCTGTTGAGACTCCATAAACAGGTATTCCTCCAGCTGCATACCCATCGATGTAGGTACGGGTCTTTGCAATTGCAGCAATGGCCTCAGGTGTGATGACAACTTTGGCACCGTGGCGTGCAACGTTGATGACATCATCAAAGCTAACTCCGCTGATTCCTAGGTTTACGGTTTTATTTGACTCGGACACCATGGCGCCATACCTCATCTATTAATTGGACACCTGGGCGATACGCCAGATGCATATATGTGTGCGTACCTAAGATTGAAAAATCAGCGCTTGCGCCTTTGCCTAAATGGCCAACATCAGTGCGGCGAAGTGCCTGTGCGCCGCCTTTAGTTGCAGACCAGAGCGCTTGCTCCGGTGAGAAATACATGTCACGAACTGCCACCGCAATAACAAAGGGCATGTTTGTCGTATAAGAACTACCTGGGTTGCAATCGGAGGCAAGCGCAACGGTGACGCCTGCTTCAAAGAGTCTGCGTGCATCAGGGTATGCAGATCGTGTGGAAAATTCTGCGCCAGGTAATAAGGTGGCAACGGTCTTCGACTTCGAAAGAGCTGCAACATCTGCATCGGATAAATGACTCACGTGATCTACCGATGCTGCTCCAAGTTCGACGCCAAGTTGGACGCCTTCACCTGGTTCCAATTGATTAGCGTGTAAACGAGGAAGAAGTCCCTTTGCCATACCCGCGCTAAGAATCCTGCGAGCCTGATCTGCTGTGAAAGCTCCTTTGTCGCAGAAAACATCAATCCATTTTGAATTGGGTAGCGCGGCATCGAGCATGGGTCCGCAGACTAGATCAACATAATCTTCCGGTGAGCTCTTAAATTCTTTAGGGACAATGTGTGCACCCAGGAATGTTGTCTCATCGGTAATTTGTTTTGCAACAGCTAACGAACGCGCTTCATCGGCGACTGTTAATCCATAACCAGATTTAGTCTCCATCGTGGTGGTACCGGAAGCAGTTGCTTCGGCAAAGAGTCTGCGAGCACTTGCAAGGAGATCGCCATTGCTTGCAGCACGAGTGAGTTCTACCGTGTAGTTGATCCCTCCAGCTGCATATGGTTCGCCTTGCATGCGTGCGCGAAATTCTGCGCTTCTGTCCCCTGCAAAAACCAAATGCGAATGACTATCAACGAATCCTGGAATCACACAACGTCCATGCGCATCTACGGTATTGCTTACATCCTTGTGTGAAACATCTCCACTCGCACCAACCCACGTGACAATTTCATCTTCAACAATAAATGCAGCGTTCTCGATAACACCCAGCGGACTGCCATCAACACTTAAGTCATTGGTGACAAGTAATCCGATGTTGTCGACGAGCGTGCGGGACATTTTTATTCGGTGTCCAACATCGGTAGATGCACATGCTTTTCACGAGCAGTACTGAGTGCACCCTCGTATCCGGCATCAGCATGGCGAATAACTCCCATGCCGGGATCATTAGTAAGAACTCGCTCTAACTTTTGAGCGGCTAATTTCGTGCCATCTGCAACGGATACTTGTCCAGCATGCATCGATCGACCGATGCCTACTCCGCCACCATGGTGGATAGAAACCCATGAAGCACCTGATGAAATATTGACCATTGCATTGAGTAGCGGCCAGTCAGCGATTGCATCTGAACCATCCATCATCGATTCGGTTTCGCGATACGGAGAAGCTACAGAACCACAATCTAAATGGTCTCGGCCGATAACAATAGGAGCAGATACTTCACCGCGAGCAACAAGGTCATTAAAAGCAAGGCCTGCCTTATCGCGTTCGCCATAACCTAACCAACAAATGCGAGCTGGCAGACCTTGGAATGCAACCTTTTCTTGCGCCATTGTGATCCAGCGGTGGAGTCCTTCATTTTCAGGAAAGAGATCAAGTACCGCTTTATCTGTGCGGTAAATATCTTTTGGATCTCCAGAGAGTGCAACCCAACGAAATGGCCCTTTGCCTTCACAAAACAGTGGACGAATGTAGGCAGGGACAAATCCGGGAAATGCAAAGGCGCGAGAGTATCCACCTTGGCGTGCTTCATCGCGGATTGAATTGCCGTAATCAAATACCTCAGCGCCAATGTCCATAAATCCAACCATGGCTTCAACATGCTTTGCCATTGCATCGCGCGAGCGCTTAGTGAAATCTTCGGGATCATCTTTAGCTAGTTGAGCAGCATCGTTTATATCCACGCCAATCGGAATGTAGGCAAGTGGATCATGCGCTGACGTTTGATCAGTGACAATGTCGATTGCAATACCCATAGTTAAAAGTTGCGGAACAAGAACTGCCGCGTTTCCAACTAATCCAACAGATAGAGGAAGACCCTTGGATTTTGCATTGAGAACTCTTTCAACCGCATCATCCAAATTATTTGCTATCTCATCGAGGTAGCGAGATTCAATCCGTTTCTCCAAACGAGATTTATCTACATCGATAATGAGGCAGACTCCACCATTCATGGTCACAGCTAAAGGTTGCGCTCCACCCATGCCACCGCAACCTGCAGTGAGAGTGAGAGTTCCTTGAAGTGTTCCGTTAAAGCGCTTATGTGCAATTGCTGCAAATGTTTCATAGGTGCCTTGCAAAATTCCTTGTGTACCGATGTAAATCCATGAACCTGCAGTCATCTGCCCGTACATAGTCAGACCCATATGTTCTAGGCGACGAAACTCGGGCCAGTTAGCCCAATCCCCTACAAGGTTTGAGTTCGCGATTAATACGCGCGGTGCCCATTCATGTGTTTGAAACACTCCAACAGGTTTTCCTGACTGCACCAACAGGGTCTCATCATCTTTGAGCTTGGTCAGTGTGCGCACGATGGCATCAAAGGATGGCCAATCACGCGCGGCCTTGCCTGTGCCGCCGTAGACAACAAGTTTCTCTGGGTGTTCGGCCACTGCGGGGTCCAAGTTGTTGTGAAGCATTCGGATGGCCGCTTCTTGGCCCCAGCCCAGCGCACTCTTTGTTGATCCAGTAGCGGCATGCAGGACTCGGGTGGAAAAAGATGAATCGCTCATGAGTTGAGAATACCTTGCCTTTCACCCACACTTCATCTATGTCTGTGACCAATTCTCGCGTAGTAGATGCTGATTTCCTTGCCCTGCCGCTTAGCAAGAGCGCCGATTCAGCAATAAGTACGGCTAAATCAGCAGGTGCATCCCATGTTGATGTTCGCATCGAAAGAGTGCGCACGGGGTACCTTCAATTTCGCGACTCACGCTCTGAAACGCAATCCGATGACACTGTTACTGGCGTCGGCGTACGAGTCATTGTTGATGGCACGTGGGGATTTGCTTCATCTCCAGAAATTTCGCCAGAAGTTGCAAAACAACTAGCACTAACTGCGGTCGCGATGGCCAAAACCAGTAAGCCGCTTTCTACTGAAGAAGTTTCACTTGCCGATGAACCCATCTACGCCAATCGCACCTGGGTATCCGAGTACGAAATTGATCCTTTCTCGATAAGTGATGAAACAAAGATTGCTCGCATGGTTGACCTGAGCAACAAACTACTTGCCACCTCAACTGTTACTAATGTGAGTGCGTACACGATGTATGTGAAAGAGCAAAAATATTACGCCGACTCATATGGAACTTCTACGACGCAACAGCGGGTTCGCATCCAATCACAATTTGATGCAGTCAGTGTTGGCGATCATGGATTTGAATCAATGCGTACCTTGGCCCAACCTGCAGGATACGGCTGGGAATGGATGGATAACGCGACCTACAACTGGGACGCCGAAATCGCAGAACTACCTAGTTTGCTGGCAGAGAAAGTAAAAGCGCCAAGTGTTGAACCTGGAAAATACGATCTACTGATTGATCCAAGCAATCTATGGCTAACGATTCATGAATCAATTGGGCACGCCACTGAGTTAGATCGTGCCATCGGTTATGAAGCTAACTATGCGGGAACATCTTTTGCTACACCCAATAATCTCAATATTCTGAAGTACGGTTCTGCGTTGATGAATGTCAAAGGCGATCGCCTCACATCTCACGGCCTAAGCACCGTTGGGTTTGATGATGAAGGCGTCGAGGCTCAGCAATGGGACATTATTAAAGATGGAGTTCTCGTTGGGTATCAACTCGATCGCAGGATTTCTGCACGAGTTGGACGCGATCGCAGCAACGGGTGCGCATTTGCTGACTCCCCTGCACATGTACCGATCCAACGTATGCCCAATGTTTCGCTACAGCCAGACCCCAACGGTCCAGATATGACGGGGCTTATTGCCAGCGTAGAAGATGGCATCTTGATTAAGGGAGATAACTCTTGGTCTATCGATATGCAGCGCTACAACTTTCAATTCACGGGACAACAATTTCACCGTATCAAAAACGGCAAAGTGGTTGGCCAACTCAAAGATGTTGCTTATCAAGCAACAACAACTGATTTCTGGGGTGCGATGCGCACAGTCGGCGGCCCATCTACCTATCTATTAAGTGGAGCATTCAACTGCGGAAAAGGACAACCCAGCCAAGTCGCTGCGGTGAGTCATGGAGCACCTGCGGCGGTTTTCTCTCAAATCAATGTTCTCAACACAGTTGCGGAGGCGGGAGCATGATCTCTCCACAAGAACTCATCGAGCGCATCACCTCTGCTGCTAATTACCACGATTGCATTGTCATAGTGCGTGAGAAGACTCAAGCTAACTTGCGTTGGGCAAATAGCACTCTCACTACAAATGGAGTTATTGCCGAGCGATCGGTGACTGTTATTGCCTTCGTTGAAGTTGAAGGCGGTATGGCATCCGGTGGTGTCTCGCGCACCGATGTTGCAGCACATGAAATCGAATCTGTTGTGAAAGAGGCAGAACTTGCCGCGCGCGGTGCAGGTCAAGCCCCCGATGCTTCAGAATTGGCTAAGAATATTTCTGTTGGTTCATGGAGTGAGGAACATCAAGCAACAGGCCCCGATGTTTTTGCAAGGATTGCTCCGGCACTAGGTGACATGTTTACACGATCTAATGCAGATTCAATCGAACTATTTGGTTATGCAGAGCACTCGCACATCTCAACGTGGGTTGGATCAAAGGGCGGGCTGCGACTTCGCTGGGATCAACCTGTCGGACGCCTTGAAATGACGGGTAAATCGCACGAGCGCTCTCGATCTACGTGGGAAGGTGTGCCAACTCGCGACTTCTCAAATGTTTCAATCCCTGATGTTGATGCAATTATTCGCAAACGTCTGCAGTGGCAAGGTAAGAAAATTGAGATTCCCGCTGGTCGCTATGACACCGTTGCTCCTTCTGGTTGCGTAAGTGATCTCCTGATCTACATGTTCTGGAGCTCTGCTGCTCGCGATGCCTACGAAGGCCAATCGGTCTTTGCCGGAAAAGATGGCGCAAAGACGCGCATCGGAGAAAAGCTTTCCAATCACAGCGTCAATCTATATTCGGATGCTTCATATAAAGGCTTGGAATCCATTCCCTTTATTTCAGCGACTTCAAGTGGTCCAATGAGTTCAGTCTTTGATAATGGTCTGGCGCAGACGCGCACCAATTGGCTAACTGATGGCTCTCTTACCGCACTTGCTCAAACTCGTGCTTCTGCACGCGATACAGAACTTTCCTTCACGCCTATTGGCGATAACTTGATTATGGAAGTTCCTGGCGCATCGGGCTCACTTGAGGACTTGGTTTCTGGTGTAAAAGATGGACTACTGCTGACAACGCTTTGGTACATACGACAAGTTGATCCAGCGACGCTGCTACTTACTGGTCTTACACGCGATGGTGTTTACCGTGTTAAAGATGGAGAAGTCATCGGCGCGGTCAACAACTTCCGTTGGAATGAATCACCAGTTGATCTCTTGTCACGAATGAAGACGGTGGGAACTACACAAATTACGCAACCTCGCGAATGGGCTGATGACATGGATCGTGTTGCAATGCCACCGGTAGTCTTTGAGAACTTCAATATGTCGACGGTGAGTAAAGCAAACTAATCTTTAGCGAAGGTGCCCGCGTTCGTTAGCACTGCGCAGCGCTCGAAGCCCATCACTTGGCCAAATTAAGAGACTAGAAATAGAGCATGGCGAAACATCGATGTGGAAAATACTCGATGGAGATCCACCGGTTGCTAGGCGAATCGCTTGCTTAATAACGCCATTGTGAGCCACAACCACAACTCTCTTGCCCGGATATTTTGCAACTAGATTGTCAATTGCCTCATCTACTCGCCATCCGAGGGCGTCATAAGATTCGCCTCCTGGTGGTGCATATGCCGATGATGAAACCCACGCTTGATATTCCTTCGGATAAGCACTTTTCACTTCATCAATCGACATGCCATCCCAAATACCAAAATCACATTCGTACCAGGCTTCATCAAAA
Organism: Actinomycetota bacterium; assembly: GCA_009700405.1. Classification (GTDB taxonomy): domain Bacteria; phylum Actinomycetota; class Actinomycetes; order Nanopelagicales; family Nanopelagicaceae; genus QYPT01. The sequence goes on along the minus strand of WLMD01000017.1, from coordinate 10,454 downwards.
ATAATGGTTAGGTCAACAACAGCGGCAATCTCTTCTGCCGTCTGAGTAGTACGCATTAAAGGAGATGCAATTAGAACTTCAGGGGTCAATTTTCCAACTTCTTGAGCGACAAGTTTTGCTTGAGCCAAACCTTCAGCAGTCAGAGGTGGATTAATTTCACCACTTCCAGAAAACTTTCTATCAGGGGTGAGAATTGTTTCGCCATGGCGTACAAAGATAATGGTCGTGGCAACTTCATCAGTTCGAAGGCGCTCAGTCAAAAAGTTAAGCTGGCGAGGGACAAATCCGCCAAGTTCATCCATTGCTTTATTCGCTAAACGGTCTGCGTGTGAATTCTCCTCGCGAGGAATCCACCCATAACTCACTAGTGATGGCGAATGCGCTTCACGTGCTTTCTGTGCTAACTCGCGCATACCTGCATGTTTAATCTGCCAACGCCCAGACATTTGCTCGACTACTAATTTGCTATCCATACGCACATCTACTTCTGCATCTGGATCAATTGCGTGAATGGCTTCAAGCCCCGCAACAAGCCCACTGTATTCGGCAACGTTATTAGTAGCGATACCTAAGAAATCATAAAGTTCTGCAACGACTATGTGCCCTTCATGAACAACGGCCCCATATCCAGCAGGGCCAGGATTGCCACGAGATCCACCATCGGCGGTGAGTAAGAAATGGCGAGCCACTAATTAACTCCGCGCACCAAAATGCAACGACACTCTTCACACCGAACAACTTCATCCGACGGAGCTGTCTTGATTCTTCCAATTTCAACACTATTAACTGGCAGGTGGCAGCCTTCACATGTTCCGCCACGAAGTGCGGCAGCACCGTTCCCGCCGTTGCTGCGAATCTTTTCGTAAAGATCAACGAGGGCGCCATCAATTCCTTGAACAGTCGCTAAACGTTCGGCGGTCGTTGCTGCAATATCTGCGTTGATAATTGCCAATGCGCCATCTTTACGAGATTCAATCTCAGCGGCTTGAGCAACTAAAACGGTCTCTTCTCCGCGGAGTTCTTCAAGACGCTCTTTCACGGAGTCGATGCGCATCATGATTTCTAATTCGACTTCTTCTAATTCGGAACGGCGGGCAACAAGAGTGGCTACTTCATGTTGAAGACGCTCTAGGTCTTTTGCTGCAGTTGAGCCGTCGTTGAGACGCTTCTCATCGCGCTCGAGTCTGGTGACAACTTGCTCTACGTCGCCTTCTGAGCGGGAGAGTTCGCGCTTGATATCACTGATTTGAGTTTGGGCTGCAACACACAGATCGCGGACAACCTGCAACCGAGTTGTTGTTGAAAGTAATTCGGCGATTTCTGGAAGCGCTGCTGCTTTGTTTTTCAAGGTCGCAATGTGAAAATCCATGCGTTGTACATCAAGTATTTGTAGCTGATCACTTGGGGTGGCTTTCATAATATTTCCAACCCCTTCTGATTGATGTTGGTGGGCGCTGAGGGTTTCGAACCCCCGACATCCTCGGTGTAAACGAGGCGCTCTACCACTGAGCTAAGCACCCTAGCGTTGAAACTAGGCTCGCGAATTCTACTGGAATCCGCCAGTTTCAACGAATTGCCCGCCTATAGCGCAGCGATAGCAGCCTTGTAATCACCGTTATTGCGAGCATCGCCTAGACCGTTCACGATCTGCCAGCGCACAATGCCTTCTTTATCGATGATGAAAGTTCCACGTACTGCACATCCTCGTGTGTCATCAAAAACACCGAAGGTTTTTGAGATAGCGCCATGTGGCCAGAAATCTGAAAGCACTGGGAATTTGTATCCCTCAGTCTCCGAAAATACGCGCTGTGAATGCTTCGAGTCGCAAGAGATTGCAACTAGTTGTACATCGTCATTTTGAAACGCATTGAGATCATCGCGAATAGCGCACAGTTCACCGGTACAAGTGCCTGTGAATGAGAATGGATAAAACATAACAACGAGATTCTTTTGGCCAATCAACGATTGCGAAGAAAAGTTGGCGCCGTGTTGGTCAGAGAGTTCGAAAAGCGGGGCTGGTGTTCCAATGGTTAATGACATGGGTGGAAACCTATCTCTTAGCCGACTTTCGTGCCACTAAGCGCGTAGCTGACCAATCAGGAGCAATTGATAGCGTTGATGTTTGGCTTAAACCTGCCGTAGGAGCTGCATCTTGAATATCGCTGGGCTCCACATGTCCTGGGCGACCAACTTTGGGAGTCAGAACCCATATTGGTCCAGAATCAGAAAGATAGGTAAGGCCATCAACTAATTCATCAACAAGGTCGCCATCATCTTCTCGCCACCAAATGATTACTCCGTCGACAACTTCTTGCACATCACCAGTGAGCAATTGGCTACCTGTGAGAGCCATTAATTCATTTCGCAAGGCGCGATCACAGTCATCGCCGAAACCGACTTCAAGTAAGAGATCGCCAGATTCAAAACCCATACGTGTTGCCATGGACCCCGTTGGGGTTGTCACAAACTCTGCTCCTGTTCTCGAAGGCACTTACGTGCCGGAGTCCAAGTCCACCCAACTCCGCCCCCATATGCAAGCCTTTTTGACGAGAATTTTGGAACTTTGTGCGTGAAGTAGCCTCGTGGATGTGACGAAGAGGGCTTAACACGAGAGAATAGGCCAATGAGCGAAACGTTTAAGACGCCCGATCAGATTATCGACCAATTGGTAGACACCGATCCTGACGAGAGTTCGGAATGGAACGCCTCGTTTGATGCCGTCTTAGCCAATGCGGGTCCAGTGCGCGCACGTTACTTAATGCTCAGTCTTCTCAAGAGAGCGCGCGAGCGCAACGTAGACCTGCCTTATCTTCGTACTACCGATTACATCAACTCGATTCCGCCCGAAAAAGAGCCTGATTTTCCTGGCGATGAAAATATCGAACGTCGAATCCGTACATTTATTCGGTGGAACGCGGCAATGTTGGTACATCGCGCCCAACGTCCAGGTGTTGGAGTTGGTGGACACATTTCCTCGTACGCATCATCTGCATCCCTCTACGAAGTTGGCTTTAACCACTTCTTCCGTGGAAAAGATCACCCAGGTGGCGGAGATCAGATTTATTTCCAGGGACATGCAAGCCCTGGAATGTATGCACGTGCGTTTATGGAAGGCCGCCTGACCGAACACCAGCTTGATGGATTCCGCCAAGAACTTTCGCATGAAGGCGGCGGACTTTCCTCCTATCCACATCCACGGCTTATGCCTGAATTTTGGCAATTCCCAACAGTCTCCATGGGACTTGGTCCAATTAACGCAATTTACCAAGCACGTTTTAATCGCTATCTTCACAATCGCAATATCAAAGATACAAGCCAACAACGCGTTTGGGCTTTTCTTGGCGATGGCGAAATGGATGAACCAGAGAGTGTCGGTGCAATCAGTCTGGCAGCTCGCGAAGGTTTAGATAATTTAACTTTTGTTATTAACTGTAATTTGCAGCGTCTTGATGGTCCAGTGCGCGGTAACGGAAAGATTATTCAGGAATTGGAATCTATCTTTGGCGGCGCAGGGTGGAACGTTCTTAAAGTTGTATGGGGTCGCGAATGGGACCCTCTGCTGGCTCAAGATCGTGAAGGCGCACTTGTTAATTTAATGAATCAGACTCCCGATGGTGATTACCAAACCTTTAAGGCAGAAAACGGCGCATATGTTCGCGATAACTTCTTCGGTCGCGATCCACGTACTGCATCCATGGTTTCTAATTGGAGCGATGATCAGATTTGGGGCCTCAAGCGAGGCGGCCATGACTATCGCAAACTTTTTGCTGCATATAGCGCTGCTACTCAACATGATGGTCGTCCAACGGTCATCCTCGCAAAAACCATTAAGGGCTGGACTCTCGGATCTACATTTGAAGGACGCAACTCAACGCACCAAATGAAGAAGATGACTCTGGAAGATATCGTCACCTTCCGCGATCGTTTAGCTATTCCTATTCCTGACGACAAACTCGATGCCAAGCTTCCACCGTATTACCGTCCATCTGAGGATTCAGAGGAAATGAAATACCTCAAGGAACGCCGAGCCGAACTAGGTGGCTCCGTACCTCGTCGTCGCACAATTTCTAAACCCCTGCCAACACCTGATGAATCTGTCTATGAATCGGTAAAGCGCGGCTCTGGAAAACAGGAAATTGCTACAACCATGGCTTTCGTTCGGATGCTTAAAGACTTAATTAAAGACCCAGGTATCGGTTCGCGATTTGTGCCAATTATTCCTGATGAAGCACGCACCTTCGGAATGGATTCGCTCTTTCCTAGTTTGAAGATTTATTCATCAAAGGGACAGACATACACGTCCGTTGACCGCGAACTCATGCTTTCTTACAAAGAATCAACTTCGGGAGTAATTTTGCACGAAGGTATTAATGAGGCTGGTTCGGTTGCCTCATTTACTGCTGTTGGGTCCTCATATTCAACCCACGATGAGCCAATGATTCCTATTTATATCTTCTACTCAATGTTTGGTTTCCAACGTACAGGCGATGCATTCTGGGCCGCTAGCGATCAATTGGTTCGCGGCTTTGTTGTTGGTGCAACAGCAGGACGCACAACCCTCAACGGCGAAGGCCTTCAACACGAAGATGGTCACTCCCCATTGCTTGCTTCGACCAACCCTGCAGTTGTTGCCTATGACCCAGCATTTGGATTTGAACTAGGGCACATTGTTAAAGATGGTTTACGTCGTATGTACGGTGAGAACAGTGAGAATATTTATTACTACCTCACTGTTTACAACGAGCCTTACATGCAACCAGCCGAGCCAGAGAACCTAGATGTTGATGGCTTGTTGCGCGGAATATATTGCTACTCCCCGGCTCAAAAGCGCTCAAAGAAGACTGCGCAAATCCTGGCATCGGGTGTTGGTGTTAACTGGGCGCTCAAAGCGCAGCAATTGTTGGAAAATGACTGGGGAATTTCTCCTACCGTCTGGTCTGTCACCTCGTGGAATGAATTGCGTCGCGATGGGCTAAAAGTAAATCGCCACAATCTCTTGCATCCAGATGATCAATACCAGGCATACATTACGAAAAAGCTTGCTGGGGCTAAAGGTCCTGTTGTCGCAGTAAGTGATTTCATGCGCTCGGTACAAGATCAAGTTGCGCCATGGGTTGAACAACCATTCTTATCTCTAGGTACCGATGGCTTTGGTTTATCGGATACTCGTGGAGCACTTCGTCGCCACTTCAAAGTGGATGCTGAATCAATCACTATTGCTGTGCTTACTCAGCTTGCAAAGACTGGCGAGATTAAACAGAGCATCGTGAAAGATGCGATTAGTAAATATCAAATCTTTGATATTTCCGCTGCTGACCCTGGCAATACGGAAGGCTCGGGTTGATCGGTCGAATCCCAATAATAGATATCTCCCCCAGTGTGTACTTCGGGGGAGAGTTTGTTGCTGTAAAAGCTATTCCGAATGAAGAAATATCTATCTATGCCACTGTAATTCGTGAAGGTCATGATCCTTTTGGCGTAGAGGCGCTATTGCGCGATCACACCGGTAAAGAGATTCAACGCATTGCTATGAAAGAAGTGTGGCCAGGTACAGATAGATTTGAAGCTGTTCTTGTCCCTGGAGCAATCGGTGATTTTACATTCTCAGTAGAAGCTTTTGACCACACTCCAGAGCGAAAACTCTTAACGGAGTCTGAACGCTTTCCAATAAGAGCCGATCGCGAACGGGCACTTGTTGGTGCTTGGTATGAATTTTTTCCTCGCAGCGAAGGCGCGACCACTTCCTCTGCAGGTACATTCAAAACCGCTGCCAAACGTTTACCAGAAATTGCAGCAATGGGATTTGATGTTCTCTATCTCCCACCAATACATCCCATCGGAATTGACTTTCGAAAAGGGCCAAATAACTCACTCACTGCTAGCGAAAAGGATCCAGGTGTGCCGTGGGCAATTGGCGCTGCAACTGGTGGTCATGACGCCGTTAATCCTGACTTAGGAACCATGAAGGACTTCGAAGATTTTGTTAACATAGCAAAGCAAAATAACCTTGAGATTGCTTTGGATTTAGCGCTACAAACCTCTCCTAACCATCCATGGGTTACCGAGCACTCCGAATGGTTCTCACGTCGAGCCGATGGTTCAATTGCTTACGCCGAGAATCCTCCTAAGAAATACCAAGATATCTACCCTTTAAATTTCGACAATGATTATGAGGGACTACTCAATGAAATCCTTCGCATCATCCGCCTTTGGGTCAGTAAGGGAGTAACACTCTTTCGCGTCGATAATCCCCACACAAAGCCAGTCCACTTTTGGCAAGACATCTTGGCAATTATCTATAAGGAATCTCCTGAGGTTATTTTCTTAGCTGAAGCATTCACAAAGCCAGCCATGATGCATTCCCTGGGTAAAGCTGGTTTTCATCAGTCATATACATATTTCACATGGCGAACGAGTAAAGAAGAACTTACTGCCTATGGAAACGAAGTTGCACGAGAGACTAGTGCTTTCTTTCGTCCTAACTTTTGGGTCAATACCCCAGACATTTTGCCAACACATCTGCAAAGTGGAAATCCTGCGATGTTTGCATTGCGCGCAGTACTTGCCTCAACACTCTCTCCATCATGGGGAATGTATGCCGGATATGAATTGTACGAACATCGCGCATTTGCCGAAGGTGGCGAAGAGTACTTGGATTCAGAGAAGTACCAAATCAAAATTCGTGATTGGGCGGGAGCAACTAAAAAAGGTTTAACTCTTGCACCTTTCATTACCCAGCTAAACCAAATACGTAAGACTCATCCAGCACTTGCTCGTTTGCGTAACTTGGTTTTTCACAGCACAAGTTCTGATGCAATCATCGCCTACTCCAAAAAGAGTGGTGACGACTTAATGCTTGTCATTGTTAATCTTGATCCCACATACGCCCAAGAGGCAACAGTCCACTGGGATATGGGAGCTTTGGGAATCACTGAAGATTCTTTCACTGCAGTTGACCTCTTAGACAACACATCTTTTTCTTGGTCTGCTCATACCTTCATTCGTCTTGATCCCAGCAGGCCTTCGGGCAAGGTGGCACATGTCGCTTACGTTAAAATCTGACGATGAGCTTCCTCAATCCTCACTCCACGTTGGGCGATGTTGACCTATTTCTTATAGGTGAAGGCCGTCATGAGAAATTGTGGGAAGCCCTTGGAGCCCACGTTCTACGAGATGATTCAGGAGAGGTGCTCGGAACAGCTTTCTCAGTCTGGGCACCTAACGCCCAAGCGGTGAGCCTTGTCTGCGATTTCAATTACTGGGATAGAAATTCACACAAGATGGTCCGTATAGGTAGCAGCGGGATTTGGGAAATATTCCTGCCAGATATCGCAGGTGGCGAAAGATACAAATTCGCAATTCATCAGAAAGATGGCCGGTGGGTGGACCATGCCGACCCACTTGCACGGGAAACCGAAACACCTCCCCTGACCGCATCTGTAGTTAACGAACAAAACTTTGAGTGGAGCGATAAGTCCTGGATCGATCAACGAGCCACTTTCCAATCGTGGCGCAGCCCCGTCTCTACTTATGAAGTACACCTAGGTTCTTGGCGAATAGGTTTGAGTTATATCGACCTGGCAACACAACTCATTGAATACGTCACCGAACATGGCTTCACTCATGTCGAATTCTTACCGGTGATGGAGCATCCGTATGGACCTTCGTGGGGATATCAAGTCACTTCCTTCTTCGCCCCAACTTCGCGCTTTGGCGCCCCCGATGAATTCAGATTTCTCGTTGATCAACTGCACAGTGCGAATATTGGCGTCATTCTAGATTGGGTTCCTGCGCACTTTCCGAAAGACGAATGGGCTCTGGCTAAATTTGATGGCACTGCGCTCTTCGAGCATGCAGACCCTCGCCTTGGAGAACATCCCGACTGGGGCACTCTCATCTTCAATTTTGGTCGCAACGAAGTTCGTAATTTCTTAGTTGCTAGTGCACTCTATTGGTTATCTGAATTTCATATTGATGGCCTACGCGTAGACGCAGTTGCATCGATGTTGTATCTAGATTATTCGCGCAAAGATGGCGAATGGTTGCCTAACAAGAATGGCGGACGGGAAAACTTAGAAGCTGTACAGCTTCTCAAAGAAGCTACCGCCACTGCTTATCGCACCCACCCAGGAATCATGATGATTGCAGAAGAGTCAACAGCGTGGTCTGGGGTTACACGCGCAACAGAATCTGATGGACTCGGCTTTGGCTTCAAATGGAATATGGGATGGATGCACGACACCTTGTCCTATTTACAAAGGGATCCAATCCATCGTGTTCACCACCATAATGAAATCACGTTCTCGATTCTTTATGCGTGGAGCGAAAATTACGTTTTGCCGATTTCTCATGATGAAGTTGTTCACGGCAAGGGAGCACTTGTAAATAAATTTCCTGGCGATCGTTGGCAGAAGCTAGCAACTCTGCGCGCTCTTTACGGCTTTATGTGGGCTCATCCTGGCAAGAAATTGCTCTTTATGGGATGCGAATTCGCTCAAAATGATGAGTGGAATGAGAGCCAAGGGCTGCAATGGAGTCTTATGGAGTATGCCGAACACCAAGGCGTATCCAAAACAATTCAGAAACTCAATGCCATATATAAAGAGATACCAGCTTTGTCGGAAAGAGATACTTCACCTGAAGGTTTTACTTGGTTAGTTGGAACTGACGCAGCAAGCAACATATTGGCTTTTTCGCGCTGGGATGAATCTGGCCGTCCGTTAGTTTGCATAACTAATTTCTCTCCTACACCTCATGAGAACTACTCAATGTCACTGCCACTTTCTGGACAATGGAAAGAAGTTATTAATACAGATGACATGAAGTTTGGTGGAACTGGAATGAGTAACCCGTTGATTGAGTCTGAAGCGACAAGTGCCAATCGAGTGACTCTTCGCGTGCCCCCCCTAGCTACTATTTGGCTGGAGCAGATTTAGATATTTGCTTCTTTGATTGCACGTGCCGAAAATATAACTGCGATCAAAGCTAAAGCTGGGAGCATTAGAGCGAATGAAATCGTTGTGAGTTGCGCAGTCCACGCAATGATTGTCTTGCAGAAGAAAGTGAGTGTCGTATTAATCGCGCCAATTCGCCCAAGCACCACACTACCTGGCGCCTTTGAGCGCTTATTAGCTGCATCTAGCATCGTCGGAGCCAAGAATGAAGCTCCTAAACCTGCAATAAAGACTCCAAGGCAAAAGATTGTAAATCCTAGATTGGGTGAAGTCCTTGAGAGCATGGTTCCTAGTGTTGTGAGAATAATAAAAGACACTCCGCCGATGATTACACATTGTTTAATCAAGACATCAATCGCGAAGCGATTTGTCAACCGATGTACAGTTAACCGTCCAGCAATCATTGCTAACGCAAAGAGTACATAAGGGATTGCGGCCGCACCTGCACTGACGTGCAACTCTTCTTTAGAGAAGATTGCACCCCAGTCCGCAATGGCGAATTCCAATAAGGTTGCAGAAGTAATCCCAAGAGTGATATTCCAGTCGATCTCGAATTTTGTAAATAGATGCTTGATTGAAGATTGAGTGCTGGAATCAACAACTCCTGGCATTAAAGATCCGCGCATTCTCCATAAGCAATAAAGTATGAGGAGAAAGACCGTTATTGAAACCGAGTCAACATGTCTGACAAGGTCAACTTTTCCGGTCAAGAAGCCAGAAAATATGGCAGTACTTAAGGCTCCCGCAGACCATAACCCATGCAGGCGCGGAATGAGATTGTCACCTGTTTTTTCCTGTTCATGAAATGCCTGCCCATTTACTGCAATATGAAATGCAGAAGTTGCTGCACCTATGAGAATGACGCAGATAAGAAATTGCCATGCCTGTGTTGTACGGACTACAGAACTTATCGCTATAAAAAGTACTACGGAACTTACAGTCATAGCCTTGCGACTTCCAAACCTATGGGCAAGATGACCAGCAGTAAGAAGGCTTACAAGTGAACCTATAGCACCAAGGCTAAGTAGCGTTCCAAATTGGCCATTGCTTGCATGGAGATTGTGTTTAACCTCAGGGAATCGTGGAACCCAAGAAATAATCCCGACACCGAATAGGAAAAAGAGAGCTGCTAGAGCCTTCCGATCTGGAGTATTCATCAGTAGAGGGCGCTGGCAAGTGCAGAGCGCGCTTTAATCAATCGTGGATCGGTTGGCTCTACCAATGTGAAAAGTTCAAGTAGATGAGTTTTGGCGCGAGTTTGATCTGCTCCGGAAAATTGACGAACACATTTTAATACTCTGGCAAAAGCGAGTTCGACATCTCCACGTGAAATCTCTAGATCGGCGCACTTGAGTTGTAGATCTAGGTTAAGTGGGTCAGCATCTGCTGCGCTTATGATTGAATCTGCATTAAGTCCGGCTGTTCTAATAAGAAGTTGCGTCTGAGCTAAACCAAGTTTTGCAAAATTATCTTGTGGCCTACGGGCTAAGAGTTTGAGAT
>WLMD01000016.1 GCA_009700405.1 Actinomycetota bacterium | reverse complement strand
TTGATGAGCGACGAACTCCTCTGCTTCTTTGAGTTCTGCTTCCGAGGCAACAAATCCGCCTCCGATAGAAAAATAGACTGCATTTGTTACTTCCGACCCTAGTGAATTGTGCGCTCGAAACCTCAGTGCATTTGGGTGGTAATCAATACTGACTCGAGGTTGAAAACTAATTGCATCTGCAGCGATTACTACGGATTTTTTTCCGAGAAGCAGCAAAGTTCCTTCGGCACTAATTGTTGTTGGTAGTGAGGTGACAACAGAAGAAGGAACCGTTTCAGGGTGATATCCGCTTAAGCCAAGAAGCACTGCTCGATCAGTTCCGTGTCCGCGACCGGTGGCACCGAGTGAACCGTAAAGCTCAATAGTGATCGCGCTAACTTGATCCATAAATCCGTCAACCTCTAGGGACTGCGCAAAATTAAGTGCCGCACGCATTGGACCAACAGTGTGAGAACTAGATGGACCAATTCCCAATCGAAACATGTCGAAGATGCTCAGTCGACCAAGTGGGATTGTCATTACTCCATCGTAATGCGCGGTCGAGGTCCAGCTCCAACGTTTCCGTATCGATGGTTGGTTATAGAGACACTTTGTTCCAAAACCCAGCGTGGCAACTCAACATCGCCCCGCGCAGCAATTGGCCTGGTATCAGCGGAAATACCTTTATTGAGAAGAACCGAAGCCGGCAGGAGCTCGTTACTCAGCCAGCGAACCTTCTCTGGGCTAACTAGGCGAGCAGCAAGATCAGATACAGATTCAACTATTGCGTGGGCGACTCGGATATTTTCTCGCTCGGTACTGAATTCAATTGTGGAACCAGTTTTCTCTCCGACCCAGTGAATGTAATTAATCGCATCTAGCGAGGTGGATTCGTCAATTCTGACGACGTATGTGCGATGCGAGATTTTATAGAGTTGATAGTTGCGCTCAACTAATAATCCAGAGGCATCGATGGCCTTGCTTCCAATTGCATCCCACCAATGTGAAGAAGATTCAATGAGCTCTGAAAGATCTGTCAGAGAATCCCAATTACGTAAATTATTGAGATAGTTGGCGCCGCCAGCCTTTGATGTTGGTCCGACACTGCTTCGCTTCCAACCTCCGAATGGTTGACGGTTCACTACTGCGCCTGTTGTTCCACGATTGACGTAAAGATTTCCAGCTTCGATGCGAGATATCCAGAGTTCGCACTCTTTCTCATCAAGTGCGTGCACGCCAGCAGTCAATCCGAAATCGGTTGCATTTTGCCAGTCAATTGCAGTTTCGAAATCTGGTGCGTGCATGATGGCCAAAACTGGACCGAACCATTCATTGCGGTGACTCCATGATCCTGGCTTAACTCCTAATTTAACTCCGGGGGACCACATGTGCCCCGAGCTATCAATTTGCCGGGGTTGAATTAGCCAGCTTTCGCCGGAATCTAATTGTGTAAGTGCGCGATGTAGCGAGGGTCCAGCCGGTCTAATGATTGGGCCCGTTGATGTCGAATAGTTGCGACCCGCTCCGACACTCAAACTCTCGACCGCATCTTTTAGTTGCCTAAAGAACGATGGATTTTCGTAGATGCTCGTTTCTACAATCGCCAAACTTGCTGCACTACATTTTTGACCAGCATGACCAAAAGCCGACTGAACTAAGTCTTTTACCGCGCTATCAATGTCGGCACTTGCAGAAATTAATATCGCATTCTTTCCACTTGTCTCAGCCATCAAGCGAATTTCAGGCTTCCACGATGTAAAGAGCGCCGCCGTTTCAAAACCACCAGTGAGGATTACTCCATTGACGCCTTTATGGGTGACGAGATGCTTTCCATCCTCATCATCGCGCGTGGGAACAAATTGCAGAACGCTTTTCGGGACGCCCGCTTCCCACAATTGTTGAGCAATCTTCCATGCTGTAGCTACAGTTTCTGGAGCAGGTTTGAGGATAACCGCATTGCCAGCAGCTAAAGCCGAACAAACTCCACCCATAGGAATTGCATATGGAAAATTCCACGGTGGCACGATGAGTACGACACCTAGAGGCTTAGATCCTTGCTCTTTCTGTTGAGCCGACAGTGCGTAGTAGCGAGCAAAATCGATTGCCTCGCTAACTTCTGGATCAGCCTCCGAAATAGTTTTTCCAGAGTCAAGAGCCATGATTGCGATTGTCTCTGCACGCTCAGATTCCATAATCGTCGCTGCGCTACCCAATATTGCTCCACGAGCAACTGCGCCTAAATCTTCCCAGCTTTGAAAAGAAGCTTGCGCGGTTGCAACGGCCAAATCGATCTGGTCGGCGTTGGCAACGCTATAGCGATACCAGGTCTTTCCCTCGTTACTTGGATCGTGGCCTAGTTCAACGGATTCAGTAAGGATTTCCTTTCCGTTGATAACAAGCGGAAGATGCATTTCATGTGCACTATCCAATTTTTCCCAAGCAGCTTCTAGTTCGCTTTGAAAAATGGGATTAGTAGAGTCGGCATCGCTTTCATTCTCAAATATTCCACGTGCAAAGAGTTCGTCACAATCATGAGGTGGCAAACCGTGACGTCGTGACTGAGTTGAAATTGAATGGCGTTGAGTAACAGAATCAAGGAAGCGCTTCTTCTGGTCTTCAAAACTTTTGTTTCCGAGAGTCATATCAAAAGAGGCACGGAGGTAATTCTCGAGGGAAGTGTTTTCATCCAGGCGTCGAACAAGATACGCGACCGCGGCAGGGAAGTCATCGTGGCGAGTAACCGGCGTGTAAAGAAGTACGTTGCCCACCTCGTGTACAACTGCCAGCGCTTCAGCATTTGCCATTCCTTCAAGCATTTCGATATCTAACTGCGCCAGGACTTTACGTGACTTTGCCACTTGAATCGCCCATGCCAGATGAAAGAGATTATGGCTGGCTATTCCTATGCGGACGGCAGGAAAATGTGCTGGGTCAAGTGCGGTGTCGATGAGCCGTGCATAACTTGCATCAACAGCGGCTTTGCTGTCATATGGCGCGGCTACCCATCCATGTAATTCCGCCTCGGCCTTTTCCATCGCAAGGTTTGCGCCCTTTACTAGGCGAATTTTAATGCTCGCCCCTGTGCGCTCATGGCGCCTTTTTGACCAGGCAACCAATTGCGCGAAAACAGCATGTGATTCGGGTAGATAAGCCTGCAGCACGATTCCGGCGGTCATCGATTCAAATTCGCTCTCATCGAGCAATTTCATGAAAACTTCAACGGTAATGGAAAGATCGCGAAACTCTTCCATATCAAGGTTTATGAATGTGCCGTGCTTTTGTGCTTCGCGATATAAAAGTCTGAGTCCGTCTGAAACTCGTTTCACGGATCCTTGGTAGTCAACGGTAATTAATTGACTAGTTACCGACGAAATTTTCACGGATGCGTAGTTAACTTCTGGTCGCGCAACCATTGCCATGACAGATTTCAAACGCTCTGCCGCTTCATGATCTCCAAGGACTGCTTCACCTAATACGTTGATATTTAAACGTGCATGATCGGCTACCCGTTTTGTGATGTGGCGAGAAAGCAAAGCCTCCTCGGCTGGCAGAATGATTCCGTTAGCTGCCATGCGAACTCTAAGATTCACAATTTTCATAACTAGACCAGGGAAGAATTTTGAAAAGGGACTAGCAATCTTTATTCCGATGTAATCAATAAGCCCCAGGCCCTCGACATTTGCTAATTTAGAAATTCGGCGAAAGGTTCTTGCGGCTCGAGGGACAGAAGTCATCCGCATCACTTCATCAGTGAGAGACATTGTCAGCGCTATTGCGTCAGGGTTCTTGAGTAACCGTGCAAATCTTCTGCGATTTGCCTCATCATGACGAGTTCTTTGTGATTGCGATTCTTGTAGCAGGCTACTTACTAATAAAATAGTTGGATCTACAAGTAAATCGATATCACGATGCGTGGGCAAGGGATCTAAATGTTCTAATTGCACGAGGAGACCTACCTTTCGTGCCAATCCTATGCATCTTTTCAATTGTAAAAGGGCAAAAAACTAGGAGCCCCGTGGTGCTAGTACTTAGGGCTCCTAGTTTTCCTAAAAAGTTAAGCCGAGATTGTGCTCTTAACTTTGATCTTCACCCAGATGGCAAAGGCCAGGGTTAATAGGCCCAAGGCTCCAATACCAAGCCATCCGCCGACATCACTGAGCCAGTAGAAAAGCCCTGTCATAGGGTTTGCGCCATCTACTAGAGATGAGATGTTTCCACCTGTTGCATTCTTGAAGCCTGATTCAACTGCAATTGAGGTAAGTGTAGGTGCGATTGCAGTTGCAATGAACAAACCTCCACCAATCGCAATGGCTCCACCGACAACAGCACGAATAATGTTTCCACCGAATATCGGAACCATGAGTGCCACAATAAATGGAATTGTTGCAAGATCGACAAGTGGTAGAACTTTGTTTCCCATTGGTGCAAGTGCGATTGCTGTGAGCAATGCAACAGGCACCAAGATTAAGGAAGTTGCGATAACTGCAGGTTGTCCAATTACTACAGCAGAATCTAGACCGATGTAGAACTTACGGCCAGGGAAACGCTTTTGGACGAAGGTGCGTGCAGCTTCTGAAATTGGGACTAAACCTTCCATCAAAATGGCAACCATCCGTGGGAGGAGAAGCATTACTGCAGCTAGGTTGATTCCAAGACCAAGGATCTTGATGATGTCAGCACGTGGATCGCTTAATCCAAATCCTGCAACTCCAAGAATTATTCCGATTCCAAGGCCAAGCATTGTTGACTCACCAAAAACTCCGAAGCGTTTTTGGATTGAATCTGGATCTGCCTTGAGATTCTTAAATCCTGGGATGCGATCGAATACCCAGTTGAGTGGGAATGCTAAGAGCGCATATGGAGCTGATGTTCCATGAGGGAAGGAGATATCTGGATAGTCATAGTGCGCTTGAATTCGAGGAGCGGCCCAGTCAGCCAAAGCAAGTGTCAACATCATGGCTATACATGCTGTGACAATTCCCTTTGCGTAGCTGTGGGTAATTCCTGATACGAGTCCACCAATAAATGCGAAGTGCCAGTAGTTCCACAAGTCAATATCGAATGTCTTTGTGAGACCAACGGCAAGTAGAACAACATTTAAAAGTAAACAGACTGGAATGATGATTGCGCCGACTTTCGCGCCGAATGCAATAGCTGCACTGGCCGGCCAGCCAACATCAACAATGTTGAGGCTCACATTGAAACGATGAGCAAGTCCTTCAGCTGCTGGTCCAACTTGACCAAATAGAAGGCCAACGATGAGACCAATACCGATAAATCCGATACCAATGGTTACGCCGGCTCGGAATGCTCTTGGGAGTTTCTCACCCAAAGCGACTCCGAAAATTGTAATCAGGATTGGTAGTGCAATGGATGCTCCTAGGTCGAGGAACAACTTACTGAATGATGCAAGAAAACCGTCCAACACATTCTCCTCACTGAGTAGTTTGCCAGCCTGTATGTCGGGCTAGCTCAATGCTTGTGCGATCTTCTCCAAAGTTGCGTCGACACCTATTCCAGTTAAGAAAGGAAGTCCCTGAATAACAGGAATAGTGATTTTGGATGGGATTGGGGTGGTCGCAACGATGAGGTCATACCCTTCGATGCCACGCACAATGTCCATTACTTTTCCTTGAGTGACGACTACAGCGATGTTTCGAGATTCGCAGAAAGTTTTAATTTTCATTGCAACGACGGTTGATGTAGCTACGCCTGTGCCGCAAATAACCAAAACTTTCTTTGCCATCTACACTCCAATTGATCGACTTAAGGAAGTAACTGAACTCTTTCAGTGTATAGCCGAAATCTTTATAAATCACTACTCTTTCGGATATGTCGTTAGCCCCAAAATTCCTTGAAAATTTTTCTTCAATTTCGATGAGCGCCTCATCTGCCATTGATGCGTTGCAACAGATTGCTACTCACGGGTACAAAGAAGAATTAGTTGAAGAAAGTTGGCTAGATGCTGTTGTCGCAAGAGAAAAGGAATTTCCCACTGGGCTTCCTACTCCAATTCCTGTGGCAATCCCACACACAGATTCCAAGCATGTAAAAGAAAATGGAGTTGGCTTCTTTAGATTAATCACCCCAGTCTCCTTTGGAGAGATGGGATCAGTGGATGGGGTGATACAGGTCGGCGCAATTATTCCTCTATTGATTACCAACCCCGAAGAACAAGTAGATTTACTAATGTCGGTAATTGGAGCAGTGCAAGATGAAGTCTTTGTTGGACTGCTCATGGCTGCTCAATCCGTCGCAGAAGTGAAATCACTTTTTACCGATAAAGGACTGTAATACTTTTTAAAGAGAAATAGTGACAGCACTCATGATAATCGAAGCTATAGGTAGGGTTTGAAGAACTCCGTGGAGTGTTGCAACTGTTGCATTCGGTCCAAACCTTCTTTGATTGAAGGCTCCAAGTACGGAAATAATGACGGGATATGTTGAGATAACACCAGCCGCCCGTGCACCGAGAATACTTGCGAATTCCGTTAGAGCAAGTATCAATAAAACTGTTGCGATGATACGAATGGGCAATTCCCATTTCGGCGGAGTGTTGGAGTGAGGAGCATTTTCATATCTTGGCCAATATTTTTTCGCACAAAACCAGGTCAAACTCAAGAGAATCAGAAGTGGCAAGAGTGCAATCTGTCGAATATTTAGGAGTAGGCCAGATGCGATACACGCACTAGTCCCCAATGTTAAAGAAAGCACCCATCCACTTCGAAGCGATGCAGATGCATAACTCCAACAAAAAATAATGAGTGCCACTTGGCCGACTAAAACGCCATGTGCCGCACGAGCTGCGAATTCACTGCCCTCTTGGACATAGATAATGATGATAAAAGGGCCAGTAGTGAGTGGAAGACCAATCAGGCGCCCGCCAACTCGATCACCCCAACGCCTCTGTATTACAGTGACGAACGCTAGAAAAAGTGGTGAAAGAAATAATTTAAGAGCAAGAAGTGAATTCACTGCACTGGGGCTGTGATTATCTTCCGTGACGTAGTTATTTCCTCAATGAAATCGTGGTCGATGTCAACACCGATACCTGGGGCTGTTGGTACTCGCAAGCGACCATCGTTCATAACAAACGGTGTTGTTAAATCACGCTTGAAATAACGCGATGAAGCACTTGTATCTCCCGGAAGAGTGAAACCTGGAAGCGATGCCAGTGCAACATTTGCTGCCCTACCGATTCCTGTTTCAAGCATTCCACCACACCACACAGGAATATCATTTTCAACGCAGAGATCGTGGATTCGAACTGATTCAAGATAACCACCAACGCGTCCAGGTTTAACATTGATTACAGTTGTTGCCTTGAGTGCAAGTGCATCGCGCGCTGCTTCAAACGAAGTAATTGATTCGTCCAAACAGATAGGTGTATTCACCGCGGCCGAAAGCATTGCATGACCTAATACATCATGTTCATCTAAGGGTTGCTCAATCAGGAGAAGGTTGTACGGGTCTAATTGTTTAAGCAGATCAGTGTCATTACGAGTATAAGCTTGGTTTGCATCAACCTGTAGTGGAATATCTGGCCACATGGTTCGGATAACTCGCACTGGCTCTAAATCCCAACCTGGTTCAATCTTTAACTTAATTCTGCGATATCCCTCACCGATGTATTGGGATACTTCTTCCACTAAGGCATCGATGCTGCTGGCAATACCTACAGAAACTCCGCAATCAACTTCTGCCTTAGTGGATCCAAGGTAGGAACCAAATGAAATTCCTTCCAACTTGAGTTGGGCATCGAGGATTGCTGTTTCAATTGTTGCTTTACTCATTTGATGACTAAGAAAAGGTTTCAGAACGCCTGCAACTTCTTCGGCCCGGATGTCGCCATATTCAAAGATTGCTGGCAAGAGAAAACGTTCCATTACATCTTGGCAACCAGCCGTGTATTCAGGTGAATATAGAGGTTTTGACATTGCCACGCATTCGGCCCATCCCTCGGCACCTTCATGCGTAGTAACTTTCATGAGCAGCAGTTCGCGTTCTAGTTGCGTACCAAAGGAAGTTCGAAATGGCCGGACCAGTGGCAATCCAACTATGCGAATCTCAACGCTCTTGATCTTCATTTATTTCACCTTTTCTGTTTTTGTAACAACGTAGGCACCATCATTTGTGAATCCGCGGATATGCCAGCCATTTTCTAGACGGGGTTCTAATTGATTACGAAGTGCCAGGCGCCACTCAAGGGCTAGAGCAGGGTTCTTCGAGCGAATTTCGATGATGTCATCAGGCAAATAGCAAAGAACGGTTGAACCTGTTGCGCCGTATTGAACAGGTTTACCATTTTCGTTTGCGAGAGCAACTGGAATTCCAGCGCTATCAATTTCAGCTCGCGGCTCTTGCGTTAACTCCCAGTTTGCAATCACACGGTCAGTCGGGTCTCCAGCATTTAGCGCATCTACCATGTTCCCGTAAAAGTCAGGGAAATAGTCAAAGACATCAACTCCCAATTTCACCAAATTGATCTTTGCATTGCGCCGAACCAATGGATCAAATGTCCATCGAATCGTGTCATATCCATGTTGAAGCGCCCACTCTTTTTGATGCATTTTTAGAGCGCTACCGATATTTTGGTTTCGATATGGCTCTTTCACTGCAGCCATGTGCGAGTGTAAGTGAAGGTGCTTTTTCTCATCTAAACCCGGGAAGGCAAATGCCGCGGCAATGATTTCATCTTCAAAGAATGCACCTGCTACATATGTTCCGTTATGTACCATTGCTTGTAATAAATTTGACGTAACCTGCGTTCCATTTTCACTTGGCCAGACCTCGTCAAATACTGCACGTGCTAAATCTTGTTCGGCGATTCCTTTGAGCATGCGAATCTGCAGTGCATGCTCATTCATAGCCATAAGAATAGTCGTGATAGGACAATTAGTCTCTAACGCCTTACGATTGCAGGCATGAAAGCAATCAAAGTATCCAGATTTGGCGGCCCTGAGGTCATGGAATACGTGGATATGGATGATCCAATTCCAGGCACAAACGAGGAATTGATTGAGGTCACCTCAATTGGCGTGAATTACGCCGATACCCATCAGATCGAAAATGGATATCTTGCAGAGCAAGTTCTTCCACTCTTTCCTGGGCTTGAGGTTGTAGGCACAACACAATCTGGTCGCCGCGTTCTTGCCTCTGTTACGACAGGTGCATATGCGCAGAAAGCTTTAGCCAACAAGGCATACATGATTGATGTGCCTGAAGGTGTTAGCGACGAACAAGCGCTTGCAATGTTTGTGCAAGGTGCGACGGCTTGGCACATTCTCAAGACGATGGGACATGTGAAGGCTGGAGAGAGCGTTGTTGTTCACGCAGCTGCTGGCGGCGTTGGATGTCTTTCAATTCAATTAGCAAAGATGTGGGGAGCAAGGGTTATTGCAGTGTGCTCACCCACTAAAAAAGATCTCGTGATGACATTGGGAGCGGATGTGTGGGTAGATGCACAATCGCCCCAAATGAAAAAAGATCTTCTAGCTGCAAATAATGGAAGAGCGGTGGATATTGTTTTAGAAATGGTCGGCGGGAAAACTTTCGATGATTCGCTGGCAGCGCTCGCGCCATTTGGCCGCTTGATTACATTCGGAACCGCCTCCCGTAAAGCAGCGACTCCGATTGCCCCTGGTGCACTTGTTGGTGGCACAAAGACGGTTTCAGGTTTTTGGTTGGCCCATTGCTTTAATAATAAGGAATTGCTCAATGATGTAATTGTGGAGCTCTTTGGACTTATCCTCAGCGGAGCGCTTAAGCCAGTCATCGGTCCAGTCTTTCCTCTGAGTAAGGCCACTGATGCTCATCGTGCGATCTTGGCCCGCGAAACAACAGGCAAAGTGACGCTCAACCCAGCACTGTAGAACTAGTCATTTTCGCCAATGGCTGGGCAAGCATGTACGCTCGCTAATTGTTAAGTGCCCCCCTAGCTCAGTCGGTAGAGTGTTTCCATGGTAAGGAAAAGGTCAACGGTTCGATTCCGTTGGGGGGCTCGAAATTTCCTTACCGAACCCTTTTTACCCTTGGCGGGGTAGCTCAGCTTGGTAGAGCAAGCGGCTCATAATCGCTGTGTCGCCGGTTCAAATCCGGCCTCCGCTACTAGTAGTTCAGCACGATGGCAGTGGCAATTTCGCAACATGCAGGGTCGTCGGGTAGCCTGACGCCTCGAAGAACGGTAAAACCGACGAAATCAAACGATGAAGGAGCAAGACCATGGCAAGTAAGAGCGCGGACGTTCGTCCAAAAATCACCATGGCCTGCGTTGATTGCAAAGAACGCAACTACATCACAAAGAAGAACCGTCGCAACGATCCAGATCGTCTTGAACTAAAGAAGTTCTGCCCACGTTGCAAGGCTTCAACAGTTCACCGCGAAACTCGATAATGCTCAATCCCGATTCCGTCGGGCGCACTTTTACTGGTGCGAATGTAGTTACTGTCACTCAATCTGAAATAGATGCCTTTGCCGGCGTGCTCGGTGAAAGTAATGTCATCGTAGCTCCACCTACTTTTTCTATTCGAATAACTTTGGCCCAATCACAACAATTACTTTCTGATCCAGATGTTGGATTGGATTGGTCACGCCTTGTTCATGGAGATCAAAAGTTTCAGATTCATCGTCCCATCGTTGCAGGGGATACGTTGCGGTGCTCCTCAACTATTGAAAATTACAAGGTTGCTGCAGGAAATGAAATCGTAACCGTGCGTTCTGATTTACATGCAGGAAACGAGCTAGTTGTTTCAACATGGTCAACCTTGGTCGTGCGAGCATGATTGAAATTGGATCAGTTATCGAGCAAAGAATTTTCTGGATTGATCGCGGCCTACTCAAGGCTTATGCAGATGCAAGTGGCGACCAGAACCCAATTCACCAAGATGAAGCATTCGCAAAATCTGTTGGATTGCCCGATGTCATTGCTCATGGAATGTTAACCATGGCATTAGTTGGGAAATTCATTACCGATTGGGCGGGCGGATCCGCTCCAGTGAAAGAATTCTCCGGGCGATTTGTAAAGCCCGTGATTGTTCCGGCAGGAGCAAAGGTTGATCTCACTGTTTCTGGGACCATCACGGATGTACAGGGCGATGATGTACGGATTGATATCGTTGCAACATCCGCAGGGATAAAGGTTTTAGGAATGTCTAAGGCGCTGGTTTCGATTTCACAGATGAGCCCATTATGAAACAGTTATCGGATTACACGAGCCTTCGGGTCGGAGGACCTGCAACTAACTTCGTAGAGGTCTCTACCGAAGCAGAAATTGTTTCGGCAATTGAGGGAGCTGGAGATTCACCCATACTTATTATGGGCGGGGGCACAAATATCCTCGTGAGTGATGCGGGATTTAATGGGACTGTTATTCGAATTTCAAACACCAATATTGAAAGCGAAGTTGATGCTTGCAGCGGAGCAACGCTGACAATCGGCGCAGGGGAAAACTGGGATGCTTTTGTAGAGACCACAATTTCTCGTGGATTTGCTGGGTTAGAAACTTTGAGCGGAATCCCTGGAACGGTCGGAGCTGCACCAATTCAAAATATCGGGGCGTATGGTCATGAGGTATCAGAGTTCATTACTCGAGTGCGAACATATGACCGTCGTGAAAAAGCGATTCGAACATTCACTAACTCTGAATGTGAATTCTCCTACCGGAGCTCTAAGTTCAAATTAGAGAAAGATAGATATGTTGTATTGGATGTTGCATTTCAACTTCGCCTAGGAGAAATGACCACACCCATCATTTACACGGAATTGGCCGCTGCCCTCGGAATCACCGTCGGTGAAAAAGCTGGCGTGCTAGTTACGCGAGAAAAAACTTTGGCACTTCGTGCACAGAAAGGAATGCTACTTAAGTCAGAGGATCATGATTCTTGGTCAGCTGGTTCCTTTTTCACGAACCCAATCATCACTAGTGAAGTTGCAAGCAAATTACCTGATGATGCGCCACGTTGGATTCAAAATGATGGTCGTGTGAAAGTTTCTGCTGCCTGGCTCATGGAACATGCTGGAGTTCACAAAGGTGATTCGGTTTCCGGGGCGCGTATTTCAAGCAAGCACGTTTTAGCTCTCACGAATTCTGGGACTGCAACCGCTTCGGATATCGCAGCTTTAGCTAAAGAGGCGCGTGAAAAAGTATTGAGCACATTTGGAATTGAATTAATTCCTGAAGTTAATCTGGTTGGAATTAACCTTCAGTAATAAGTTTCTTGATTCGCCCAATGCCTTCAACGATATCTTCATCGCTGAGAGCGTAAGAGAAACGCAAGTATCCTGATGGGCCAAATGCCTCACCTGGCACGGCAGCAACTTCAACTTCTTCCAAAATTAGCGTTGCCAATTCTGCTGAAGTAGTCGGTGTTTTGCCTCGGATAGTTTTACCCAAGACGCCTTTAACAGATGGGTATACATAGAAAGCGCCTTGCGGGGTTGGGCATTCAAATCCTGGAATTTCATTGAGTAGTCCGACAATGAGTTTGCGGCGACGGTTAAAGGCCTCACCCATTTTGTGAACGGCCGCTAGATCTCCAGTGAGTGCAGCAATTGCCGCACGTTGAGAGACGTTCGATACGTTGCTTGAAAGATGTGATTGAAGATTGGTTGCTGCCTTGATGACATCTTTAGGTCCGATCATCCATCCAACTCGCCAACCGGTCATCGCATAAGTTTTTGCGACTCCGTTCAAGATGATTACATGTTCGGCTAGTTCTGGAACCAGAACAGGGATGCTTGGCGCGGTCGCACCGTCGTAGAGCAAGTGTTCGTAAATTTCATCGGAGATAATCCAAATACCATTTTTAAGGGCCCACTCGGCAATTGCTTTCACCTGCGCAGGGGAGTAAACCGAACCTGTTGGATTGCTTGGTGAACAAAAAAGCAAGACTTTGGTCTTTGGGGTGCGAGCAGCTTCAAGTTGCTCAACACTTACAAGGTAGTTAGCGGATTCATCTGCAAAAACCTCAACAGGGATTCCACCTGCCAACTTCACGCATTCTGGATAAGTCGTCCAATACGGTGCTGGCAAAAGAACTTCATCTCCATCATCAACAATTGTTGCGAAAGCTTGATAGACCGCTTGTTTGCCACCATTGGTTACAAGAACTTGATCAACAGTGATGTCGTAATTGGAATCGCGTTTAGTTTTATTAACGATTGCAGTGCGCAATTCCGGCAAACCCGAAGTTGGGGTGTAGCGATGATTAGAAACTACCGCTGCAGCACCAATAGCCGCATCGACGATGTAATCAGGTGTTGGAAAATCAGGCTCTCCCGCTCCGAATCCAATGACTGGCCGTCCGGCGGCTTTGAGCGCTTTGGCCTTGGCGTCAACGGCCAGGGTGGCGGATTCTGCGATTGCGGCGATTCGGGATGAAATTCGTGGGCTCATGGCCCTAAGTCTGCCGTATTTCAGGAGCGAGTTAGACCTAGGCCCCTCCTTGGCTCTACACTTCGACGCTCACGAGGGTTTGCTTTTCCCTATGGTTTTGCCATGCCATCGTGCGAAGGGCAGTAGCTCAACTGGCCAGAGTTCCGGTCTCCAACACCGGCGGTTGGGGGTTCAAGTCCCTCCTGCCCTGCAAGGCTCGACCTAATGAGAGAACTAAAGACTAAAGAGAGGAAGGCCCACGATGACTGATGCTGTTGCATCAAGTGATGAGAAGAAACTAGGTCTCATCGCACGCATTGGCCTGTTCTATCGCCAGGTAGTTTCAGAACTTCGCAAAGTGGTTTGGCCAACGCGCAAGCAGTTGACCACATACACATCCGTTGTTTTGGTTTTCGTGACTTTCATCATTGCTGTTGTTTCCCTGCTCGATCTTGCATTAACGAAGATCGTCTTTTTGGTTTTTGGATAAGGAAGATACATGTCTGAGGAAATTAAGCCTGACGCCTTTGAGGCCGCGCTCGCAGCGAACGCGGTTGATGAGTCGCCGGTGGAAACGGTCGAAGAGGTCGAAGAGATTGTTGAAATCTCTGAACCTGTATCTGCCGATTCAGAATCAGACGAAGAACTCGATGATCCGAATGCAGAATTTCGTCAGGCACTTCGTAACGCGCCTGGTGATTGGTTCGTAGTCCACTCATATGCAGGATACGAAAAGAAGGTTATGGCTAACCTTCACCAACGTATCGCTTCGTTGAACATGGAAGATTTTATTTTTCAGATCGAAGTTCCTGAAGAAGAAGTTATGGAAATCAAGAACGGCCAACGCAAGATGGTTAAGCGCAACATCTACCCTGGTTATGTTCTTGTTCGTTTAGAGCTCACAGATGAATCATGGTCGGCTGTTCGTAACACTCCTGGAGTTACAGGATTCGTTGGAAACGCCCATCATCCAAGTCCGTTGACTTTCGATGAAGTTGAAAAGATTCTTGCACCACGTCCGGTCAAGAAGTCCGATAAGCCAGATATCCGCGTTGTTGATTTCGAAGTTGGGGAATCAGTCACTGTTATGGATGGCCCATTCGCAACGCTTCCAGCATCAATCAGCGAAATCATGCCAGAGCAGGCAAAGCTCAAGGTATTGGTTTCAATCTTTGGTCGCGAAACACCAGTAGAGCTCTCTTTCCACCAAGTCCAAAAGATTTAATCCAAGCCGAGAAAAGAAAAAGGAAACCATCATGGCCCCGAAGAAGAAGATCACCGCGATGATCAAGTTGCAGATCCAAGCTGGAGCTGCAACACCTGCACCACCAGTGGGTCCTGCCCTTGGTCAGCATGGCGTAAACATCATGGAATTCGTCAAGGCATATAACGCCGCGACTGAATCACAAAAGGGACAGATCATCCCTGTTGAGATTTCTGTCTATGAAGATCGCTCGTTTACTTTTGTAACCAAGACACCACCTGCATCACGTTTGATCTTGAAGGCTGCCGGAGTCGATAAGGGCTCAGCTGTTCCTCACAAGACAAAGGTTGCATCGATTACCAAAGCTCAGGTGCAAGAGATTGCAAAGACAAAGATGGAAGACCTCAATGCCAATGACATTGATGCAGCCAGCTTGATCATTGCAGGAACTGCTCGTTCAATGGGAATCACAGTCACCGACTAATTACTTTTCTGTCGGCCATCCGGTCGGCAGATGTGGGAGAACCTCGCTGGTTCGACTAACCACAACTCCTTTACAAAAAGATTCACAAAAAGATATAGGGGAACGAAATGAAGCGCAGTAAGAAATACAATGCAGCGGCTGAGAAGGTAAAGATTGATCACCTGTACTCACCACTAGAAGCAGTTACCTTGGCTAAGGAAACTTCCACCACTAAATACGATGCAACTGTTGAAGTTGCTCTATGTCTTGGCGTGGATCCAAAGAAAGCTGATCAAGCAATTCGCTCAACTGTGAACTTGCCACATGGAACAGGTAAGACTGTTCGCGTTTTGGTATTCGCAGGTGGCGAGCGCGCAGAAGAAGCACGCGCAGCAGGTGCCGACATTGTTGGTTCTGATGATTTGATCGACGAAGTGTCAAAGGGTCGTCTTGATTACGACGCAGTTGTTTCGACACCAGATTTGATGGGTAAAGTCGGTCGCCTTGGAAAGGTACTTGGACCACGCGGTCTTATGCCAAACCCAAAGACCGGAACAGTTACAACCGATGTTGCAAAGGCTGTTACAGATATCAAGGGCGGAAAGATTGAATTCCGCGTTGATAAGAATTCCAACCTTCACTTCATCATCGGCAAAGTTTCCTTCACCGCCGCCCAGCTTGCAGATAACTATGCAGCAGCGTTGGATGAAGTTCACCGTTCAAAGCCATCTTCATCAAAGGGTCGCTTCATCAAGAAAGCAACCATCTCCACCACGATGGGACCTGGAATTGGCGTAGATCCAAACATGATTCGCGAGTCATCCTCAGGCGAATAACCGAGAATTTGCCAGGGGTAGGCCCAACGGCTTACCCTTGGCACATATCCAAAGACCGCAGGTCTGAACCACATCGCAAGATTGGTTCACGAAATGACGAAAGTCAGCCCGCGTAGGTGAACACGATTAACCCGTGCGCGCCAACGCGTCACGGGTTTTCTTCATTTTTAGGCCTTCACCACCAATCACCACTTATGCATAAAGAAAGGTGAACCGAATGGCTCGCCCAGATAAAGAAGCAGCAGTTGCAGAAATTGCGGATGATTTCCGCACTGCCACCGCAACTGTTCTCACCGATTATCGCGGTCTTTCCGTGACATCGATGAAGCAACTTCGTCGCAGCCTTGGTTCAACAACCAAGTACGCAGTTGTAAAGAACACTCTCACCAAAATTGCAGCAAAAGAAGCAGGCGTAGACGTTCCTTCAGAACTTCTCGTTGGCCCATCTGCATTGGCATTCATCAAAGGCGATCCATTCGTGGCCGCCAAGAGCTTGCGCGATTTCGCTAAAGAAAATCCACTACTTGTAATCAAGGGCGGAATTTTTGATGGCAAGGCAATTACAGCAGCAGAATTCTTCACCATCGCAGACCTAGAGTCCCGTGAGGTTCTCTTGGCAAAGCTTGCTGGTGCAATGAAGGGATCGCTTGCTAAGGCCGCTCGCGTATTTGACGCACTTCGCATCAAGATGGAAGCAGGAGCACCAGGAGCACCAGTTGCTCCAGTTGCTGAAGTAGTTGCAGAAGCTGCTGTTGAAGCAGCACCAGTTGTTGACGATGCACCTGCTGTTGATGCAGTTGTTGAAGAAGCAGCACCAGTTGTTACCGAAGAAGTTCTAACCCAAGTAGACGCTACAGACGCTACAGTCGAAGAAAAGGAATAAATCATGGCAAAGCTCAGCACTGAAGACCTATTGGGTCAGTTCAAGGAAATGACACTTGTAGAACTCTCTGACTTCGTTAAGTCATTTGAGACTGAATTTGATGTTACCGCTGCAGCACCAGTTGCCGCAGCAGGTGGCGGAGGATCAGCAGCACCAGCAGCAGAAGCACAAGATGAGTTCACACTTATTCTTGAATCAGCTGGCTCACAGAAGATTGCTGTGATCAAGGAAGTACGTAACCTCAACTCAACACTTGGCTTGAAAGAAGCTAAGGACCTTGTTGATGCTTGCCCAGCAACCTTGCTCGAGAAGGCTTCAAAAGATGCAGTGGATAAGGCAAAGGCAGCTCTTGAAGCAGCCGGCGCAACTGTTTCTGTTAAGTAATTTCTTTACACGAAAGACCCTCGGCCTTATGGCTGGGGGTCTTTCGTATTTATCTTTTTATTTAAACTTGTTTTTGAATGTGCGCCGATAAATAATGCTCATATGAAAACGTCACTGTGGTTAAAAATTCTCGTTGGTATGGCAACTCTCTGGAATATATTCATTGTTATCTCAGTGGTCTTCAATTCATCATTTGCATTGACCCGGGCCGCCGGTGGTCAATTCACGAGTTTCCCTGTGGGAATTAGAGTGACATATTTGGGAACGACGATGATCTTGATTCTCCAAGCGGTCACCTTGGTTCAGATCTGGCAGGGGTATGCAATCAAGCCAACCTGGTTGCCTAAAGCCTTCTTCCTCATGGGGCTTGTGAGCACCTTCGTAAATATGATTTCTCGTAGTCAGAACGAGCGTTGGAACGGCTTTACTGCAGCGATTGTCGCATATGCATTCTGGATCTCAAGCGTGAGACGAGATACTTCAAAGTAGTAAAAGAATTTTTGACAATATGTTTCTTGAGTGAATCGAAATTGAGGACTAGCCCCGCTGTTTCTAGGCAGGCAATAGTTAGAGTTTCTAAATGAAATCATCAAGGAGAGTTACATCGTTCGTGGCGATGACAATCTTGGTCGCTGGATCTTCCCTTTCCTTAACTTCTCAGGCGTTTGCTGCAGCAAAACTAGGAGGTGTCTGCTCTAAACCCGGAGCAACTACAAAGGTTTCCGGCAAGTTGTTGATGTGCGATAAGAAGAACAAGAAATTAGTGTGGGTTCTTTCCAAGAGTTCTATGGCTAAGCCATTGAGTACAACTAATGGGACAACAAACAAAGTTGATCCAAACAAAGTTGATCCAAACAAAGTTGATCCAAACAAAGTTGATCCAAACAAATCGGTTCCGATGGGGAATTTTGTTGTTGCAAACCCTGTAGATCTAGATCATGTCGTACGGTTGAGTAAGTTTCGCAGTTGCGTGGGCCATGACTATTCACCAGGTGTTTTGGCAAAGACAAGTGCAAGTGATAATTCGATAGAGAGTAAACGTTCGATGAAGCACTATGTGATTATCGATCTACCGCCTGCCCCATCCAGGATTGTTAAAGGGTATGCGCCATTTGATGGCTTACTTTCATATTCAACAGCCGGGTACACGATGGGTATAGCTGTTTTAATTACATCACCTGATGGATGGGTTTTTGAGTTTATGCATGTTGATCCACTTATTGCTGATGGAAGTAAAGTTAAGGCTGGCGACGCAGTTATCGCTGCACCTGCAAATAACGCCGCAGCCGCAGCCGCTGAAAAGAATGCGGGCGGTACACCAACGGGAGCAAACGCATCAAGCGTTTTCGATGTGGCTCTCTATAATCCATCCTTGAAAACATCGAGTTTTGAATCAATTTTCAAACATTTCACTCCTTCCGTTGCCTCTCTTTGGGCGGCTAAAGGATTTACCCCCGAATCGACCATTATTAGTAAAGAGTCCAGGGATGCATCTCCCTGCGTGACTGACGGTTCCTGGAACGGAAACTTTGTTGGCAGCGCCCCAGAGAGTGACTACGTAAACGCGATCGGCTATAAACCCTAGATATAGGGATAACCCTTCATATACGCTCAAAGTAGGAGATTTCGTTCTCCGCAGGATCTCTCGAAAACCCTGACACAGTAGGGGTCGGTGTGGTACAAGCTTTCGGTTGGACACGGCGGGCCCAGGCGGGATATCCTTCCCCTTCGCATAAATTCCATGAGGTCAATGCATATAGCGGCTGAGACCTTTGTCCGTGCGTCACCAAAAATAGTTCGGAAGGACACCTCTTGGCCGCGTCAAAAACCAAATCTGTTGCCCCACGCCGTATTTCTTTCGCAAAAATTCGCGAACCTCTTGAAGTTCCTAACCTTCTCGCACTCCAAATTGAGAGTGTTGATTGGTTGTTGGGTAACGACATCTGGCGCGAGCGTTTAGCGCAAGCTGCAGCCACCAGCCGTGGCGAGCTCCCTCAGCAATCTGGATTGGAAGAAATCTTCGAAGAGATTTCACCGATCGAAGATTTCCAAGGAACGATGAGCCTCTCATTTAGAGATCACCGTTTTGAGCCACCTAAATATTCCATCGAAGATTGCAAAGAGCGAGATATGACTTACTCGCAACCTCTCTTCGTAACTGCTGAATTCACCAACAACATCACCGGTGAAATTAAGTCACAGACCGTCTTTATGGGCGATTTCCCTGTGATGACAAAGCGCGGAACTTTCGTGATCAACGGCACCGAGCGTGTTGTTGTTTCTCAGTTGGTTCGCTCACCTGGTGTGTACTTCGAACGCAACATCGAAAAGACTTCTGACAAAGATGTCTTTACATCAAAGATCATTCCAGGCCGTGGTGCTTGGTTGGAATTTGAAGTTGATAAGAAGGATCTTGTTGGTGTTCGTATCGACCGCAAGCGTAAGCAATCAGTGACTGTTTTCCTTAAGGCACTTGGTTGGACATCAGAACAAATTCTCGAACAATTCGGAGAGTTTGAATCA
>WLMD01000159.1 GCA_009700405.1 Actinomycetota bacterium | reverse complement strand
TTGCCCAAGCGGGTGCACATGTAATTGCAGTGGATCTGAACACCGAATCACTCGAAGAGCTCAAGAGCCAATATGGGATGGAAATCATTTCTGCGGACCTCACACATCCGGAAAAGCATTTTCCTAATAATCTAGATATCGACATTCTCATCAACAATGCAGGCATTCAGCATGTCTCACCAATCGAGAAGTTTTCAATGGAAAAAGCCGACGTAATGCTCTCTCTCATGTTGCGCACTCCTTTTTACTTAATTCAAAAATCTCTCCCTAATATGTATGAAAAGAAGTGGGGGAGAGTCATTGGTATTTCGAGTATTCATGGTCATGTGGCTTCCCCGTTTAAATCTATCTATGTAATGGCAAAACATGGAATGGAAGGGCTGCATAAGACTCTTGCTTTAGAAGCCGGACCCCATGGTGTCACTGCTAACACGATTGCACCGGCGTATGTTCGAACTAATTTGGTGGAAAAACAGATTGCCGATCAAGCGCTGGCAAACAATTTAACTCCGGAGGCTGTCATTGATGAAATCATGCTTGCCCCCGCTGCAATTAAGCGCCTCATTGAACCAGAGGAGATCGCAAGTATGGCTCTCTACCTCTGCGGTCCACATTCAGATTCAATTACGGGAACATCACTAGCTATCGATAATGGTTGGCTGGCTCGGTGAGTCAAGCGCACAACATCTGGTCTCCGCCCGAGACCTCTGATTCACAGATGGCTCAGTTCATGCACCAGACCAGTGCACTTCGCGGGAGTAAGAGTTATGTAGATCTTCATGCTTGGTCAATTCAGGAGAATGAAAGTTTTTGGTCTTCGGTATGGGATTTCTGCGGAGTAATTGGGGATAAGGGCTCACGTGCGAGTCGAAAAACCATTCTTCCTGAGGCGATTTTCTTCCCAGAAGCAAAATTAAATTTGGCTGAAAATTTTCTCAAGAAGATGAAGTCTCTGTATGTTTTGTCAGAGGGGGCTGAAGAGAGAGCGCAGGAGTACACATCAACCGAAGTTGCGGGAACGGTGGCTTCGTTAGCCGAGTTATTTAACTCTTCAGGAATTTCATCGCACGATTCAATAGTTTCGATATTGCCAGTTGGAATAGAAGCTCTAGCCTTTGCTGTTGCTGGTTTTGAAATAGGCGCTGTTGTTGCAAGCGCATCTCCTGAATTTGGCGATGAAGCAATACTTTCGCGCTTCTCTCAACTTCAGCCCAAAGCTTTGATTGTCTGTACGTCATACGTATGGCAAGGAAAGTCCTTTGATAGGCGAGAGTTGATTCAGTCGATGGTGAAGTCGCTTCCTTCGCTGAAGTTGGTCATTCTTGTCGGCGAAGATATGGAAGTCCTGCATCAGGAATCCAATCTGCCCAAGATAGTTGAGTGGGAGAGCATGAAGATTTCACTCACTCCGCTCCAACATCAGCGACGCCCATTTGATCATCCTGCTTATGTTCTTTTCACATCTGGAACTACCGGCGCACCTAAGGGGTTAATTCATCGTTGCGGAGGAATACTTCTCAAACATCGATTAGAGCAAAACCTTCACTGCGATATCAAAGAAGGCGATCGTGTAATGTTTTACACGACCACTGGATGGATGATGTGGAATTGGGCGCTTTCGATTCTCGCCTCAGGCGCAGACTTATTCTTACTTGATGGCTCACCTGTGAATCCTGGGCCATTGCATCTTTTCCATGTAGCGAGGGAACAACGCTTAACTCATTTAGGAGTTTCAGCACGCTTGCTTGATGTAATGGCAAGTTCGGGTCAGTCGTTATCAGAGGCTGGCCCATTTCCTTACTTGCGATGTCTAATGGTCACTGGTTCTCCACTGTCGGCATCAACTGCAATGTGGGTCAGAGAGCAGCTAGGCGAAGAAGTATTGATCGCTCCTTTTTCGGGAGGCACCGACATCGCTGGATGTTTTACTGGCCCAAATCCACTAGAGAAAGCTTACGCAGGGCAGATGCAAGGCGCGATGCTCGGAATGGATGTTGATGTTTGGGATGATGTCGGAAATTCTTGCCCACCAAATGTCATTGGAGAACTCGTTTGCAAGAATCCTTTCCCATCTGTACCACTTGGTGTCTGGGGAGATAGTTCCGGGGAGAGATTTAACGCTTCTTATTTTGAAACCTGGCCCGGAATCTGGCGACATGGAGATTTAGCATCATGGACCGATGAGGGAGGAATCATCATTCATGGTCGCTCCGACGCCACGCTAAATATTGGGGGAGTGCGAATCGGCACTGGCGAAATTTATCTCGCGTTGGAGTCGGTTCCTGAAGTCTCTGAAGCGTTGGTTTTCACGCAACCATGGGATGGAGACGAGCGAATTGTTCTCTTAGTGATTGCTGCCAACCCAGATATTAATCAGAGTGAAGTTATTGAGCGCATAAAAAAGACGGTCAGAACTGCATGTTCCCCGCGACATGTTCCTGCTCAAATCTATTTTGCTCGAGAACTTCCACGGACTTTTAATGGAAAATTAGCAGAAGTGGCAGTTGCAGATCTTGCCCATGCAAGGCCTATTCGGAATCTAACTGCGCTCATTAATCCAGGAGTGCTCGATGAAATTGCAGCACTTCTTACGGTGTCTTAAAACCCAACTTCGCTAGCGCTAATTTCACTTGAGTCAGAACTACTGATTCTTCACCTTCTTGTAATCCATCAGCGCTCAGCCAAATAATATTGCGGAAATCATGAACGACTTCAACAATTGGATGTAGTTTCTGAAGTTCCGCAATCACTTCAAGTGCAGTGTGATTGGGAAAATGAATTGCTACGCGCGGGATTGGTTGGCCTGCCTCATTGAGCTCTTCACGGAGAACCTTTAATTGCGAAATAGGAGATAGCGCTGCTACCCATGCATCTATGACTTTTTCCCAACTTTTGAACTCGGCAGCGTGGTCATGATTGACGTATCTTTCAACTGCAGTTGTTATACCGGCAATTTCTTCTTTGCCAACTTTAAATGCCCGTGCAAATCTTTGGAATGGTGATCCGTTAGCACGGA
>WLMD01000158.1 GCA_009700405.1 Actinomycetota bacterium | reverse complement strand
TGGCTGTATTGATCTGCGAGATTCAAGAAAGTCGTGCCGTTACCCAACTTTGCTTCCCTTAGTGCGACACGAAGTTGTGGCCAACCGGAAGTGTTGTCATATAGGGCTGATGCGGTACCTAGCACGACGAGTGACTCAGTGACTGCACGATTGGATTTACTCGTTAAAGGTTTAATGGCGGTTGATTTGAAAAGTGAAATGATTTGATTTGCTGCCGCTGCTATTTGTTTAGGAGTCGCTACGGCACTCTTAATTGCAGATGACTTTGTATTTGCGCTATATGAGGCGTTGAGAATCTGCGCGCCACTTGATGAATTTAGTGGACAGTCTCGACGCAAAAGGCAATCGGCGATAAAGGCATTGAGTGCGCGATCAAAACCAATGGCTTGAATCATGTTTTGGTCACGACTTGTTGCATTGGGGTCAATAGCGCCATCCAGGACTACGCGCCCAACATTGCGCGGAAAGAGTTTGGCGTAGAGAGTGCCAAGGTATGTTCCATAACTCTTGCCTACGTAATTGAGTTTGGAATCCCCCAGCGCCGCACGTAGAACATCCATATCTCGGGCAGCGTTTGTGGTGCTGTAGTGCAATATATTCGGGGTTTTTGCTTGGCATTTTGCGACATAACTCTTTGCCTGGGCCAGATATGCCTTCAGCTCGGCAGCATTGTCAGGCTTGGTATCAGCTGAGTATGAAGCATCTGTTTCTTTATCGGTAAGGCAGTGGATGGGTGCGCTCTTGCTAACTCCACGGGGATCAAAACCAACGATGTCATACCTATCAAGAATGTCAGGACTAAATATGTATTCGGCAGCCATCGCATATTCAATTCCTGATGCACCGGGTCCACCTGGATTAATCACTAGTGAACCAAGACGACCTTTTTGAATATTTGCTAGGTATCGCAGAACACCGATTTTGAATGAACCTAATGGGAGATTGGAATAATCAATCGGGACCATGAGTGTGCTGCATTGAAAATTATCGTTACAGGTTTTCCATGTCAGCTTTTGAGTCTGATACCCGATCATCGTTGTTGGTGCACTCGGAGTTGCTGCTTGTGAAGGAAGGGTCGTGCTCGCAATCAGAGATGTAAGCAGAGCAAGAGTGCTGAAGGATTTCTTAAGCAAGTGCGCACATCAATGCTTCGATAGTAAGAAGTGGCGCGGCATTGAAACTTAAGTTAGTGCGGGCTTTCATGATTGCATTTATTTTCTCAACAGTTGCGTACGGAGGGAGTCGATCTGCGAGCGCCGCAATTTCATGGGCTAACTCTTTATTGATTAGTGATTGCGTGTGAGCAGAACCCTGCGCACCGTTTGCACTATTTGTACCTTGTGTACTCACTGTCGCATTCCCTGCTTGCACCATCATCACATCGCGATACAACGTTGCAATATCAAGGAGCGCGCCATCTAGTGAATCGCGCACCATACGCGTTGCACGAGATTTTTGTTCTTTCTCTAATTCCTTTAACGCTTTAGATCCGCCAGTAGCCATACCGCGCCCTGTGGCGCCCTGGCCCCATGCCTGAGCTAACTCCTGAGATTCCTTTTCATCGCGCGCCTCTGACTGCGTATTGGCTTCCTCGGTGGCTAATTCCACCAAAGTAGCGGCGGCCCTAAACGCCGAAGCAATGTCGGTAATGGTGAATGGCAATTTCATAATGGTGTTACGGCGGCTGCGAATGGATTCATCAATAGCCAAGTGGCGAGCGCGACCGATATGTCCTTGGCTTACCCGTGCTGCGAAATCGGCCATACCTGGGGAAATGCCATCGCGACGGGTAAGGACTTCGGCCACAGCATCAGTGCTCGGGGTGCGCAATTGAAGGTGGCGACAACGAGAACGGATAGTGGGCAAAACATCATGCAGTGTTGGGGCGCAGAGCAACCAGACGGTGCGGCTACCTGGTTCTTCAATGGCCTTGAGCATCGCATTGGCTGCAGATTCGGTGAGGCGATCTGCATCCTCCATCACGACAACACGCCAGCCTCCAACACTTGGTGACCATGCAACCCGCTGCAGAAGCTCTCGTACTTCATCAATCTTGATAGATAAACCCTCTGTGCGAATAACTTCTACATCGGCATGTCCGCCGGCCATTGCTGTGCGGCAATCAACGCAGGTGCCACATCCATCATTGGGGCAGATGAGTGCGGCTGCAAATGCAACGGCTGCGCTAGAGCGTCCGCTGCCGGGAGGGCCAGTAAATAACCAGGCGTGCGTCATCTCTTGAGTTTCTTCTCCCGTGCGAGATGCGGTCACGGCGTCGTGGAGTGCTTTCACAATGTGTTGCTGGCCTACTAATTCATCGAAAACTTTCATGGCAATTATTTCTTGCTCGCTTTGCTTGATTTACTCGTTGCGGGTTTGCTCGCAGAAGATTTGGAAGTTGCAGGCTTAGTCGTTGTAGCAACAGATTTATCGCTCTTGGGCTTTCGCACTGGCTTCTTAGTAACTGCGCGCGTTGCACTCTTTGCTTTTGCTTGTACGAGTGCACCCGATTTAGCAATCGCTTGCAATGGGTGTGGTCGATACTTCGGTTTCTTGGGAACCTTGCTTAGCGCTGGCAAGTCTGCCACTCGGCTAATGATTGCTGCATGAATATCTTCAACACTCATCTGTCCATCTAGTACTAAGTAACGCTCAGGATCAAGCAGTGCCAACTGTAAGTACTCCTGGCGGATCCGCTCGTGGAAATTTAGTGGCTCTGACTCAAGTCGGTCCTTCTTCTTTAAGCGACCTAAACCTATTTCAGCTGGGAGGTCGAGAATAATTGTCAAGGTTGGGAAAAGTGACTCTGTTGCCCAACGAGAAATACGCGCGACTTCTCCTGGCTCAAGAATTCTGCCAGCACCTTGATATGCAATAGATGAATCAAAATATCTATCGGTAATAACAATGTCGCCGGCTTCTAGAGCTGGGCGAATAACAGAGAAGACGTGGTGCGCGCGATCTGCGGCATAGAGCAACGCTTCGGCGCGAGGTGAAATAACTCCCGTGCTGTGTGAAAG
>WLMD01000157.1 GCA_009700405.1 Actinomycetota bacterium | reverse complement strand
TTTTCGCTAAAGCGCAGTTGGAGCCAATCGAGCCATTTAAGACAGGAACTTCTCCTTGGAAATCTAAGTGCCTTGTATGCGGATCCATTGTGAACGGAAGATATTCCAATCTCAGCAAGGGCCAAAGCGGTTGCCGAACTTGTTACTATCGACAAAAAACGGGCGCACAAGTAGACCAATTTCTGATCAAAGCCATAAATGTCAGCCCTATGGTGTTGAATGTGAACCAAGTAGGAATTTCTACTAGTTGTGGAACATGATCTATATGGTCACTGGTTCGATCCCAGTACGGTCCACTTGAAATAACGAGTAAAATTTTTCATGATTACTCTTTAAACATCTTCCGCACAATGCTCTGGTCAGACCAGAAATTCTTTGTCCAAATTTTGGAATTCCCGGTGCCGCCATTCCTAAAGAGATTTCAACAAGTATCCATCGAGGCAAAGCTAGATAGCTGGCTTTGCACTCGCTGTATTAAGTAGAAGAACTTCATCTGGCATCAAAGTAACTACTTGCATAATTTCATTTAACTGACCTACTGATCGAGCACTAGCAATTGGCGTGCTTACCGCAGGATTAGATCGTAGCCAGGCTAAAGCAATTGCAGCGAGCGAGGATTGATGATTCTTTGCAATCACATCAAGTGCTTCAAGCACTTTCCACCCCTCTTGATTCTGGTATTTCTTAACTCCCTCGGCGCGAACGGAATCCACGGTTAAACCTGGGCGATATTTGCCAGTTAGGAAACCACGAGCTAAGCCGAAGAAAGGCAAGATAGAAATTCCAAGATCATTAATGACGCTCGCTTGTTCGGATTCAAAAGGATTTCGTTCCATTAAATTGTATTGATCTTGCAAGACTACATATTCAGCCAAATGATTTGCTTTAGAGGTTTCAATAGCCAATCGCAATCTCGGCGCAGTGTATTGAGAGGCGCCGATATGGTGGATCTTGCCTGCCTTTATTTCTTCAGTGTAAGCAGCAAGTGTCTCCTCAAGAGGAGTATTCAAATCATCTGTATGCGAGTAATACAGGTCAATATGATCGGTTTGCAACCTACGTAATGAATCCTCCAAAGCCGCCTTAATGTTGGAAGGCGACAAACCAGGGCGGGTCGACAACATCGAAACTTTCGTCGCAATAACCAATTCATGCCGGTTACCACGAGATTTCATCCAGCGGCCAATTATTGACTCTGACTCTCCCCCGACATGTCCCTCTGCCCATTCGGAGTAAACATCTGCGGTGTCAATGAAGTTTCCACCACCAGCGACATAGGCATCGAGTACCGCAAATGACTGCGCTTCATCGGCACTCCACCCAAAAACATTTCCGCCAAGACATAAAGGGTGTACTCGCAATTGGGTCTGTGGAATTGTGATCATAGGCAAAACGTACACTGATGTCGTTGACCTGTCGCCCAACGACTGAAACCCTTAGGCACTCTCACCAACTCGCACGTGAAAGGCTAAATCGTGGACATCATTATCGGAGCACTTATTTCTATCATTGGCACGATGGTCTTTAACGTTTGGATCTCCTCCCGCGAAGAGTCGAAAAGATGGGATGCCGATCGCCTTAAGGCCCTCACCAATGCGCGTATCGATTTACTGCGCGCACTTGGAAATATTGAAGCGATGGCTGCAAAACAAATTAGAGTCATATCCGCCGGAGCACGTCCGCTCATCATTGATAAGGCTGTTGATGAAGCGTGGTACTCACTTGAGGAACTTTCAGTACTTTTCCCAGTAGTAGAAAATG
Organism: Actinomycetota bacterium; assembly: GCA_009700405.1. Lineage (GTDB taxonomy): Bacteria > Actinomycetota > Actinomycetes > Nanopelagicales > Nanopelagicaceae > QYPT01. The sequence goes on along the minus strand of WLMD01000157.1, from coordinate 1,272 downwards.
ACATTCAAAATTTGCAACAACTTATGATCAAAAGGTTGGATTTTGCCTTCACTTGCCTCAAAAGAAAAGATTCCCATGCTTTTTTCAAAGCAAACCTCGAGCCTAGTGAAGAATCAATACTCAAGATTCAACAACGAGTCTTGCGTCGTTGTCAGGAATCAGTCGGAATCAAATAATTTCACGAAGAAGTATCTTCGTTGATTGATAACTCACCCGATCAGGATGTTCTCTAATCCTCGAATTAATCCCACGGTATCTACGACTGCCTTTGCCGCCAATAAGGTGCCATCAACATAAGGCTCAGCAGAACTGCCCGCATCGAATCTGATGGAAAGTCTTTGGTCAGGGAGCCCGAAAATTACCTCCGTTGAAACAACGAAACTCGGAAGTCGGATTGAATGCACTTGGGTTCCACCGACATCAGCGCCGCGAGCCTCCTGCGGTCCAGCAATATCCTTCACTGGAACGCCGATCTCTGGTCTATGAACTGCGCTTAATTTCTCGGCTAATTCTCGAGCGGTGCCACTTGGTACATCTGGCTTCTTCTTACTCGCGTAATCAATTACCTCCCATTGTGGAAGATGTTTTGCCACCATCAAAGCGGCAGCTTGGGCAAGGGCGGCAGTGAGGGCGTAGTTTCCCGCAGCAATGACTCCAACGTTCTTAGCCTTGGCAGCTGATTCAATTTCTGCAAAATCCTCGGCAGACATTCCCGATGAACCAACAACAACATGAACGCCAGCAGCAATTGCAGTCAAGGTATTCGCCTTCACTGAAGCATGACCGGTGTACTCGATCATGACATCCACGCCGACAAGAGCTTGGGATAGATCAGAGTAGATCGGCGTGCCCCAGTGTGAGTCACCAATGACTTCACCGAGGTCTTGGCCGTTAGTGCTTCGTGTCAGCGCACTGACGAATTCAAAATCATCGCTTTCGTGAAGTGCCCTTGCGACAGCTTTACCTGTCCAACCTGTTGCTCCAGCTAATAAGACTTTAATCATGTAGAGAACCATAGTCTTGAACACTAAGTTCGTATATTTCTTCGGGTCCATCAATCTCATCCATTTGCTGACCAACGTGTTTAAAACCGAATTTACCCACTAGCGCAACAGATGCAAGATTCTGCGCCGAAACGGTGTAACGCAAAACCTTCACGCCATCTTGCTTGGAGACCCAATCCCACATTCCTTTGAGCGCTTCAAAACCGAACCCTTGGTTGTGAAAATTGCTGTCAAGGCCAAGGCCTATTTCAATCATGCCGACTTCATC
>WLMD01000156.1 GCA_009700405.1 Actinomycetota bacterium | reverse complement strand
ACACCAAGAAAGAGAGCTCCTGCATCGCCCATGTAGATCTTTGCTGGTGCGCGATTCCAGAAGAGAAATCCAATCGTTGCCCCGGCCGTAACAATTGCCATGGCGCTAATGAGTAGTTGATTACTATCGAATGCAATCAAGAATAAGAAGATTGAAATGATTGCTACCGTGCCAGCTGCTCCGCCATCTAAATTGTCAAAGAAGTTAATTGAATTACAGACTCCGACGATCCATAGAGTTGTAACAATCCCATCAATAAGGATGTTGTTAAACGGCGTACCAAGCGTGTTAGTTGAAATGAGAGCCAAGGAAACAATCAAGCCAGCCCCTGTTTGCGCGGCCAAACGTGGCCACGGCTCTAAACCTTTTAGATCGTCAAATAATCCCATTGCCGATATTGCAATCGCAGGTAAAAGGACGGTACTTGCCAATGCAAATGTGTGCATTGAATTATCGGCATAAAGCAATGCCGAATAAGAAACAAAAACAACTCCGATGGAAATGGCAATGCCACCTAAATAAGGAACTGGTTCTTTCTGAATTTTGCGCGACATGTTGGGTGCATCAAAAGCACCAACCTTCATTGCGATTGAGCGCATTACAGGTGTTAAAACACCAACAATAACAAGGGTCACAAAACCAAGCAGTAGGTAGCGCTGAATGGAATATTGCATAAGGGTTAAGTTAAGAAGTCTCCTATTAGCTTGCGGATTTAGGTAGGTCGAGCAGTAGTTCCTTTACTTCAGATTCCCGGTAACGGCGATGGCCGCCAAGGGTTCTGATTGAAGTTATTTTGCCCGCTTTTGCCCACCGTGTGACAGTTTTTGGATCAACTCGAAAAAGAGCTGCAACTTCACCTGGGGTCAAAAGAACTTCTGCATCGGTCAATCTATTCATTGAAATCCTCCACAAAATGTCCGTTTAGTGATTAATTGTTGGGAAGTATCCGCCTTTATCCTAGTCTCATCAAGATTAATTCTCATAAGGACTGGTCATAACTTTTTCACATCCAAGAATGCCTAAAAAAGCCTACATGGCCTGCTCGAAGGCTGCCACCCTCCGCCATCGCGTGACCAGCCGCTCGTAGCCACGACCGGCGACTGCGCCATCACCCTTAGCTAACCCCTCAATCGACATCAGTACATCCTCAATCGATGTATCAGCGTCCAAACCTTCCTCGCCTAGATCCTGTAAAGATTTTTCGAGATAGTCGGCAAGACCGCCGTAATCCAATTCGAGAAATGATTGCGGGTGGAACATCCCAAGCCAATCAATGAGGTTTTGAATCTCCTCTTCAACTGGACCTTCACCAAATGCTCCCTCTACCGAAGCATGTGCAGATTCCGCGCGACTTTTTGCATGTGCAATTGACGTGCGCATAATTGTAAAAGCGCCATCACTGTCGCGGCCACGTATGCGCTCCTCTGGAATGAAAAGTGAAAACCATCGGGGTGGGATAATCCACGTCTCTGTAAGAATGTGCGGAACTTTATTTTCTACAAAATCTACTCCCGCAGAAATTACTTCCTCCATTGCTGAAGATAGAAACATTGGGCTGACACTTGTTGGCATGGATAATTTAAATGCCTCCAGTGCAGACCAACACCGTGTTGCTGTTGACCAAGGAGAGACATAGCGAGCGCCTTCGATATCTAAAACATGCGCGCCATCTAAACGAAGTGCGGGTGACTCAGGAAAAATTATGCGTTGTAGCGCACGTGTTTGCTCATCAAGAGTTGTGTGTGAAGTTGCTTCTAATTGCATCCAACGCAATCGATCTGCAGCATCGAATGCAGAGATCGGTTCGTACACCCGAAGGGATGCAACGTACGGCGTTGGTCGCATGAGTGTTACGCGCGCGGAATGTAGTTACCTTCAGCAAATGGATCGTCATCATCACGATCTTGCTTAGGGTCGGCATCTCCGTGAAGCTCTTTTGCTAAGCGATCAAGATCCATCTCTTGGGATGAATACTTCAAATCGCGAGCGACTTTGGTCTGTTTGGCTTTTGATCGGCCGCGCCCCATAGCGTGACCTCCTTACTTAGCGTCTAACGTCAGGGGCGTAGGCTATCGCGCCCGGTAGGAACCTTCCAAAGCAGAGCGCGGTGCTGTCCCATTTCTACCCATTACAACGCCCGCAACCCAGGCTTTCATTCCCCTAGCGGCCAAGGATTTGAGCGCTAGATCGGCCACAGAGGGGTCCAGGATGGCAACCATCCCGATCCCGCAGTTCCAGGTCCTTTCCATGTCGGCCTGAGGGACTCCGCCCAGGGAGGCCATGAGCCCCATCTCCACAGGAAGTGACCAAGTGGATCGGTCATAGGTTGCGCTGAGGTGTTCGGGAATCACGCGAGCGGTATTTTCGGCAATTCCTCCGCCGGTGATGTGAGAGAAAGTGCGCAAGTGACCTTGCATCGTATTAACGAGTGCCAAGCAATCGAGTGTGTAAATCTCCGTCGGAGTTAAGAATTGTTCTCCTGCAGATTTGCCGTACTCAGCCACATGCGCGTGTAGATCAATTTTCTTATCCCCGATAATTCTGCGAACAAGAGAAAAACCATTTGCGTGAAAACCGCTAGCTGGCATGGCAATCAAAACATCGCCTTCTTGAACTTTTGATTTATCCAGCAATTTATCGGCATCTACGACGCCAGTTGCTGCACCTGCAATATCAAATTCGTCTTCACCCAGTAGCCCTGGGTGTTCTGCTGTCTCGCCACCAATTAGTGCGGTGTTTGCCTTGACGCACCCTGAAGCAATTCCCTTGACGATATCTGCAATTCTCTCTGGAATAACTTTTCCGACAGCAATGTAATCAGTCATAAATAGTGGCTCGGCACCGCAGACAACCAAATCGTCGACAACCATCGCTACTAGGTCTTCACCGATAGTGTCGTAGATGCCCATGATCCGTGCAATCTCTGTCTTGGTACCGACACCATCTGTCGAGGTAGCAAGAAGTGGGCGATTAAATCTCTTGAGCGCGCTCGCATCAAAGAGTCCAGCAAAACCACCGAGGCCGCCAACAACTTCAGATCGGGAGGCTTT
>WLMD01000155.1 GCA_009700405.1 Actinomycetota bacterium | reverse complement strand
CAACAATTCCCGCGCTTTCGCGCATCTGAAGGTGCTCAGCGTTGATGATCGGTGACCACCAGCGCGCTTCCCATTCAGAAGTACGTGGCATAACTTTCTCGCCAAATTTAGCTAGGAGATGTTCATTGCATGAGTACCAGAATGGTCGTTCCCATCCTGCGGTCTCATAAAACTGCGCACCCAGTGCCTTTTCCCGATCATAGAAAGGAGAAAGGCGAACATTACGATTGCTTGACCATTGCTCATTTGGGTGAACAATTCCGTAGGTCTTATTAAATCCTTCATGAGTACGCGCCTTGACATGGAAGGTACTCTTTTGATGTTCATGAAAGCGCGCGATATCTGATGAATGAAGATCAATCTCGGATTCTCCAAGAACCATCCACTCAGCAACACTTTTACCTGTGCCCGGGCCTTCCTTAACCCACACAGCCGCAACAGACCAAAGCCCTTTTACTTCTGGAGTCTCACCAAGAATTGGCATTCCATCTGGAGTTAGAGAAAGAATTCCGTTGATTGCGTACTTCTCTCGCACATTCTCATCACCGATAATTGATGGCATGAGTTCGAGCGAATGTTCATCTTGCAAATCGAAATCAACTTGGGTGAATGGGAATTCCGTAGGTGATAGCGCTGCAACAGCATTGGAAGGAATATCTTCAGGAGTGTAAAGAATTGGCCTATGTGCATATGAGCCAACTTCGAGCCCAGTTCCATGTTGGCGCTCGTACATATTTGTATCCATGTCGCGGATGATCGGCCATTCGATATCGCCCTTGCTATCGGCGAAGAATGGGACTGGTCCGATGTCTTTCATTTGATGGACCGCAGGCGTAAGTGGAATGAACGCTCCAGCCATTGCAGCTAGGCGTGGGCTCCAACAACCAGTTGCAATAACAACGTACTCGGCTTCGATATCACCTTGATCGGTACGAACTCGCTTAATGCGGCCGTTTTCAACATCCATCCCAAGAACTTCTATATTTGCAAAACTTTGAAGTGCGCCCATCTCTATTGCTTCCTCACGCATAAGCGTTCCTGCGCGAAGTGAATCCACAACACCTACGCTCGGTGAGTAAAACCCACCGAGGATTACTGTCTCATCAATGTAAGGAACCAACTCTTTTACTTCTGCTGGCGTAATCATGCGACAGCCATCGATTCCCCACGACTTTGAGGATGTAATACGACGTGTGAGCTCTTGCATGCGCTCTGGTGTCCGAGCTACTTCAATACCACCGCACTCAGTAAAGGTATTGCGCTCTTTATATTGGCGCACACTATCTGCGGTAATTGCTGTCATTTCCTTCGAGTGATCGACCGGGAAAATAAAGTTCGATGCATGCCCTGTTGAACCACCCGGATTTGGTAGTGGTCCTTTATCAATCTGCACCAGATCTCGCCATCCAAGTCGGGCAAGGTGATATGCGACGCTGTTTCCAACTATACCTGCGCCGATAATTACTGCTTTCGCCTTACTTGGTAATGCGCTCATGATCTACCTTTTCCTAGTCTATTTAGAAACTTTTTCTAATGCTTGCTTCAAAACCTTCCACGTGATCTCTCATTGCTTTCTCTGCAGCCTCGACCTTGTGATCGCGTATGGCAATTAATAAAGCGCGGTGCTCGATAATTGCTTCTGATAAATCTTCAACTCGGTTAAGGGCCATAAACCAAATGCGAAGTGCGTGACCGTAATACTGCTCAAGGGAAGTTTCCAAGAAATGATTATGTGTAGCCCTATAAATATGGCGGTGGATGCGTTGGTCCAACCCAATGAGCTTTGCCATATTTAGTTCACCTTTGATGGCATCAATTTCGGCAATGAGTGCTCTCGTGATGATTTGGTCCTGCGCGTTTGCTCTTTGTGCAGCCAAACCGGCCGCTTGAATCTCTAATACGCTGCGTACTTCTGAGATAGCAGAAAGATTATGAACATCGACGCTTGTTACAAACATCCCACGTCGGGGATATACATCAACGAGTTTTTCACTTGCTAGGGATCGAAGTGCTTCGCGAATTGGCGTACGACCTAGGCCCAATTTATTCATCAACTCTGCTTCGTTGATGAGGGAGCCTGGCTTGAGTTCCAGAGAGACAATCATTGATCGAATCTGGTTGTAAGCCTCTTGGGAAAAGGAGGAAGTGCCCTGGGTATCAGGGGCCGAGAATTCCACTGCGCTCATGAAGTGATGGTATATCAGTCTGCGTCAGATTGATACATAAGGTGGCAGGGCTAGCTCTGTTGATTCCTCATAAAGGAGAAAGAGTCCGTTTCATCGATGTAGTGGAACTTCTCCACATAATCGACCCCATAGACCGGATCAGCCTTTTGCAAGAATTCACTCTCGACGAATTCATCCTGGGTAATTTCCGCCCCTGGGTGCAAATCGAGATAGGTGCGATACATATTATCCATAGGGGTCACATGGAGTTTCATGCACTCAAGCTTCTGAGCGGCTACCGGTGAAATATCCACGACGCGATTGACGAGTTGGGGGCCGCGGGCAACCAAATATTTGCGGGTAATGAACTTAGGGTGGAGGCCCATATCTTTGAGTTCAGGCAAATCTAATTGGCGCCCCGCCGTCCACGAAGCAGTTTCAACTGCATGGGCGGTGATGTAGTGATCCGGGTTCTCCTCATAATGACCCCAAGGATCAAAAGTGATCACCGTATCCACTTTGAGAAACCTAAATAGAGTGATGAGGCGATGCCTAATTTCAGTCAACTGGGAGTGCTCAAGGTAGTGATTCTTATAATCCAGGCTGTAGAGCTTATTGAGCTTCAAATACTCAACAACATCGTCGGTCTCTTTGGCAATCCGATAGATGGTCTCGGCGAAAGATAAGTCGTATGAGTCCATCTCATCATTGGTGGTCTTGATGAAATAGCCCGTATACCCCTCTGAAATCAGCTTCATAATTGTGCCGCCAGCGAAAATTGCTAGGTCGTCGGAGTGGGCAAAAACGGCGGCGAAAACACGACCCTCGCCTGATTTCGAAGAATCCCATTTTTCAATCACTACATCATCACGATTGCTCATTGCGCCTCCGAATAAATAAGCACGGAACTTGCATTAGCACAATATTCCAAAATATCCATGTTGTCACCGATAAATGGTGAGAAAAAATTT
>WLMD01000154.1 GCA_009700405.1 Actinomycetota bacterium | reverse complement strand
CAATTTACTGTTATCAAATACTGCATCAGGGTTAACAGCGTTGCAGCGGATGCCAACGCTTCCACCTTCTAGGGCAGCAATGCGCATCAATTGAAGCATTCCGGCCTTTGATACTGAGTACCCGCCAAATCCTGCGCCAGGTGCAAATGCGTTTTTGCTCGCAACATATACAAGTGAGCCGCCCATGTTCTGCTTGCGCATAACCGCCATAGCTTCTTTAGTTAACATGAAAGCGCTAGTCAGATTTATATCCAGACCGCGACGCCATTTAGCAACGTCTAGTTCTTCTAGTAGATCCGAGACGCCAATGCCTGCATTAATCACTACGCCATCAAGGCCGCCGAAGTGGCGGACGGTTTTATCAACCGTTGCTTTAACATCGGATTCATTGGATTGATCACCAACAATTAATAGTGGTGGGTTACTTTTATTTTCCTTAAATATTGCCTCAACTTGGGCTAAGCCATCTTCTTCAATATCAGCAAGTGCAACATGTGCACCTTGCTTACCGAGTTCGATGGCAATTCCGCGGCCAATTCCGCTTCCTGCGCCAGTAACAATAAAGATATGTCCATCAAATCGTGCTGAGGCTGGTTTGGACTTTAGTTTGAAAAGTTCTAGTGGCCAGTAATCAAATCCAAATATTTCGGATGATGGAAGTGCTCTGCCTTCACCGAAAACATCTCTAACTCTGGCAGCAACGTGGTGAGTATGGGTTGCAATATCCGCCAACATGGCTGCTTCTTTTAAAGTGCTTGCTGAAGTAATTGCTCCTACTCCAGGAACGATTACTACCTTTGGGTCATTGCCGTGACTGGAATATCCAGGCGTTATGAGGTGTTTGTTCTCTTCGAAATATGCCTGGTAATCATTGCGATACTTGTCGATTCCTTCTTCTACGTTATCGACCGATACAGCTGCGGACTTGGGACGAACGCGCATCATGTGATCGGCGCTAGCTACTCCTGCTGCAAGAACCTGTGGCAGGTCAGGGCGAGCAGCTACATCAGCCAGTCTCGAATCAATGCGTAGAACTTGTTTCTTTCCAATTTTTCCTCGAAGTGCAAGGAGTAAGTTTTTCAATTCTTCATCTGGCAAATCGTTATGCATAAAATTGGCGACAGGGCGATTATTGAGTGAGTTTAAGTAATCATCAGCTTTCTTAACAGCGATTCCTGTTTTGTCATAACACGCATCTGTGTTTTCATCCCATACAACTAAACCATGATGAGCAAGAACTACACCATCATAATCTTTCAGCGCACCAACAGCCTTTGATAGCGCAAAGCCGGGTCTCATCCAATCGACATAGGCAAATCCTTCTCCAAGTGCTTCCCGAACAGCCTTCTCACCTTGGGGGTGATTAGTGAGGGCGCAAATAACATCCGAGTGAACGTGGTCAATATGTTTTGCAGGTAAGAATGCATGAAGCAAGGTTTCAATTGATGGTCTGCGAGATGTGGGATCAACGAGAGCGCGAGTCACGTAATCAACCATCATGTCATCAGTCATTTCGGAAAACTCTTCAAGTGCTAATAACTCATCAAGGTACAGGCCTGGATAATCCTTATCAACGGCATATTGCATATCTGCGCCGGAGCCTTTAACCCATAGGACTTTCTTAAGACGTCCTAAGTGATCATGAATTTCACCTTTACTAGAGGTATTGCCGCCACCAAAGAGAACGAGTTCTTGGTCTGCACCAATTTTTTGTGAACGAGCTACGAGTTCATGTAATGGCTGATATTCATTCATAGCGTCTCTCCTTTGCCTATCTCATAGGCTTTAAGTTCGGTGATTACTGCACTGATGTATTTGGCGGGAGTGACATCAAAGGCAGGGTTGAATGTTTTGGTTCCTATTGGAGCCACTTGAATTCCCTTAAAGAAAGTTAGTTCTTCATCGCCACGTATTTCGATATGAATATCTTTACCCGATGAAATCGTGCGATCGACCGATGATTCAGGTGCTACAACAAGGAATGGGATTCCAGCTTCGTGACAAGCAAGTGCCACACCTAGGGAACCAATCTTGTTTGCAGAATCTCCGTTATGTGCAATGCGATCGGCCCCAATAAGGGCGGCGTCAATGCGTCCAGTCATGATGGCCATTGCCGCTGCACCATCTGGCTGTATGCGGTGTGGAATTCCTGATTTCATAAGTTCCCAGGCGGTTAAGCGAGCGCCTTGAAGTAGAGGTCGGCTCTCGTCTGCATAAACTTCTTTCACGAGCCCGCGAGTATGCATTTCGCGAATAACTCCCAGCGCCGTACCTGTACCAGTGGTCGCAAGGGAGCCTGTATTGCAGTGAGTAAGCAATGTCAGCGGTTTCTTGCCTAATGCGTTAATCAGCCAATCTGCGCCGATATTCCCCATCCCAGTGCTCGACTGGCGATCTTCTTCGGCAAACTGATGTGCGATAGCAAGTACAGCATCTCTACCTTCGCTGATTCGAGTGCGAATTTTCTCAACAGCCCAGGCAAGATTTACTGCAGTTGGTCGCGCATCGCGAATATCGTCGATTGCTTTTTCAAGTTGGGCAGATGACCAATGTTCTCTAAGCGCCTGATCCATTGCGATAACAACACCATATGCCCCAGTGACTCCCAAGGCTGGAGCACCCCTCACTACCAAGCGTTGAATCGCATCGATTAAGGGCAGTACGGTGTCGTAAGTGTTGTAGGCCTCTTGAACCGGTAGCAAAGTTTGATCGAGAAGAACTAACTTTTCATTCTTCCAATCAATGGCTTTGTACGGTATTACCATCAGTTTTGAACTCCTCTAGTGGTGTAGTAAAACGTAGTGTAGATGGTGAATCACAGCATATTGAGCGAGGAATTAGGGCTACTGGGCCAATGAAAAAGTCGAGCAACCGTAGTTTTTGCAGAATACCCATCTCCTCCGAAAGTCAAGAGTTTTTGACTAAGAAGGTCCGTGCGTAGAAACAGGAGAGGGCTACCCCTGAGATGAAACTCATCGAAGTTATGCCACCAATGACTAGCCAACCGCCCCGAAATTGAGCAAGATAAAGCACGTGACTAAGCCCGTCGTTTCTCTTGATCAGGTAACAATTCGATTCGCTGGCGACAGCGGTGATGGAATGCAACTCACCGGTGATCGCTTCACGATGGATACCGCAAGCCTGGGTAACGATCTTTCGACTCTT
>WLMD01000153.1 GCA_009700405.1 Actinomycetota bacterium | reverse complement strand
GGCATTATCGATGGAATTCCAGTGGGGATTGAAATCATCGGCGCTCCATTGCAAGAGTTGAATATTCTCAACCTCGCAATGGGGTTGGAATCAACTAATCCTCTGGGTGGTCAGATTCCAACTGCTTACCTCAAATAGGAATCGCTTTGATTGTTGCTTAACCGCAAAATTTTAAGAGTTGGCGATATGTTCTGAAAGTCGCGCAGCCGTTGCTGCAACTGCAGCTGCATGGAGACGTCCAGGTTGGCGACCAAGGCGTTCCATTGGACCACTGATACCAACTGCTGCAATAACTTTATTGTTGGGACCGCGCACTGGCGCAGATACAGATGCAACACCTGCTTCGCGCTCTCCAACACTTTGTGCCCAACCGCGACGACGCACTGCCGACAATTGCGCCGCAGTAAATCGTGCGTTATGTAAACCTTTATGAATGCGTTCGGAATCTTCCCAGGCAAGAAGAACTTGTGCACCCGATCCTGCTTGCATTGTTAGTGCAGATCCCACTGGTACTGAATCCCTAAGACCAGATAAACGTTCGGCAACTGCGACACATATACGTACATCGCCTTGGCGGCGATACAACTGCGCACTTTCACCTGTTGCATCGCGCAGCGCTGCAAGTGCCGGTGCTGCAACGGCGAGGAGACGATCCTCGCCAGCTGCTGCTGCTAATTCGCCAGAGCGAAGACCTAAGACAAAGCGGCCGTGGAGATCGCGAGTTACAAGGCGATGAAATTCAAGGGCTACAGCAAGGCGGTGGGCGGTTGGACGGGCGATTCCGGTGGCTGCTACGAGTTCTGCCAAGGAGTGCGGTCCTGATTCAAGGGTAGATAAAATTGCGACGGCTTTGTCTAATACGCCAACTCCGCTATTCTTCTTGTCCACGATGCAATACTAACATCTCAACTAGTGAGATGGTCAAGTCGATCAGGAGTAATGATGGGTAAGACTTTAGCCGAGAAGATCTGGCAAGAACATGTCGTTAGAAGCGCTGCAGGCGAACCAGATTTGGTTTATATCGATCTGCATCTCATTCATGAAGTCACTAGCCCGCAAGCCTTTGATGGCCTGCGCCTTGCTGGACGCCCCGTGCGCCGCCCGGATTTAACGATTGCAACCGAGGATCACAACACTCCAACACAGAACATTGATCAACCTATTGCTGACCCAGTATCGAAATTGCAGGTAGATACTTTGCGCGCAAATTGCGCTGAATTTGGTGTTCGCCTTCACTCCCTGGGAGACATTGACCAAGGCATCGTGCACGTTGTTGGACCACAACTGGGACTCACACAACCTGGCATGACAATTATTTGCGGGGATTCACACACATCAACACATGGCGCATTTGGCGCACTTGCATTCGGTGTTGGTACAAGTGAAGTTGAGCATGTACTTGCTACGCAGACTTTGCCTTTGATTCGACCAAAGATGATGGCAGTAAATGTCGAAGGCGAATTAGCTCCAGGTGTTACTTCTAAGGATGTCATCTTGGCGATTATTGCCAAGATTGGTACAGGCGGCGGAGTTGGCTACATCGTGGAATATCGCGGTAGCGCCATTCGCGCAATGACCATGGAATCGCGTTTGACGGTTTGTAACATGTCCATTGAAGCCGGTGCGCGCGCTGGACTTATCGCACCAGATGAAACAACTTTCGATTACATCAAGGGCAAGCCACATGCTCCGGAGGACTGGGATGCAGCGGTTGCTTACTGGAAGACATTGACTACTGATGCCGATGCAAAATTTGATCATGAAGTAACACTGAGGGCCGAGGATATTGCGCCCTTTGTTACGTGGGGTACAAATCCAGCACAAGGTGCACCTTTATCTGGCAATGTTCCAGATCCTTCAGCAATTGCTGATGCCGAAGAACGAGGGGCAGCCGAACGCGCCCTTGTATATATGGGTCTTGAGGCCGGAACACCACTCAAAAAGATAGCGATTGACACTGTTTTCTTGGGCTCTTGCACCAATGGGCGCATTGAAGATCTTCGCAGCGCAGCAGCGATTCTAGATGGCAAGAAAATTGCATCATCTCTTCGCATGTTGGTCGTGCCTGGGTCGGCGCGAGTTCGTTTGCAAGCAGAAGCTGAGGGACTGGATAAAGTTTTCATCAATGCAGGTGCTGAATGGCGAAATGCCGGATGTTCTATGTGTCTAGGCATGAACCCAGATCAACTTGCAGTGGGGGAGCGTTCGGCCTCAACAAGCAATCGCAACTTTGAAGGCCGTCAAGGCAAAGGCGGACGTACTCACTTAGTGAGTCCACTCGTTGCAGCGGCAACAGCAATCCGTGGCACGTTGTCATCACCGGCAGATTTGTAAGGGAGAAGATCATGGATAAATTTGTTACTCATGTAGGAACAGCAGTTCCACTACGCCGAAGCAATGTTGATACCGATCAGATTATTCCTGCCGTGTATTTAAAGCGCGTCACACGCTCTGGTTTCGAAGATGGTCTCTTTTCTGCTTGGCGCAATGACCCAGCTTTTGAACTCAACCAAGAGAAATATAAAGCGGCCACAATCCTTGTCGCTGGCATCGATTTTGGTACCGGATCATCACGCGAGCACGCAGTCTGGGCGCTGCAGAACTACGGATTCAAAGTAATAATCGCCCCTCGCTTTGGAGATATCTTCCGTGGCAATTCAGGCAAGGCAGGATTGCTGACAATTCAACTATCTCAGCACGATGTTGAAGCGCTATGGGTTGCCATTGAAGCCAAGAGCGATTTAGAGATCACTGTGGACCTCGAGGCGCGCACTGTTTCATACGGGAAAAGCAGCGTTGGGTTCGTTATCGATGACTACACCCGCTGGCGTTTAATGGAAGGCTTGGATGATATTGGTCTGACTTTGAAGCAGACAGATTCCATTGATGCCTTTGAAAAGACACGTCCAACCTTTAAACCGCAGACAATTCCAGCGAAATAAGCGCATTTTTCGCTATTGAGATGAAAGTCTCAACTAGTGGATGAGAGATTAAGAGCGAATTTCCAGCGTGAAATAAGGGTTTTTTTGCTAGTGCTATTACTTTCTACTAGCGCGATGTGAAATAAAAACGCGCGACACGCGGCGAAAGTGTTGGACTATGCGGTTTTTACTGCGTAAATTTCTAACAGGTAGGCAAAAGCCTAACTTTTTACGCGTACATAAGGGGATTTTCATGAACAAGGCCCAATTCATTGCCGCGTTGGCCCCACACTTCAACGACAGCAAGAAAGATGCAGCTCATGCTG
>WLMD01000152.1 GCA_009700405.1 Actinomycetota bacterium | reverse complement strand
ATGTCACAAGCCCCCGTCGGTGATGATGTCTACGGCGAAGACCCAACTGTTAACTCACTTGAAGAACGTGTCGCTGAAATGTTCGGCAAGGAGGCAGCTCTCTTTACCCCAAGTGGTTCTCTTGCAAATCAGCTCGCTATTCGAATGCTTGTTGCACCTGGCGAAGAAATCCTTGCTGAAGCCAACTCACATATTGTGAGAGCTGAACTTGGCGCCGCTGCAACTTTTTCAGGAATCACAACACGTACATGGACAGCGGCCCGAGGACAATTCTTGGCAGCTGACGCGTTAACACTTGCACGTCCCGATTCCGGACCATTCTTGGTTTCGACAAAAGCAATTGCAGTTGAGAACACACATAACTTCGGTGGCGGAACCGTACAGTCACTTGATGAGATCAAGATGCTACACAGCGAGGCTCAGAAAATGGGAATCGCGCTCCACTTAGATGGAGCGCGCATTTGGAATGCGTATGTGGCCAATGGCGTGGAATTCAAAGAGTACGGAAAGTATTTTGACACCATCAGCGTATGTCTATCTAAAGGGCTTGGCGCCCCATTTGGTTCATTGATGTTGGCTACAAAGGAAAACGTTGTGAAAGCAAGAGTTTGGCGCAAACGTTATGGCTCAGGAATGCGCCAGATTGGAATTATTGCGGGAGCAGGACATTATGCCCTCGATACAAATATCGCGCTCTTGCATCATGACCATCGCCGTGCCCAGTACCTTGCTACGCGGATTCATGCGATAGCCCCAACGCTGGTTGATCCAAAAAATGTTGAAACAAATATTGTCGGCTTAGATTTGGCTGGAATAAATCTTACTGCCGCAGAATTTGCAGAAATGGCAAAACCCGAAGGTGTGCTCATTAGCGCACTTGGACCTAACTTTGCACGTCTTGTCACTCACTTAGACATTGACGATGCTGGAATGGAATTTGCTGCAGATGTTTTAACGCAAGCGCTAGAGCGCGCCCTCGTGGCGAAGTAACCACTCTTTAGCATCAAGGCCGTAGGCATAATTTCCTAGCGCTCCACCCGTTTTTACTATTCGGTGACAAGGAACAACGATGACAATTGCATTTTTCGCACATGCACTTCCAGCGGCGCGAACTGCTGCTGCCGAACCCGCCCGCATTGCCAGGTCCGAATAGGAAAGAACCTTTCCTGGCTTAATTTTTCGCATCGCTTTCCAAGCCGCCTGAGAAAAAGTTGGACCTGGTTGCCTTGTAGCTATTGAATTGATGGCGGCAATATCGCCATCAAAATAGTTTTCTAGAAGTTCGGAAATGACTGGGATTTCCTTTACTTTCAGAATTTTCCTTTGACTATCTACTGGGTCAAGTGCAGTTAAGGACGCTTCGAAAGTACCAAAAGTTGCACTCAGCAATACATGTTCATCAGAAACTAAATGAATAACACCAATAGGGGTTCTGGTTGAAGTGGAAAATAGCGTCACTAGCCAAGATTAACGATCGCGCAACATTTCCGCTACAAGGAAGGCGAGCTCTAAAGACTGAGAATGATTAAGGCGAGGATCACAAGCGCTTTCATATCTTGTCGCTAAATCATCATGCGAGATTTGCTCGCCGCCTCCAACACACTCAGTTACGTCATCACCCGTGAGTTCAATGTGTATCCCCCCAGGGTGAGTGCCTAGCGCCTTGTGAACTTCAAAGAAACCGGTCACTTCATCAATGACATCATCGAAGCGCCTAGTTTTGTAACCACTTGGTGCTTCATATGTATTTCCGTGCATGGGGTCGCAGACCCACAGTACCTGTGCGCCGGATTTGGTCACTCCGTCAACAAGCGCGGGCAGAACTTCGCGAATCTTGCCTGCACCCATGCGAGTAATAAAAGTTAAGCGTCCTGGCTCGCGGTTTGGATCTAGTTTTTCGATAAGGGCTAGAGCTTCCTCAACAGTCGTTTTCGGTCCAAGTTTGACGCCAATGGGATTGCGAACTTTGGAAGCAAAATCAACGTGGGCTCCATCAAGCTGGCGAGTACGTTCACCAATCCAGACAAAATGCGCAGATACGTCATATGGTAATTGGGTGCGTGAATCGATTCTTGTTAACGCCTTCTCGTATTCAAGGATGAGCGCTTCATGACTTGCGAAGAAATCAACTGTTTTGAATGCAGCCGGGTCAACACCTGCCGAGCGCATAAATTCAAGAGCTCGACCAATCTCATTTGCCATCTCTTCGTAGCGATCCCCAACTGATGAATCGCGAATAAAGCCTTTATTCCATTCATGTACCTGGCGTAAGTCTGCAAATCCGCCTTGAGTAAACGCACGCACTAGATTTAGCGTCGCTGCCGAGGTGTTGTAGACCTTAACTAAGCGTTGTGGATCAGGCGTGCGAGATTCCTCTGTGAAATCCAAACCATTAACAGCGTCTCCGCGATATGCAGGTAGCGTGACATCTCCACGTGTTTCATTGTCATTCGACCGTGGCTTTGCAAATTGACCAGCCATACGCCCAACTTTTACGACAGGCAAACTGGAGTAATACTGCAACACTGCGGCCATCTGCAAAATTGTCTTAATGCGATTACGAATTGAATCTGCACTTGCAGCAGCGAAAGTTTCGGCACAGTCTCCACCTTGTAGCCAGAATGCCTTGCCTGCAGCGGCATCTGCGATTCGAGCTTTAAGGTTGTCACACTCACCTGCAAAAACTAATGGTGGTAGCGCTTTGAGTTCGGCAACAGCACCCTTAATCGCCGATCCCTCTGAGCCACCTGGCCATGATGGTTGCTGGGCAGCAACGAGGCCTGGCGTGAAGAGGTTATCGAGCATCTGTGAGGTAGTCATAGTGTCCTAGCGTAGGCCGTAAAGGGTCTGAGGTGTCGAGGGATTTATCCGAAGAAAATTTCTGCTTCCTTGTATAGAGCAGGATCAACAGTCTTTAGGCGCTCCGTCGCTGAAATTAACGGTACTCGAACAATATCTGTCCCATGCAAGGCAACCATCTTGCCCCAATCTCCCTCGTGCGCGGCGGTGATGGCATGAAGGCCAAATCGCGTAGCAAGAACTCGATCGAATGCACTTGGTGTTCCGCCACGTTGAATATGGCCCAAAACTGAAGTGCGAGCTTCTTTGCCCGTTCGAGATTCAATCTCTTGCGCTAGCCATTCACCGATTCCAGAAAGCTTCACGTGTCCGAAGGAATCCAGAGTTGCATCTTTAACAACCATGTCACCTTCTTGTGGAATCGCACCTTCGGCTATAACAATGATGGGCGCATAGTTAGTCTTAAAGCGAGACTCAACCCATTCGCAGACCTTTTCAATAGAAAAAGTTTGCTCGGGAATCAAGATGCAAGCCGCGCCGCCAGCTAGACCAGAATGCAATGCAATCCAACCTGCGTGACGACCCATGACTTCGACAATTAATGCTCGATGATGTGATTCGGCCGT
>WLMD01000151.1 GCA_009700405.1 Actinomycetota bacterium | reverse complement strand
TGAAGAGGCGAATCTGAAGCGCTCTTTGCTTCATTGAGTGATTCTGAAGCGGTAAGTCCACCCACTTCATCAATGAGTTTTTTGATGTTTGATTCTCTTTCTGCAAAGGGAACATCCATATCAACGTTCTCTTCAAAGATTTCGTTAGCAAGGCTCGCGCTCCACTGACGGACCAAGGAATCCGCCTGCTTAGCTAACTCGTATGTTTGTGGCCACTTATCTTCAAGAGGTAATTCGAATCCGGCTTTCTCTAATGCGTAATCCAAAATTCCTGTGGCTGTTGCCCAGGCACCTGAATATGTTGCATTTTCAAGAACGACCACCGATAAACCAGTTGGTACATGCCAGCGCATGTGCGAGCTAAATCCTGGGTACCCGCCAGAGTGTGAAACAAACTGTCCATACTTTGGATCAAACTCAATAAATAATCCCAAACCATAACCAGCGGCGCGATGCGCATTTGCAGGGAGCGTTGCAAGGTGGGTGTTAAAGGGAGCAGAGGTAACTATCTGCTGCATGCTATGTCGGGATGCTGTTGATAGCGGTCCACCCTTTGGATTTGCTGTCAGGGCCGAATGCATCCAACGTGACCACGTACGTAAATCTCGAGCGCTGCTAAAGAGCCCACCGATACAGGAAAAAGCACCGGAGGCAGAGAAGGGAAGCTCCAGCCAAGTTTCACCACTCTTGCGATAACCAATAGCTAGGCTCTCTTTAGGGAAGAGTTCATTATCAAATCCTGAATCATTCATCCCTAAAGGTTTGAGAATCTCAGTGGTAACGAATTCTCTGTAATCAACCCCAGAAGCTTTCTCAATGACTTGACCCAGCAGCGCAAATCCTAAATTGGAGTATTGGTAAATAGCTCCTGGTCGATTTGTTGTATGCACTCCCCGACTTACAATCTCACGAAGTTTCTTTCCACTAATTGACTCTTGGCGATCCGCCCATGGGTCATCAGAGGGCAAACCAGATGACATCGCAGCTAATTGGCCAACTGTAGGAATTTCCTTGAAGGTACTTATTTCACTGAATCTATATTCCTCCACGAAATCCGTGATGGGCTGATTAAGGTCGAGTGCTCCCCTATCGCGCAATATCAAAAGAGCGGTGATCGTGAAACTCTTTGTACACGAGGCGATGCGGAAAGAAGTATTCGATGATGGCTCGCCTTTGCCGATCGTGAATTGACCGACGCCTTTTTCCAGCAGAACTTCATCGCCATTAAAGATGGTGGCATAGAGTCCAGGACACTTTCCCTCAAGGACGGGCTTATTCATTAATTCTTCAACGCCGCTTAAGACTTCCTTGTTCAGTGTCATTCCAGTCATGGAGATCGGTCCTCTTTCCTTGGTTTCCTTAGTTGGCGTTACGAACAATTGCATCGAGTTTAGGCACAGCTGAAATTAGCTGCCGTGTATAGGCATGCTGTGGATTATCAAACAGGGATAAAGTCGGTGAAGATTCGACGATATCTCCAACATTTATAACATTCACGCGGTCACACAGAAGTCTGACGATGGCTAAATCGTGTGAGATAAAGAGAATTGAAAGCTTGAGTGATTCACGAAGATCTGCAAGTAAATTGATGATGGAAGCTTGCACGGAGACATCTAGCGCCGATACTGCTTCATCTGCGATGAGAAAATGTGGATTCAGGGAGAGCGCTCGTGCAATCGCTACTCGCTGGCGCTGTCCGCCCGACATTGCATATGGTCGACTATCAAGCAAACTTTCAGGAAGCTTTACCAAAGAGAGTAATTCCTTGCATCGATCCAAGCGTTGTTCTTTGGGCAAAATATTATGCGTATCTAGTAATTCAAATATGGATTGCTTGACACTCATGCGTGGGTCAAGAGAGGAGTAAGGGTCCTGAAAAATCATTTGTATCTTGCGACGATCCTCCAGAGTTCGAGCCTTAGGAAGCGGCTCACCGTCATAAACAAGTTCACCTGAGTCATACTTTTGTAATCCCACGATTACTCGCGCCAACGTTGATTTACCGGACCCTGATTCTCCAACTAACCCAACAATTTCGCCTTGATTAACATCTAGAGATACATGGTTAAGGGCTCGGACCTGGCTCTTGTTCTTGCCACGACCAACATTAAATGTCACGCTGACATCATTTGCTGCAAATATTTGGTTACTCATGAGAACTCGAACTCCATAGCTGATTGAGATCAGAGAATTCAAAGGGAGCAATCTCCCACCCAGGTTCGACCAGCGTCATAGGCGGCGCCAACTCTTGTGAGCGCTGAGTCAAGGACGGAGCGGTGTTTTCTAGGCCTTTGAGACGTTGAATAGGACCATCAATACGTGGGATCGCGCTAAGAAGCGCCTTTGTGTAAGGGTGCTGTGGATTTGAGAAAACTTTGTTGATGTCATCAACTTGCTCAACAATTCTTCCTGAATACATCACTGAAATCGCATCACATAGTTCTGCAACAACACCAATATCGTGAGTTACATATAGCAGGCTCACTTTAAGCTCGCTGCGTAACTTCTTAAAGAGATCAATAATCTGGGCTTGGATTGTGACATCCAAAGCAGTGGTTGGTTCATCGCACAAAATCAATTCCGGTCCACACGCAATTGCTGCTGCAATCATGACTCGCTGTTTCATGCCACCAGATAACTGGAATGGAAAATCATCCACACGTTTCTCTGGGTCACGAATTCCTACTTGATCCATCAGGTCAATGGCTCTCTCGCGCGCTTGGCGACGATTGAGATCTGAATGCTCAACAAGGCTGTCGGTAATCTGTTTACCGATCTTCATGACGGGATTTAGTGCAACTGATGGTTCTTGAAAGACCATTGAAATTCCAGTACCTAGAACACTCTTGCGGTACTTTCCTTTATCAGCCAAAAGATCTATTCCTTGAAATTTAATGGACCCTGAGGTGACACGAACGTTTGATGGCAGCAATCCCATAATCGCGCGCAAAGTTAAACTCTTACCCGACCCGGATTCACCAACAAGGCCACGCGCGTGCCCCTGCGCTACATTGAAACTGACGTTATCAATTGCAATGTAATCGCGGCCGGCGATACGCGCCACAATCTGTAAGTTTTCGACCTCAAGTATGTTTGCAGGCGCGGTCATCGCTTTACCCGCAATAGTTGGGCTAGGCCATCTCCGATAAAGGAAAGCCCCAAGCTGGTAATGATGACTGCAATAGCAGGCAACACCGTGAGGTAGTAATAGCCACCGGCCAAGAACTGTTGACCTTCAGAAATCATGCGACCCCAGTCAGGAGTTGGGGGGACAATTCCTAGACCGAAGTAGCTCAAGGTCACGATAACACCGATATTAAGAACTATGTCGCTCATTGCATAAACCACTGCTTGGGTAATGACGTTAGGTAGCACGTGGCGTGTAATGATTTTACGGTTGGAAATTCCGCCAGTTTGCGCAGCTTCAATAAACTCTTTG
>WLMD01000150.1 GCA_009700405.1 Actinomycetota bacterium | reverse complement strand
CGGCTAGCTCAATTACACGCATTTCTTTACCGCTGCTGCCACAGCAATCACCACGTTGGGATCGAAAACACTTGGCACGATAAATGATGCGTTGAGCTGTTCTGGAGAGACACAGTCCGCAATTGCTTCAGCTGCCGCGACGAGTAGTTCGTCTGTGATCTTATGTGCGTTGGCATCTAGCAATCCGCGGAAGATTCCAGGGAATGCAAGCACATTATTAATTTGGTTTGGCTGGTCACTGCGGCCAGTGGCAACAACAGTTGCATGTTTGCGCGCGATGTATGGATCAATCTCGGGGTCTGGATTGGCAAGTGCAAAGACAATTGAATCCTTACCCATAGAAGCGACATCTGCTTCCTTCAAGATGTTGGCTGCACTGACACCAATGAATATATCCGCGCCAGCCAAGCTTTCGGCCAGAGTCCCTGTGATGTTATTTGGATTGCAGTTATCAATAAACCATTGGCGCATTGGATCCGTGGTCTTGGTTGATTTGTTAATAACACCCTTTGTATCGAAAGCAACGATAT
The DNA here is from genome assembly GCA_009700405.1 of Actinomycetota bacterium. GTDB lineage: Bacteria > Actinomycetota > Actinomycetes > Nanopelagicales > Nanopelagicaceae > QYPT01. Next base: position 2,928 of record WLMD01000150.1, on the reverse strand, counting down.
TTGTGGCACCACTGAGCATGAGCAAGCGAGCGATCGCTGTGCCTGCTGCGCCTGCGCCACTCATAATTATTCGGCAATCAGCAAGATTCTTCTTTACAAGCTTGAGCGAATTCCGAAGTGCAGCGAGCACAACGATCGCTGTTCCGTGTTGGTCATCATGGAAAACTGGAATGTCTAGTAGTTCGCGAAGACGACGTTCAACTTCAAAACAACGAGGCGCTGAAATATCTTCAAGGTTGATACCACCGTATACAGGTGCAATAAGTTGAACTGTACGAACGATTTCATCGACGTCTTGTGTGTCTAGACAGACTGGCCACGCGTCAACATCTCCAAAGCGCTTAAATAGTGCAGCTTTTCCTTCCATGACAGGAAGGGCAGCAGCAGGTCCAATATTTCCAAGACCTAAAACCGCAGAACCATCTGTAACAACTGCGACAGTATTTCGCTTAATAGTGAGGCGGCGTGCATCTGATGGATCATCAACAATCGCCTGACAGATTCGTGCAACACCTGGAGTGTATGCGCGAGATAAATCATCACGCGTTTTTAGAGGAACTTTAGATTGGATTTCAATCTTTCCGCCGAGGTGCAATAAGAATGTACGGTCACTCACTTTACGCACTGTTAATTCTGGATGAGCAGCAATTGCTTTGGAAATCTCTTCTGCGTGCTCGGCATTACTCGTGTCGCACGTTACGTCCACAACCACTCTTTCAATGAGGGATTCGACGACATCTAGCGCCGTAATAGTGGCGCCCGCACCGGTTATTGCGGCAGTGACAAGAGCGACAGGCTGTGCCGAAGGTGCTCCTTCAACGCGAATAGTGATTCCGTACCCAGGACTTGTTGACGCCATTTTTACACCACTCCATATAGTCGGTCGCCCGCGTCACCAAGACCCGGAACGATGTAACCGTGTTCATTGAGCTTTTCATCTAAAGCGCCGGTCACGATAGTAATCGGCACGTTGGAATCCTTAAAAGCTTCTTCGACAAAAGCAATACCTTCAGGCGCTGCGAGAATACAAATTGCTGTGATGTCATTTGCTCCTCGCTCAATGAGAAAATTGAAAGCTGCAATTAGTGTGCCACCTGTTGCAAGCATCGGATCTAGGACGAAACATTGTCTGCCGGAAAGATCCTCGGGTAAACGATTTGCGTAGGTGCTGGCCTTTAAAGTTTTTTCATCTCGCACCATTCCAAGGAAACCAACTTCAGCCGTCGGAATAAGGCGAACCATTCCCTCAAGCATTCCCAGACCTGCGCGCAGGATTGGCACAACAACGGGGCGAGGTTCTGCCATCTTCAAACCTTGCGTCTGAGTCACGGGGGTTTTTATCGAAACAGTTTTAGTGCGCACATCGCGAGTAGCTTCGTAGGCCAACAAGGTCACAAGTTCTTCGACGAGTCGACGAAAAGTTGGTGAGTCAGTCTTTTCATCTCGCAACACAGTCAATTTATGAGAAATGAGGGGGTGATTCGCGACATGTACTTTCATGTTCCCTACCCTACAGGGCTTTCTTTCCCAACAAATGAGTGTCAAGATGCAACCTAAGGGATGGGGTAAAGCGCGCAAAAGGGGGCTGCAATGACTAACGACGTTGATATTGCTGTAGCTGCCTGGCATGAAGAAGGGCGCTGGACCTTGGCTGAAATGCCGGATCCTCATGATTTAGCACAGATTATTGAAGGACTGAAAGCTCAACAAACAAATGGTGGAGCGATAGCACTTATCTCTATTGATGAAGAATTTTTTATGGTCATTCGAGTTCTTGGCGCACACATACGGATGCTGCTTAGCGACGCTACCTGCGCGTTCGATTATGAAGTGGCCGCAGAATTTATTGAACTAGCTGATCTGCCATTTCCTGAAGAAGATGACGAACCATTGCCAACAGGTGACCTAGATATTTTGATTGATCTTGGAATGAATCACATGGAAATCTCTGCCCTATGCGATGACGCAGAACTTTTTCCTGATGAGCAACTCGATGCAATCGCAACTCGCCTTGGTTTCGGTGAGCAGTTTCGCGAATTACTAGATATTTAGTTTCAGAAAAAATGAATAACAACGAAGCGATGTTGCTTGCCTTGAATGTGGCAACCGAGGGAGCAAAAACATCTGGCGATGTTCCTGTTGGTGCAGTTATTCTCGATAGCGCCGGTGAAATTGTTGCAACGGGAAGTAATGAACGTGAGCTTCATAAAGATCCGACGGCGCACGCAGAGATAGTTGCGATTCGAAACGCGGCAGAAAAAATCGGTTCATGGCGCCTGGACGATCACACACTGGTTGTCACTTTAGAACCGTGTGCCATGTGTGCTGGAGCAATTTCTCAGGCGAGAATTCAGAAATTGGTCTTTGGGGCTTGGGATGAGAAGGCTGGCGCGGTTGGGTCTGTATGGGATGTGCTTCGAGACCCACGTTCACTGCATTCAATTGAAATCACTGCGGGCGTGATGGTGGATGAATGCGCAGATTTGCTCAAGGAATTTTTTGAAGGGCAACGAGAAAGAAAATAGTTGATGTATCCTCACTTCTGGTGGCGTGTCCGAGCGGCCAAAGGAGCGCGCCTCGAAAGCGCGTGTTGGGGAAACTCAACCGTGGGTTCAAATCCCACCGCCACCGCTGTTAAATAATAATTTCGTACGACGGATTGAGAATCGTCAACGAGCCGTCGGCCTCACCGACCATTCCTTCAGCACGCAGTTGTGACCCGACGTCAAGACCAGCTATTTCGCGTCGGCCCAAGAATTGCAAAGTGACCCCGCCAGTTTCATCCCACATTTCTACCTCAACAATTGGTGCAGAATCTCGAGGCGCGGATTTGATTGAAGTAACGCGGCCCTGGACATGGGCACGTTGGCGCCAGGTAATTTTGCCAATCGGCGTGAGGTTTTCTGCATAGTGACTAATAGGTTCATT
>WLMD01000015.1 GCA_009700405.1 Actinomycetota bacterium | reverse complement strand
CACCTTCCAATTACGCCAGGGGAGTACACGCAGTTAACCGGTAGGGCTGGCAGGCGTGGCATTGATATTGAAGGAAACGCCGTTGTTCAATGGTCACCAACTGTTGATTCGGCAACGGCCGCTGGGCTGGCATCGACACGAACATATCCATTGCGTTCATCATTTACCCCTACGTACAACATGGCCATCAATTTAATTGGTCGATTCGGTAGAGAAAGAGCCCGTGGATCTTTAGAGTCTTCGTTCGCTCAATTTCAAGCAGATAGAGCGGTCGTTGGCCTGACCAAACAGATCAGAAAGAACGCTCTTGCGATTCTAAATTTCGAAGCTGAGGCAAAATGCCATTTGGGCAATTATGTTGAATATGCAACGCTTAGACGAGAGATTAAAGAGACTGAAGTACTCCTTTCGAAAAGGCAGGCAAAGAAAGGCTTTGATCCCAATCAACGCGCTCACCTTGAATCTGATCTCGTAACACTTCGCAAATCCATGAGAGCTCATGCCTGTCATGGTTGCACTGATCGGGAAACGCATTCAAGGATTGCAGAACGAGCAGATAGGTTGATACGTGAGAATGAAGGATTGCAGAAACGTGTAGAGAATCGTACGCACGTAATCGCGAAGACTTTTGATCGAGTGTGCGATGTATTAACTGAACTAAATTATATCCAGGGGGAGAAGACGTTACCTCAAGGGCAAATCCTTGCAAAGATTTACACTGAGTCGGATTTGTTATTGGCTGAGGCTATCCGCACTGATTTGCTAGAGCACCTATCGGCACCCGAACTATTATCTGTGGTATCCAGCATGATTTTTGAAGCACGAAGTCAGGAGACTTTAGCTCCGCGCATACCTAGCGGAAATGTGCAATCGGCTCTCAGTGAAGTCGTTAAACTGTGGTCTTATCTAGAGGACCTGGAGTCGCGACATAATGTTGCAACTCAGAAAGAGCCAGATTTCGGCTTCTGTTGGATTTCATTCCGATGGGCAAATGGACATTCGCTGCAAAGCGTTCTGAAAGGGAGTGATCTCTCCGTGGGAGATTTCGTACGCTCGACTAAGCAACTCATAGACCTTCTCAATCAAATAGCGGTAGCTAGTGAATCCCTTAGGCCAAAATGTAAGGAAGCAATCAAGAAAATCGATCGTGGAGTTGTGGCCTATTTTGCGGGTGATGTATGAGTCTTATGTTGTTAGATAGCGCATCTCTTTGGTACCGAGCTTATTACGGCATGCCAGATACGATGGTTGCCCCCGATGGCACTCCCGTTAATGCCATTCGAGGCTATTTAGATATGACCGCTCGATTAATTGGAATGTATAGACCGAATCGACTTGTTGCTTGCATAGAAGGAGACTGGCGTCCTTCATGGAGAGTTGAGTTATTCCCAGATTACAAGGCAAATCGGGTTGATGATTCAGGTGAAGGGGAGGAAGAGCCTGACACTTTGACTCCACAGATACCTATTCTGTTGGATGTCCTCGATGCTTTCGGAATTACTGTTATTGGAGTCGATGATTACGAGGCCGATGACGTTATGGCCTCTTTCGCTGTTCAACAACCAGGACCTGTACGTATAGTCACGGGCGATCGCGATCTTTTTCAACTTGTAGATGACGAAAGAGATGTACGTGTTGTGTATCTAGCAAAAGGTTTATCCCAACATGATTTAGTTAATTTAGATTGGGTAAAGCAGAAGTATCAGATTCCTGGAGAGCGGTATGGGCTATTTGCTATGTTCCGAGGCGATCCATCTGATGGTCTGCCAGGAGTTCGCGGCATTGGCGAGAAAGGTGCCGCCGCTATTGCCAACGCGTTCGCGAACGTTCCAGAGGTCATAGAAGCGGCGCACTCAAATGATCCAAGACTTTCACCAGCCCTGACCAAGAAAGTCCTCGCTGGATTAGATTATCTAGCCATCGCGCCAACCTTGGTTCAATGCGCTTTAGATATTTCACTGCCCGATGTCTCTCTTGCTATTCCTAGAAAACCAAAGAACATGAAAGAACTTCAAGCGCTCAAGGAAAGGTATGCCTTAGGGGCTAGCGTGGATCGATTGATTGCAGCTCTAGAATGAGCGTGCTCCTTGCATTTCTTTCTGGAATTCTTTTATCGGGAGCATTCGCGCCATTCGCATTGTGGTGGTTAGCGCCATCTGCACTTCTTCTTTTGCTCTTCGCCTTTGACGGCAATGGATTCAAGGTCAGGGCCCTAGTAGTTATTGTTTTCTCTGCCTCCTTCTTCCTGCCTTTGTTGCATTGGACAAGTGTTTACGTAGGAGCTCTTCCTTGGCTTTTGCTAGTGCTACTCCAGGTTGGCCTTCTCTTTCCGCTGGCATTACATCCAACGACGGATCCTAAATTCTTCATCCTTTTCCCATCCGCATGGGTCTGTATCGAAATACTTAGAACGCACTTCCCATTCGGAGGTTTCGGTTGGGGGAGGGTTGGCTTCTCTCAAGCCAATGCTCCATATTCCTCCTTTGCCTCGATAGCAGGAGTATCAGGATTATCGTTCTTAGTCGCACTCGTTTCTGTCTCACTATTCCTAGTTATAAAGAAGGAATTTACTTTAGGTTTAGTCACGCTTTTTGTCGTTGGAATCCTATTTTCGACCACACTATTGAGGACTCCCGTAGATTCCGAAGAGGTTGTTACCGTACTAGCTGTGCAAGGGGGAGTGCCCAAACTTGGTTTAGATTTCAACGACAGGGCGCACGCAGTCTTTTCTATGCACGAGAAGAGCACAAGAAGTTACCTTGAATCTCATAGTCAAAAGCCTTCATTCATTGTTTGGCCAGAAAATAGCGTTGATGTTGATCCTTTTAAGGATAACTTCGTCCGTGATTCACTCAATAAGTTGGCTGACGACTTCCAGGTGCCAATCATTATCGGCGCCGTTCTTACTAAAGGCAATGGTTATGAGAATGCTTCGATTGCATGGCTACCAGGGAGTGGTCCATCTAGCATTTATGTGAAGAAACACTTAACACCCTTTGGAGAGTATGTACCTCTTCGATCATTGGCAGAATTCGTTTCACCCTTTGCCAAAGGAATCATCGACTTTATTCCGGGTACAGATTTGCAAACACATGTCATAGGTGGAGCTAAAATTTCCCCAGTTATTTGTTATGAATTGCTTGATGATCAACTTAATCGCGCGATGGCCGCTCGCGGTAATACTTTGCTTATTCAGACAAACAGTGCAACCTTCGGTCTCACGCCAGAAAGTGCACAAGAGTTGGAAATTTCGCGAATAAGGGCCATTGAACATCAACGATTTGCCATAAGTATTGCGACATCAGGCATCAGTGCGGCAATAGATGACCAGGGGAGGGTTCTCAAAGCCACTGCAATCAACAAGCCTGAGGCGTTCCTGGTGAATCTACCTTTGCAATCCCCCCGATCAGTGTCCGATTCTTTGGGAAATTCTGCGGAAATTCTCATAGTTTTTCTCCCGCTATTTCTCTTTCTCGTCATACCATTTCTTTATAGAGTTCTTCTTAAAAGGTTTTCGGTTGTCAGGAAACGGAGTAATCAGTGAAAGTTCTTGTAGTAATTCCTACCTACAACGAAGCTGCATCGATAACTTCATTGACGAGTGAAGTTTTACATCTTCCAGATAATGTCGACATTCTCATCGTTGATGATAATTCTCCCGATAAGACTGCTTCATTAGTTAAGGATATTTCTCGTGCATGGCCCAATCGTGTCCATCTCATTGAACGCCGAAAGAAAACGGGCTTAGGCGGCGCTTATCGCACCGGATTAGGTTGGTTTCTATTGCACGACACGTACACGCATGTTGTAACAATGGATGCCGATCATTCACATAGGCCAAGCGACCTTCATCGAATGATTTCCTTACTAACGCCAGAAAGAGATGTAATCATGGGCGTTAGGTGGATGCCAGGAGGAGAAATTATCAATTGGCCCAAATCTCGCCAACGTTTATCTCGAATTGGAACCTCTTACGCTAAATGGGCCCTTAAATTGCCTTTGCGAGATCTCACGGGTGGTTTCCGAATCTACTCAAGAAAAACACTCGAACGTATCCAGCTCAGCGCCGTTTCATCTGAAGGATATTGTTTTCAAATAGAAATGGCTCGAGCCGTCCATGCAGCCAAAGGTCGAATTCTCGAGACACCTATAACTTTTATCGAGCGCCAGAATGGAGAATCTAAGATGAGTAAGAAGATTGTCTTGGAGGCACTTATTCGAGTCAGTGGCTGGGCACTAGAAACTAGGCTCAGACCTAACGCCGATAAGTTACATTATGTTAAGTAACCTCAAGCGTAATCGCTCACTGGGGCGCACGAACAAATAAGGTTCCTATCCCCGAAGGCGCCATCTATGCGCCCGACGGTAGGCCAATACTTGCCTCTGCGGCCCATGATTTCACCCGTATTTACCCCTTGAGGAAATGCTGCCAATTCGCGGCTATAGCCAAATGGCCAACCATCTAAGGCAATCTTCTCTGCGGTATGTGGGGCGTTATGTAATGGTGAATCTTCATGGGTACGGACGCCTTTTCTGACATCTTCTATCTCAGCGAAGATGGCAATCATTGCCGCAATAAAGCGATCCAGCTCGACGATATCTTCACTTTCGGTCGGTTCAATCATCAATGTGCCAGGTACAGGAAAGCTCATCGTTGGAGCATGGAATCCGAAATCCATAAGCCTCTTAGCCACATCATCAACAGTGACCCCGGAGTCCTTGGTTATTTGGCGAAGATCCAAGATGCACTCATGTGCGACTAATCCATTCTCCCCCGTATATAGAACTGGGTAGTACGGATTCAATTTCTTAGCTATGTAGTTGGCAGACAAAATTGCAACTTCTGTTGCATGTTTCAATCCTGCGCCGCCCATCAAACGAATGTAGGCCCAAGAGATTGGCAAAATGCTCGCAGAACCGAAAGGAGCCGCGCTGATGGGACCAGGACCTGTGGCAGGTCCTGCCGTAGGGTCTAGCGGGTGGTTAGGAAGGAACGGAGCAAGATGAGCTCTGCAAATTACAGGGCCAACTCCTGGGCCTCCCCCTCCGTGTGGGATACAAAATGTTTTATGCAAATTTAGATGCGAAACATCTGCACCGAATTTACCCGGTTGTGCCAATCCGACTAATGCATTCAGGTTGGCACCATCAACATAAACCTGTCCACCAGCATCATGAACTAATCCACAAATCTGCGTGATTGCAGTTTCAAATACTCCATGCGTAGATGGATATGTAACCATCAACGCGGCAAGATTCTGCGCGTGAAGGCTTATCTTTGCAGAAAGATCTTCAACGCTGACATTTCCTAGTTCATCGCACTCCACTACTACAACCTTCATTCCAGCCATCACAGCGCTTGCTGCATTAGTTCCGTGCGCACTGGATGGAATGAGACAAATATTTCTATGGCTATCTCCACGTGAATCGTGATAATTTCGAATTGCCAAAAGCCCTGCGAATTCACCTTGGCTTCCAGCATTTGGCTGAAGTGAGACAGCGTCATATCCCGTTATAGATACCAACCACTGCGAAAGTTGGGAAATCAATTCACGAGAACCAACACTTTGATCTGCCGGAGCGAAAGGATGGAGTGAAGAAAATTCGGGCCATGTAACAGATTCCATCTCTGTCACTGCATTGAGCTTCATCGTGCACGAACCTAATGGAATCATTGTTCGATCCAGAGCAAGGTCTTTATCTGCTAGTGAACGTAAGTAGCGCATCATCGCAGTTTCGGAATGATTTGTATTGAAGATTGGATGAGACAAGAAAGCGCTCTTACGGTGAAGCGAATCAGGAAAACTCATACCAGCATTGCCAACTTGAGGCAGTAAAGTAACGCCGAATACTGCGCACACCGCTTGCAGGTCTGCTTGCGTTGTCGTTTCATCCAGAGAAATACCGATAGTTTGGCCGTCAATTACTCGAAGATTAAAACCTGCCTCTCGAGCCTTCTTGGCAATGACTCCTGAATCTGAAACAGAAACCATAAGAGTGTCAAAGAAATCCTTAGACAATACCTTCACTGCGCCATTAGTTAGTGACTGATTAAGTTGTTGCGCACCACGATGTACTCGATTGGCAATGTGAGTCAATCCTTTTGGACCGTGGTACATGGCGTAGAAAGCACTCATGACCGCTAATAGAACTTGAGCGGTGCAAATATTGCTCGTAGCCTTATCTCGCCTAATGTGTTGTTCTCTCGTTTGCAGCGCCAATCTGAATCCAGGATTGCCATCTGAATCAACACTTTGGCCAATCAAACGTCCTGGCATTCCACGTTCTAGTCCATTACGCACGGACATAAATCCGGCGTGAGGGCCACCAAATCCCATGGGTACTCCGAAACGTTGTGCACTGCCGACTACAACATCAGCGCCCCACTCCCCTGGCGGGGCAAGAAGAGTTAGCGCAAGTAAGTCTGTTGCTGCAACCACAAGTGCAGAACGATCATGTGCTGATTTAGATAACGATTCATAATGCAATATCTCTCCCAAAGTATTTGGGTACTGCACTAACACTCCGAAAAATTCTTGCTCAGGAAGTGCGTTAGATGCATCAATAGTCACAACCGAAATCCCGAGTGGCTTAGCTCTTGCAACAACAACCGCATAAGTTTGTGGATGAACATTCTTATCAACAAAAAATACTGCGCCGTCACTACCTTTATGCGCGCGTCGTGCGAGAGTCATCGCTTCAGCGGCAGCTGTTCCTTCATCAAGCATTGATGCATTTGCAATATCCAACCCAGTCATATCGCAAATCAATGTCTGGAAAGCAAAGAGTGCTTCTAAGCGCCCTTGTGAAATTTCAGGTTGGTATGGCGTGTAAGCGGTGTACCAAGCAGGATTTTCGAGAACGTTTCGCAATATAACTGCTGGGGTGTGTGTTCCGTAATAACCGGTTCCGATTAGGGAGGTGAAGACTTTGTTTCGAGATGCCATCGCTCGTAATTCAGCAATAACTTCAACTTCAGTGCGCGCCGACGGAAGCAGATCAGCCAATGCATGTGTCATGGCGATGCTGGAGGGAACTACTTGAGAAATAAAGTTTTCTAAACTCGGGTAGCCCAATTCCTTAAGCATTGTGGATTCTTGATCAGTAGATGGTCCAATATGGCGGCGTTCGAATGCGTCAAAAGTCATACAGGAAGTATGCCTGCTTTATGCGCCTTTGAGTTTACGTCTTTGCGATAGTTCATCGTTACTTTGGCCACTAACTACAGTGCCATTAATCTCCCCTTGCAAAAGGGCAAGTGATCCTTCTACTTCATGCCATACCTTGCCCACTGCGATTCCAAAGACGCCTTGACCGCCCTGCAACAAGTCGATAATTTCATCGGGGCTGGCACATTCATAAATGGAGGCGCCATCGCTCATAAGGGTGATGCGCTCAAGATCGGTCACTCCCCTCTCTCGAAGGTGATTGACCGCCGTACGGATATTTTGCAGCGAGACTCCCGCATCAAGCAAGCGTTTTACAATTTTCAAAACCAAAATATCTCGAAATCCATATAAACGTTGACTTCCCGAACCCATTGCATTGCGAACACTAGGTTCTACCAAACCAGTACGTGCCCAATAATCGAGCTGACGATATGTAATACCCGCGGCCGAACAAGCAGTTGCACCGCGATAACCGATTTCATTCATATCGTGGTCAGGTGTGTGAGTGTCCATGCTATCCATGCGGGGTCGCTCGATTCTGCTGGGGAGGTCTTAAGGGTAGAAGCCATAGGAAGTAGATTCAACGACCGACACGATTAAAACCTCAAGTAGAGGTTAACGGTTGCGTCTGCGTCCTCGCAAGACCAAGAAGTAGGCAGCTCCAATAATTAGTGAGAGAGAAGCCGAACTCCACTTGCCTAATCCCGTCAACGTTGGGGAAAGGAGCAACCAAGCGGCTAAACCACAGTGGATGAAACCCATACCAGAGCACGCTTGGCGCAATCCTCGCTCCCCGGCAAAAGCAGCAACTAATGGAGCCAGAAGTGCCGGAATAAGAAGAACGATACCGATGCATCGCACCAACCAGGAGAACTGAGAATTCTCTAATTGGCTAGCTACACCTAGGTAGGTCAAAACTTTGATCGGTTGAATAATGAGAGCTGCGGCAATAAGAAAGATGATCGATGCATGTAAGCGCAAGACCAAGGCAGCCCATTTGATTAACACGGTTCAACCTATGAAATCTTCTGGGTTGATCTGGTCTAAAAACTCTCTGAATCGTTCGACCTCTTCATTAGATTGCGAGGATGGATCATCACCTTCACCGGAAGGGATCTCTATGCCCGCCTCGTCGAGCAGTTGCCTTGAGGCGAAGATGGCTGCATCCGTTCGCAACGCAATCGCTATGGCATCAGATGGTCTTGCAGAGATGATCTTCTCGTTCGATTGTGCATCGGTAAGAACTAGATTTGCGTAGAACACTCCTTCTTGGAGGTGTGTCAGGTGTACCGCGGTGACAGTTGTATCCAGCGATGAGATTATTAGTGAAATAAGGTCATGTGTTAGCGGTCGAGGTGGTTCGACTCCCTGTTGGGCAAAGGCAATAGATGTAGCTTCAACCGCCCCCACCCAAATAGGAAGGAATCGCGATCCATCTACTTCTTTTAACAAGACGATGGGTTGATTCGATGGCATCTCGATGCGCACCCCTACAACTTCCACGGGAATCATCATCTCAACGAAGGCGGTGAAGACCACCGCGCACAAGTGAGGCATGAAGTCGGACAGATAGGGAGGCAATCTCTCTCTGAACTTCTTCGGCGCGTGCTTTTGCTTCTGGGTTCTTCTGGCGCGTGAGAGGAGTTATAACTTGCTCAATCAATCCTATTTCTCGGTCAGCTGCAGATTTAAATGAACGAAGATGACGTGGTTCGATTCCGAATCCTGCTAATTCAGCGACCGCACGTGCAACTGCAAGTGCGTCCCCATCGTAATGGCGTCCTCGAGGGGCTATTAGGCCATAGGACTCTAATTCAACAAGTTGCTCCTCTGAGATAGAACCAGATTTCAAAAGTTCCTCGCGAGAAAGGCGAAGATCGCTCTGCTCTCCAAAACTCGCCGGTGCCAATTCTCCATCAACGGTTGCAAGCCTAGGAGCCGCAGCTCCCCCTGCAATTTGCGCAGGTTGTAATCCGCGATCAAGGGCGTCAAGATTTTCCTTAATAACACGAAGAGGTAGGTAATGATCTCTCTGTGCAAGCAATACATAACGCAATCGCTCTAGATCTGTATTAGTAAATTTTCGGTAACCAGATGGGGTTCGTTGTGGCTCGATTAATCCTTCGGCTTCCAGGAAACGAATTTTAGAGATAGTGATATCCGAAAAATCGCCCCTTAATTTGCTCAGGACTTCGCCAATACTTAAATAGGCACGGGCTGGAACGCTCATCTATTTTCCTCCAAAGAAAAGCATATGGAATTTACCGATCTGTATTTCATCCGCTGTTTTCAAACTTATTTCTGTAACCGAATTATTGTTGACGTAGGTGCCGTTGAGGCTTCCACAATCCTTGAGAACGTAGCTCCCTTGCGAAATCATCGCGATTGAAGCATGGTGCCGTGAAACCGTTACATCATCTAAGAAAATATCACTCTCTGGAGATCTTCCAATAGTGGCATCGGCATTTAGGAGAAAGCGGGCTCCCCTGCTTGGGCCTCGGTGAACAATCAACATCGCATCATGTGGATTTCGATTGTTCAAAGTCTCTCGCTCTTCTTCAGTGAGAAGATTGAGAACTTCAGAATTAATTTCGGTATTGCCTGAACCGACAACTGCCCGAACCCCTAGGTGAAGGGTGGTGGTGAGATCGAGGTTAGCTTTCGCTTCTTCCATCACTCCCCCATCCTTACTATCAACCTGAGGCTGACACTAGAGATTCATGCGCCGTAGGTCAAGCCGTCAATTCAATGTATTGCGCTGCTGAAAGTAGGTCCGATGGCAATTGCGCAACGTCAATTTCAGCGATCCAACCTTGATCGTAGGGATCCGAATTCAAGATTTCCGGAGTTGCGGTGAGAGCGGTATTGACAGCCACAACTGTTCCAGATATCGGAGCGAATATTTCGGAAACACTCTTAGTTGATTCAACTTCACCGCAAACACTTCCGGCGTCAACCATCTTGCCAACGTCAGGCAATTGCACGTACACAATGTCACCGAGGGCGCCTTGAGCAAAATCAGTAATACCGATGCGATAACGATTGGCTGTTTCTGTAGGAGCAACCCATTCATGCTCTTTTGTGTACTGCAAAGATTCTGGTGTTAATGACATGCATCCCCCTACGTTGTTCTGCGTGGTATGAAGTGAACTGAGTACGACAGGTTAAATACTACTTCGCACGATTGATCTTGCGCCATCCCGTTCGGAAGTAATCAACCCCAGTGGCTAGATAGAGCGCTATTCCCCATACTGCAAAACTCCACCCAATGACAAAGGAAAGTGTCCCAAGCCACGAATGGCCTTGTGCAAGCAAGAGAAAAGGAAATGCATAGAGCAAATTAAAGGTCGCTGCCTTGCCCATGTAGGTAACGGTAAAAGGAGGTATATCAAAGTGATGCATGCGAAGTGTTAGCGCTCCTAGAATCAAATCGCGTCCAAAGAGAAGTAGGAGCATCCATAGTGGTATGACATCGCGAATTACTAAGGCGATGAGTGTTGCCGCTATATAGAGTCGATCAATAGCCGGATCAAGAAGTTCTCCCAATCGTGACTCTTGATTCCAGGCTCTCGCTAATTTTCCATCAAAATAGTCCGTCGCTCCCCCGACTGCCAAAACTGCAACAGCGGCGAAATCTGCATGGGGTCCGAGCGCTAAGTAGAGGAATAGCGGAATACCTAAGCCTCTAACCATCGTTAAAGCGTTAGGAACTGTCAGTACTTGAGATGCCATATGGATCTACTCGCGCTCACGAACTCTGACTGCAACTTGCACAGGCGTTCCTGGGAAACCAAATTCTTCACGTAAGCGCCGCTCGATAAATCGTCGGTAGGAAGCTTCCAAGAAGCCCGTTGTGAAGATGACGAACCGGGGCGGAGAAATACCGGCTTGTGTGGCATACAAGATTTTGGGTTGCTTGCCTCCGCGAACAGGAGGAGGCGTTGCTGCAATCATTGTGCCCAAGAATGAGTTAAGACGGCTCGTAGGTACTCGCCTCTCCCAACTGCTTAAAGCTGTACGAAGTGCCGGAGCTAAACGATCGCGGTGCCAACCAGTTTTTGCTGCAAGGTTTACTCTTTGCGCCCATTCAACCTGATCAAGGTGTCGATCAATTTCGCGATCTAAAGCAATTTGGCGATCTTCATCAACTAGATCCCATTTATTCATAACAATGATGAGAGCCTTGCCAGCTTCTTCGGCCATAGTAATGATGCGAAGATCTTGTTCAGAAATCGGAAGAGATGCATCGAGAACTACAACAGCAACCTCTGCGCGCTCTAGCGCCATTTGAGTACGTAACGTTGCGTAATAGTCGGTACCACTTGCCTGATTAGCTCTCTTACGAATTCCTGCAGTGTCGATAAATCTCCAGATCGACCCACCGAGTTCAATTAATTCATCAACCGGGTCTCTCGTTGTTCCTGGAACATCATCAACTAGCGAACGATTTTGACCTGCAAGAATATTTAGCAAACTTGATTTACCAACATTAGGTCGGCCAATAAGAGCTACCCGACGATAACCATCATGGATTTGTGCTCCACCAACTTCTGGAAGGACTTTTGTGATGCGATCCAATAAATCTCCACTGCCACGTCCATGCAATGCAGAAACGAAATTAGGCTCGCCTAATCCCAAATTCCATAATGTGTGGGCAAGTGCTTCTTCACGATCTCCATCGACTTTATTGGCAACCAAAATAATATGTTTCTTCATCTTGCGTAATTCTTGAACTAGTACATCATCCTCATCCAGCGCCCCGACTTGAGCATCTACAACGAAAAGCAATACATCTGCTTCTGCCATGGCTAGTTCTGCACTTGCGCTAACGCCGATAGAAATCCCGTCGGGTTTAGATTCCCATCCTCCGGTATCCATGACCATGAAATCGCGGCCGTTCCAATTGCACTCATAAGTCACGCGATCACGAGTAACACCAGGAGTATCTTCAACAATCGCTTCGCGACGTCCAATAAACCGGTTAATTAGGGTTGATTTTCCAACATTTGGACGCCCAAGAATTGCCACAATAGGCATTCCAAGTAAACGTCTTTGTCTAAGAATCTCCCAGACACGTTCTACTGTCTCTTCTAAATTCAATTCCGTGGAGTCAATTTCAATGGCGTCAGAGGCCATTGCCAAAGGTGAAATTTTTCGTGTGCTATCGATGTGATCTCGCTCTGCAAGAGCGTCTCCCACTTGAACAACACGAGAGTCTTCCTCGGGTTGGGTAAGTTCAGCATCACGCCTCTCAGCACGTGCTGCAAGATCTGCAGTGAGGAAAACTTTCAAAGCGGCATCCGGTACAACCACCGTGCCTATATCTCTACCTTCAACAACAATTCCACGCATCGCACTTGCAATTATTTTGTGTTGAAGCAGAAGTAACGCTTTGCGAACTTGAGGATAGGTGCTCACTTCACTGACTCGTGCTGTTACTTCCTGCGAACGAATCTGATCGGTAATCTCGCGATCACCAGCAAATAATTTAGGCTCACTAGGATCGCTGTTGAATCTCAAAGGAGATTTTTTCAGACTAGCCACAATGTCATCTGGATCTTTAAGGCCATCTCGTATCGCTAGCCACGTTATGCCGCGGTATAACGCGCCAGTGTCTAGATAATTCCAACCAGCTCTACGAGCGATAACTTTCGCTGTACTAGATTTACCTGCCCCACTCGGGCCATCAATTGCTACGACGATGCCCATGTGCTTAGTCTAGCCGTCTCACTGATGAACTCTTTTACAGCCCTTCTCGCACCGAATGAACATTCCAGCCTGCTTCAAGGAGATGCTTACTAAGTATTTTGGCATCATTAGGAGAAAGCGCCAATGTAATGAGTCCAGTGAACTGGCCAGGTGAATGTTCAATCACTAAATCTTCAATATTTACCTTCGCCTGTGCGCATTCATTGAAAAGAGCAGCCAACTGCCCTGCTTTATCTTCAATCACGATAGGCAAATAATGATAATCGCGAGCTTTGCCTCCATGTTTGCCTGGGATCTTGGCTCTACCTGACGCCCCATCAGCAATAAAAGATTGGACATGCTCGGTATTAGATAGGTTGGCAATCAACGAATCAATGTCATCTCGCAGACCTTTGAGCAACGGAAGAATTTGATTCTGATTCGCATGGATGATTTCACCCCAGAGCGCTGGGTCAGACGCCGCAATGCGCGTCGTATCCCTCAGGCCTTGGCCGGCCACTGAAAACCAATCGCTCTTGGCGCCATGGAGTTGCTTTGCCAATAACGAAGAAGTGATCTGGGGAAGATGGGAAATAAGCGCGACCGCTTGATCATGCTCCGGGCCACTCATCGCAACGGCAATCGCCCCTGACAAGGCAATGAGTTCCAGAGTCCTACTTAGGCTCTCGGGAGAGGTCTCAGAAGTTGGGCAGTAGATCCAAGCTCGGTCTTCAAAAAGGTCAGCACGCGCCCCATGAGGTCCTCCTCTTTCACGACCAGCCATGGGATGGGTACCGCAAAATTGGCGAGCAATGGCAGGAAATTTCTCAATCTCCAGCAAAGATTTAGTCTTCGTACTAGCAATATCGATAAAGGTCGCTCTGGGATTTAGTGCATATTCACTCTCTATGACACCCATAAGGGCTGTGGCAGGTATTGCTAAGACCACAACCTCCGGTGAAGTGCTCAGGCCCTCATCGCCCACCAAAGCCTTCGCTAGAGCTAGGTGGTTAGCATCTACATCAACAAGCTGCACGCTTATATTGGAATTCTTTAGGGCCAGAGCAAGAGATGTTCCTAATAGGCCAGCTCCAACTATGCGTACGCTCTTCACTGAGCTAGATCTCGACGCAGCGCTACTGCACCTTTTAGGTAAATATGTACGATTTCATCTGGTCTTTTGTCAGTTTCGCAATGCAACATCACTCGAATAACTCGAGGCAAGGCTCCAGGAACATCGATTTCGGAGGCACAAATCAAAGGTACCGACCCGAACCCAATCTGGCGGGCTGCGGCAGCCGGAAAATCAGCGGTTAAATCAGGAGTGGCTGTGAAAATAACTGAAATCAGATCCTCTGGTTGTAAATCATTCACAGAGAGAATCTCTTGCAAAAGCTCAATAACACTTGATCCAATGTCGGAGGCCGAATCAGCATCGACCTGAATCGCACCTCTAATGGCTCGTGTAGACATGGATAAATGATACTCCCCAAGGAATCGAGACGCACGAAATTACTAGATGTTTATCGATATGTCTTTATAATTGTATATGTCTTAATAATTAAAAGGTCTTACTTCTTTTCGTTTCTCGGAGCTTGCTAGACCAGAGGTTCGTATATGTCGATAAATCCGCAATATAAAGAGGGTTTACGCCTAAAAGCAGAGTTCTTATGTCGATAAATCTATCTTGCTTTCTTTTCTTAAAGTCGATAAATTAGTAAATAGATTTTAATAGCAGTACGTTAATATAGATAAATCGTTAAAGGTCTAAAGCTTTACGTAGATTTATTAGTTCTACCTCATTGAGATCTCGCCAGCGTCCCTCAAGAACATCCCCCAGCAAAATGGGACCAAATCGCGTTCTGATCAGACGAAGTACGTCCACTCCGACCGCTTCCATCAATCGTCGAATAATGTGATACCTGCCCTCATGGATAGTTACTTCAATCCACGTTGGAGAAAGCTCCTTGAAATCCAAAACTCTTCCTAAGCCATCCTCCAGTTCAATCCCCTTTTTCAAGTTCTTTTGGGCATCCCTGGGTAAAGTTCCGGCGTATTCAATCAGATACGTCTTCTCTAAGCCGTAAGAAGGGTGCGTTGCTCGAAAGGTCATATCGCCATCATTACTCAGGAGAATTAAGCCTTCAGAATCCTTATCGAGGCGACCTACATGGAACAAGCGCTCGGTTCGAACTGATATGAAATCTGACAGAGAGGGACGTCCTTCGGGGTCATACATGGTAGACACAACGCCACGAGGTTTATGAAGTGCAAGGTAAGTCTTAGTCAAACTAGGGCGAATTGTCTCACCATCAACCATGACTTGAGAGGTTTCGGGGTCAAATTTAGATCCCATCTCTCGAACGACCTCGCCATCAACCGAAACTCGACCTTCGTAAATGAGTTCGTCAGCGCCACGTCTGCTCGTGATACCAGCATCGGCGATAATTTTGTTTAAGCGTACAAGAGCCATGGATCCATCCTTGAGACTATGAGCGACCTAGTTGTGAACGTTGACAATTAAGCGTGAATTGGTCATTCTACCTCGAAATTGAGCCCTCTAAAACTCTTTCCGGAATAACCCCGCAGGCAATCAATCGGTCAGGGAGCCCAGGATTTCATCAAGACGATCTAGGTCCGGAAGGTATGGCGCCAACGCTGGCAGATCGGTGAGGGCATTCAACCCTAAACGTTCAAGGAAGTAACTGGTCGTCTTGTATAAAATTGCACCACTCTCGTGCTCAATCCCGCTCTCTTCTACCAAGCCACGGGTGACGAGGGTCTTCATGACAGCCTCCACATTTACGCCTCGAATAGCTGATACGCGCGCTCGTGAGACCGGTTGGCGGTAGGCAATCACGGCCAAGGTCTCTAAAGCAGCCTGTGTGAGGCGAGACTGCTGTCCATCGAGCACAAACTTCTCAACTGCAGCGCTAAATTCTGGACGACTATAGAAACGCCACCCGCCAGAGACTTTGCGCAAATGGAAACCATTGGTTTCATACCCTAAAGAGAGGCGCTCCAACGCCTCCACGATCTCGTCCGTTGGCCTTTCAAGTACCTGGGCTAGAGTCAATTCAGTTACCGGTTCATCCACAACCATCAATATGGCTTCGATTGAACTATCAAGTTCAGGATTAGACATTTGGAGTCTCCTCTGTATCTATAGGCACGACAGGTACATCAAATTCTTCTCCAGCACTTACCTCGCCGGACTCGCTTCCCGTCCAACTAATCTGCAACTCCCCTAAAGCCACGACTTGATCAAAGCGCAGTGCGCCCTGTCGGTAGAGATCCAGGAGCGCCAAGAACCGTGCCACGACAACAAGGGTGCTCTCTGCATCTGCCACGAGGTGGCGAAAGCTCATCGTCTTTGACTTGCGCAGGGATTCAACGACCCACCTAGCCTCCTCTGCCACGCTTACAAGGGGCATATGGAGGTGTTCTATGGCCACCGCTGGAGTGATTTTAGGCGTCAAGACGCGCTCGGCTATAGCCGCAAAACGCTCTGCCCCTACCCCAATCAGAACCTCAGGCAAAAGAGATGCCAGTGAAGGATCCAGGGCAACTACGCGGGCAAAAATCCTATCCTCTAAAGCAATGCGCTCATGGAAAGTCGCGGCGATCTCTTTGAAGGCGCGGTATTGCAACAAGCGGGCAAAGAGCAGGTCTCGAGCTTCCAAGAGGGCAAGGTCGGTCTCATCTTCTACTTCCCCGCTGGGAAGTAGTCGTGCTGCCTTGAGATCCAACAGAGTTGCTGCGACCACCAAGAACTCCGTTGCTTGATCTAACTTCCACCCTTCCCCAGAAGCCTCCAGGCCGCGGATGAAGGAGATGAATTCATCAGTTACCGCACTCAGTGCGACTTCGGTGATATCCATCCTGTGGCGTGAGATGAGCTGAAGTAGGAGGTCAAATGGGCCGTCAAAGTTATCAAGGTGGACAGAAAATGCGCCCGAAACTTCTGGCGCGTTGGTCTCTTCTGTAATTTCCACGTGCAAACCGTACTTCACAAATGAACCCTTGGCTTGCACTTGCGCTCAGAACCAGCTCATGCGTAGAGTCCGTCCATAAAGCGGCAGAGAGGCTTCTCGATTGAGCGTTAAATCGACATTTGATAGCGATGTGGCAACAACAGCCACCTTGCTCAAGCGTAAACCCAAAAATTGGCCTATTCCAGGGCCTCTTTCTGACCACGGAAACGCAACCATTATTCCTATCGTCAATCAAAAAGGCGGCGTAGGCAAGACGACCACCACAATCAACTTAGGAGCTGCGTTAGCCGAACTTGGTCGACGCGTCCTACTTGTTGATTTCGATCCCCAAGGCGCCCTTTCAGTGGGCTTGGGAGTGAACGCGCACGAACTTCGTCTAGAAGAAACCGTGTATCAGGTACTGATGGATCCTCAATCAGATATTGAGAAGATCATTCTTAAAACATCTGTACCAGGAATGGATCTCTTGCCTGCAAACAAGGAATTGGCGACAGCAGAAGTAACGCTGGTCAATGAAATGGGACGCGAGAACTTCCTGAAACGTACCTTGGAAAGCGTTAAAGATTATTACGATGTAATTTTAATTGATTGCCAACCAACTCTTGGGCTTCTGACCCTTAACGCCCTTACAGCAGCTGATGGAGTGATCGTTCCTCTCCAATGTGAGTTCTTTGCATTGCGCGGTTTCGCTCAATTGCAAGAGAACTTAGAGAAGGTTCGCTTGAATCTAAATCCCAATCTGAAACTCATTGGTATTTTGGCAACAATGTATGACAAGAAGACTCTCCATAGCCGTGAGGTTCTTGAACGCATACTTGAAGCTTTCCCTGAGAGTGTTTTCGAAACTGTTATTGCACAAACCGTTCGTTTTCCAGAAACCACTGTGGCTGGAGAGCCCATTACAACTTACGCAGGAAGTTCGGGTGGGGCCGCCTCTTATCGGCGTTTGGCTCGAGAACTTATAGCAATCGGAGGAACACGATGAGCCGCAGAGCAAGTTTGCCAGGTGCTGACGAACTATTTCGTTCTACGACACCAGCACTTAGTGCAGTAAGAGATTCCCTTCCTGATTCATCACCTTTGGCGCCGGTATCTCACCAAGTTGCACCCACTCCTTCCCCACCGAATAAAAAGGGAGTGCGTACAACTTCGCGACGAAGAGTCACTAATGTTGAAAACTCTCCTTCTGGTCGTGAGAAGCATGACGAAAAAATTACCGTCTATCTCTCCCCTGAAGAACTATTTGATCTTGATCAAGCCAGATTGATGTTACGTGGTGATTTAGGTTTAGCGGCAGACCGTGGGCGAATTGTTCGTGAATCTATCGCTGTCATTATCGCCGATCTTCAAGCAAAAGGCGATCAAAGTATTCTTGCTCGCAGATTGCGCGGACATTAACTAATCTCTTGCTCGAGGATGTGCCAAACTGTAGGTTTCGCGCACTTTATCAATAGTTATCAAGGTATAAATTTGAGTTGTAGTTACTGACGCGTGCCCAAGTAACTCCTGCACGACGCGAATATCTGCACCACCGTCTAACAAATGTGTTGCATAGGAGTGTCTAAAAACATGCGGTGAAACGTGTGAATCAATTCCTGCGCTCTTAGCCGCATCTAAAACGATCTGCCACGCACTTTGTCGGCTTAGTCGTGTACCTCTTTGATTGAGGAAGAGAGCACTGGTGGCCTTTGGCGATTTCTTAAGCAATTCCGGACGTATTCGTGTCATGTAATCTGAAACTGCAGCACTGGCATACGAACCAAGAGGAACTATTCGCTCTTTTCCTCCCTTGCCCCGAAGTTTTATAGTCTCGCTTTCCACCTCATCGCCCTGAAAACGATGGAGGTCACCAACATCAACTCCGACTATTTCACTTACTCGCGCTCCGCTTCCGTAGAGCAATTCCAGAAGCGCCCTATCCCGCAATGTAATTGGATTTCCTGAATGAAATGACGCATCTATTAAAGCCACTGTCTGCGCAATGGTTAGAGCTTTTGGTAAACGTCGCATTACTGGGAATTTCTCAAGCTCTGTTGTTGGATCTATGTGACCTTTCTCCTTGGAAAGATATTTGTAAAACGAACGCAGAGAAGAGAGCATGCGCGAAACACTGGCTTGCGAATATCTCTTATCACCCAGATAGACACGGTAAGCAAGAACTGTCTCGGCGGTTACATCCTCAAAAGCAACCGTTGAATCAGTAAGAAAGGAAGCGAACGATTTCAAATCACGTTCGTACGCGGAAATCGTATTTTGCGAAAGCCCTCTTTCCACACGAAGGTGGTCCAGAAAACCCCTCTGCTCTTTCGCAAAATCCATAGTCTTTGAAAACGCTAAGAGGCCAAAACGTGATTCTGGTAATTGTGAGCTACAGCGACTGCCTCATAATAAACCTTACCTTCGTGAACATTAAGACCCGAAGCCAATGAAGCATCGTGCTTAAGGGCTTCTTTCCATCCCAAATTAGCAAGAGACAGAGCGTACGGAAGCGTTGCATTGGTGAGCGCGTAGGTCGATGCAACAGGAACAGCGCCTGGCATATTTGCTACACAATAAAAAATGCTTTCGTGAATCATGAACGTTGGATCTGCATGTGTGGTTGCTTTCGAATCTTCAAAACATCCACCTTGATCAATTGCGATATCTACAAGAACAGAACCCGGCTTCATCGCCTTAACTTGTTCGTTGCTCACCAATTTTGGAGCCTTGGCGCCATGTACTAATACCGCGCCCACAACCAAATCTGCTGAAGAAACTTCACGCGCTATTGCATGCCTGGAAGCTGCAAGAGTTTTGATGCGGCCAGCGTAGGTTGCATCGATATATTGCAAACGAGCGATACTGCGATCAATAATCGTTACATCGGCGCCCATTCCAACAGCAATAACTGCAGCGTTAAGACCTGCAACGCCACCACCAATAACAACTACTTTTCCAGGTGCTACACCCGGTACTCCCCCGAGCAATACGCCACGACCGCCGTTTGGCTTTTGAAGGGCTGAGGCACCTACCTGGGTAGCCATGCGTCCGGCCACTTCACTCATAGGCGCCAACAATGGCAATTGGCCATTTCTTTCTACGGTTTCATAAGCAATTGCGGTGGTGCCACTGGCTATAAGAGCATCCGTGCATTCCTTAGAAGCAGCGAGATGCAGATATGTAAAGAGTATCTGACCCTTGCGCATTCGCGGATATTCGGCGGCAATTGGTTCTTTTACTTTGAGAATTAAATCTGATTGTGACCATACCTCGTCAACGTTGTTAACTATCTTCGCTCCTTGAGCAACAAACTCAGCATCAGTAATTGAGGAACCCAATCCTGCGCCAGCTTCAATCAGAACCGTATGTCCCGAGTGTACGAATTCGCTCACTCCTTCTGGCGTGATAGCAATTCGCGACTCTTGACTCTTAATTTCTTTTGGGACACCGACAATCATTACAACTCCTAATTTCGCTCTTCGTTGAGTAGGTTCACAGTACCTGGAAACTCAACTCACTTAAACCGTTTTTGCCTTGAGTGCTGCCTCAATTAACCCGTAGAAGAGCGGGTGAGGTCGGGTGGGGCGAGAGCGAAATTCAGGGTGAGCCTGAGTACCAACGTAATAAGGATGAACGTTTTCAGGTAACTCAACAAACTCAACAAGATTTCTCTCTACAAAGATTCCGCTAAAAACAAGTCCTGCATCTTCTATTTTCTTACGATACTCGTTATTCACTTCGTAACGATGCCTATGACGTTCTGAAACTTCGAGTGCATCATACGTACGAGCCACTATCGATCCAGGTTCAAGTTTCGCTTTATACAAGCCCAAACGCATTGTCGCGCCCATATCCGCTTCGCCTGATACCACGGCATGTTGATCGCTCATTGTTGAAATAACTGGCGACTTAGTGTCAGGTGCGAATTCTGCGGAATTTGCATCTGCAATTCCCGCTAAGTTTCTCGCAGCTTCAATAACCATGCACTGCAAACCAAGACATAATCCCAATGTAGGAATTTTATTGAGGCGAGCGTAGGTGAGAGCACCAACCTTGCCTTCGATTCCGCGAACACCGAATCCACCAGGGACACAGATTGCATCGACATCGTGAAGGTGAGCCTTAGCCCCTTCCATGGATTCACACTCATCACTTGGGACCCATTTGATTTCTACTTTT
>WLMD01000149.1 GCA_009700405.1 Actinomycetota bacterium | reverse complement strand
GCATCGAGGTTGAAGGCTGTATGCGCCGCTTTTACGCCACGTTCTAGGTCAGCTGCGCGACACACAATAGAGATACGAATTTCTGACGTTGCAATCATTTCAATATTGACGCCTGCTTCTGACATAGCCGCAAAGAACATTGCAGTCACACCAGGATGCGATCGCATTCCAGCGCCGACGAGTGAAAGTTTTCCTATTTGATCATCGTATTGAATAGAGGCAAATCCGACTTCACCTTGTATGCGTTGGAGGATCGCTGTGGCGTTTGGACCTTCGCTCTTTGGAAGAGTGAAAGAGATGTCAGTTAAGCCAGTAGCAGCTGCAGAAACGTTCTGCACAATCATGTCGATATTGATGTCAGCATCGGCAATGGATTGGAAGATACGAGCAGCAACACCAGTGCGGTCAGGTACGCCGACGATAGTGATTTTTGCTTCGCTCTTGTCGTGTGCGATGCCTGCGATGATTGCTTGCTCCATGGTTCCTCCTTCAGGATGGTTCTTAACCACCCAGGTTCCTTCGTTAGTAGAAAAAGATGATCGAACGTGAATTGGCATTTCATAACGACGTGCATATTCAACGCAACGCAGATGTAAAACTTTTGCGCCACTTGCAGCGAGTTCCAACATTTCATCGTATGTAACTGATTTCAATTTCTTGGCAGCAGGAACAACTCGTGGGTCCGCGCTAAAGACTCCGTCGACATCTGTATAAATCTCGCAGACATCCGCATCCAATGCAGCAGCGAGGGCAACTGCAGTTGTGTCAGATCCACCGCGTCCGAGTGTCGTGACATCTTTAGTGTCCTGACTAATTCCTTGGAAGCCCGCAACAATTGCGATTGCTCCCTCTTTCAATGCATCTTGAATACGACCAGGTGTCACATCAATAATTCGAGCGCGACCATGTGCCGAGTCAGTGATGACGCCGGCCTGACTTCCGGTGAAAGAACGGGCCTCGTGGCCCAAATTTGAAATTGCCATTGCAAGTAGCGCCATAGAAATGCGCTCTCCCGCGGTGAGGAGCATGTCGAGCTCGCGACCCTTGGGCATTGGAGTGATCTGATTGGCCAAGTCGATGAGCTCATCAGTCGTATCGCCCATGGCGCTTACGACCACGACAACCTGATTTCCGTCGCGTTTGGTGGCCACAATGCGTGCCGCAACCCGCTTCATACCCTCGGCATCGGCAACGGATGAGCCGCCGAATTTCTGAACTATTAATCCCATGGCGCTAGTTTGAATGAGATTTCGGAAAAATGGTAATTAATCTCAAAATACGAGACAAGGTTACATCCACATACTGAGATACTAATTACTCTACGGTGCGGCGCCCTTCAAATGCACGTCCCAAGGTCACTTCATCGGCATATTCGAGGTCTCCGCCGACCGGTAGGCCACTGGCAAGGCGCGAAACTTTGAGCCCAAGAGGTTTGAGCATCCGAGCTAAATAGGTAGCCGTTGCCTCACCTTCGAGGTTGGGGTCGGTCGCCAAAATGATTTCGGTGACCTGGCTATCGGCAAGGCGCACCATGAGTTCGCGAATACGAAGTTGGTCTGGACCGATGCCATCGATCGGACTAATTGCACCACCGAGGACGTGATACTTGCCGCGGAATTCGCGAGTGCGCTCGATAGCTATTACATCTTTGCTCTCTTCAACAACACAGATTGCAGTGTTATCGCGACGAGGGTCGCGGCAGATGCGACATTCGGTCTCCTCGGAAACGTTGCCACATTGAGTACAAAACTTCACGCGCTCTTTCACGGTGCGAATTGCATCTACGAGCGCCGCTGCGGTTTCACTCTCTGACTGCAGAATATGAAAGGCAATGCGCTGTGCACTCTTGGGACCGATACCTGGCAATCGACCTAGCGCATCGATGAGATCTTGAATTGCGCCTTCATACATACCACTCATGAATGTGGAGTCTCGCTAATAAATTCTGCGCCAAGTTCTTTTGCAAGTAAGGCTTGACCTGAGAGCAAATCAGCATCAGTTGGTGCTTCATCTACTCGCACTGCACGTGCTTGAGGCGTGTTGGGATTTATCGATGGATCAACAACTACTTCGATCTTTCTATCTAGGCCGACAATATCTACGAAAGATTGACGCAGGATTTCATCACTGCCCGAACGAATAAATGAATCGCGTGCACCTGCGTTAACAATTGCAATCGTGATCGCTGTGTCATCAAATCCAAGAACCTGTGCACTTGTACTAAGTAGTGACCACGTAAGACGGCGACGCTTCTTCACATCTTCAATAACATCTGGCCACAATCTGCGAAGCCCAGCAATATCTGTTGTTCCGGTTGGAGCTTTCTTGACTGGTGCGGCTGGCTCGTCAACGCGATTCGTCGACTCGGGAAGAACTTTTTTAGAGTCGACTACATCGCTTGATTTCGCGGCTTCAGTTGGCTTCGAAACTGCTGCGGCCTCATCAACACGATTCGTCGACTCGGGAAGAACTTTTTTAGAGTCGACTCCATCGCTTGATTTCGCCGCTACTGGTGCAACCGCACGAGGTTGAGCAGAAGACATCGGCGCCAAGCTTTCGGCGCGCTCTAAACGTTCTACGCGAACTAACAATCCACGCTCGGATGTATCCCCCAGTGGCAAAAGCATCCGCCCGCAAATGAGTTCAAGCATTAAACGCGGCGCTGTTGCTCCACGCATTTGTGTTAAACCTTCGGCTGCAATGTCTGCAGCACGGGAGAGACCAGCTGAGCCAATGTTCTGTGATTGATTGCGCATACGTTGGAGTTGATCATCGGAAACCTCACGCAGGATTGCACTTGAGCCTCCATCGGGCAGGGCATCCACAATCATGAGATCGCGCAATCGCTCAAGGAAATCACCTGCAAAGCGTCGTGGGTCATGACCGGATTCAATAACGCGATCAACTGTTTTGAAGAGCGTCGCACCATCTCGTGCAGCGAGCGCGTCAACTGCATCATCAAGTAGCGCGCTATCGGTAAAACCAAGAAGTTGAATAGCGATGTCATAGCTAACGCCTTGATCACCTGCGCCAGCTAAGAGTTGACCTAAGACTGAAAGGGCATCGCGCACTGATCCACCACTTGCGCGCACAACTAATGGAATAACTCCCTTGGCAACTTTCACTCCTTCAGAGTTACACACCTTCTCTAAGTGTGCGGCCAAAATTCCAGGCGGAACCAAACGGAATGGGTAATGGTGTGTGCGAGAGCGAATAGTTGAAATCAGCTTATCTGGTTCTGTTGTTGCAAAGATAAAAATTACGTGGGGTGGTGGTTCTTCAACAACTTTCAAAAGCGCGTTGGCTGCACCCGGCCCAAGTTGATGTGCTTCATCAATAATATAAATCTTGTAGCGACTATTTACTGGCGCAAAGAATGCTTTATCGCGAAGATCGCGCGCATCATCTACTAAGCCGTGCGTTGCTGCATCTAATTCGATTACATCTAAAGAACCAGGGCCGTTTGCTACAAGATCTGTACACGATTGACATGTGCCACATGGATCAGGCGTTGGTCCTTTTTCGCAATTAAGACTGCGCGCCATGATGCGAGCGCTCGATGTTTTTCCGCATCCACGTGGACCAGAAAATAAATACGCGTGATGAATGCGTCCAGATGACAACGCAT
>WLMD01000148.1 GCA_009700405.1 Actinomycetota bacterium | reverse complement strand
TGCAGAATCTCGAGGCGCGGATTTGATTGAAGTAACGCGGCCCTGGACATGGGCACGTTGGCGCCAGGTAATTTTGCCAATCGGCGTGAGGTTTTCTGCATAGTGACTAATAGGTTCATTGCTCTTAAAAGAAACAGCTGCTGCCGCTTCAATACGCGGTGCAGCAGGCACAGCGACTGGAATCTCAATTTCATCATGAACAACTACTTCTTTGCCCGAAATAATTTTCGCAACATCAAAAGGAACAATGGTTGCAACTACCCGAGGCAACTGGGAAATTGGTCGAGCGATTTCTTCTGCGGTCTGATCATGCAAAAGCTTTCCTAAGACCGGTGCATACGAGCGACGTGGCAAGAGAAGAGTTACTTCTACATCGGTACGTGTCGTAGCTCGGATCGCGTAATCAACTGCAGCGTTAGGGAGGCGACGGTCAGGGCAGTCGATCAATTCGAGTGTGACATCCCCTAAAGCAGGAGTAGCAGCCCATGCATTTCTAATTTCCTCAGCACGTTGATCATCAATAACAAAATGCACTGCTGAGAGCGAATGTGGATTAAGACTTCGTGCGTAGCGCACTGCTCCAACAGTTGCAACGTCAACACTATCCACGAGGATTGTTACGTCATGCTTACTTATTGAAGTGGCACGAGATTCGCCACTTCGTAAATTGAGTGCTGCCTGTTCATCGACATACTGACGATTCAGGCGCAAGAGTGAAAATACTGCAATAGGTGCGATAGTGATAACTAACCAAGCACCTTCAGTAAATTTCACAATCGCAAAGACAAAGACGACAATTAGAGAAACCGAACCAGAAAGTCCATTAATGAACATCTTTAATTTCCATGCACCTTGGCGATTTACGTAGGCGTGCTTGGCCATACCAAAGCCAGCCAAAGTAAATCCAGTAAATACTCCCAAGGCGTAGAAGGCAACTAGGTGATCTACGGAAGCCCCAGTTATAAGCACCAAGAGTATGGCCGCGCTAGCTAGGAAAATTATTCCGTTTGAAAAAGCGAGGCGGTGACCGCGTTTTGTCAGTTGATGCGGAAGGTAGCCGTCTGCTGCTACGAAGTTACAAAGGATGGGAAATGCGCTATATGTTGTGTTTGCGCCCGCGAAAAGAATAAGCATTGTTGCGCCTTGAACGAAGATAAAGAAAATCTTTCCAGCAGCGCCATCACCAAGGGCTACTTTCGCAATCTGAGAGATTACGGTCGGGGTACCCGATTCATAAGGCACGGCGTGAATGCGTTGGGCAAACCATGAAACTCCCAAAACAAGAGTTCCGAGAATCGAACTCATAATGACCAAGGTGCGACGAGCGTTTACATCTTCAGGAACTTTAAAGAGTGCCACGCCATCAGAGATTGCTTCAAGTCCGGTCAGAGAGGATCCACCATTTGCAAAAGCTCGTAACAAAATGAAGATTGCGCTAAAAGTTAGAAGCCCTTGTGCCTCACCTATCGCAACAGCGCCCTCAGTATTTGTAGCGAGAACTGGTAAATCACCACTAAATGCGCGAACTAGCCCAGTGATAAATACAACGGCCATCGCCGCGATGAAGAAATAGGTAGGCATCGCAAAGGATTTACCAGCTTCTTTAACGCCGCGAAGATTTCCGTATGTAATAAGAACAATAACTCCAAGGGTCATGTAAATTTTTCCAGCGTGGAGTGATGGGAATGTAGAGATAATTGCAGCCACACCGGCTGCCGACTGAATAGCAACAGTGACGATGTAATCGAGCATCAATGCAACGGCTGCGACAACAGACATGGTCGGTCCGAAATTGTCCCGTGCAACAATGTAGGCACCACCAGTTTTTGTGTAAACAGCAATCACGTTGCGGTAGCTCAAAGTCACAATCAGCAAGATAATTAAAATGACTAGGGTCATCGGCATCATCAAGGCAAAAGCTGCAAGTCCAAAAGCCGGAAGTAAGGCAATGAGAATCTGCTCACTTCCATAAGCCGATGAGGAAATGCAGTCGCTGGAAAGAATTCCCAGCGCATATCTCTTAGCTAATCGTTGATGGCCCAACGAGTGGCGATTAAGTGGATTTCCCAACAGGGAGCGTTTTACCTTGTACGAAAGTGGATCACGCAAATGGGCGTGCTCACGAAGCGGCTCTGGTGTTGGTGCACCATCGGTCCAAGACTTAGGCACGGAATCTCCCTAAAAACGAAAACATTACGTTTTTCACTCTAACCATCTTAGAGCGTATGCTCTGGATATGCGCACAAAACTATATATAAATGGTGAATGGATCGATGGCGTTGGCACGATTGCCGTACATGATCCCAGCGATGGTTCGATAATCGCCGAGGTTGCACTTGCTGGCGATGCAGAGTGCGAGGCGGCTGTCGCAGCTGCTGACGCCGCCGCTGTTTCATGGGCAAAAACTGCGCCGAGGTTTAGATCCGAAATCTTGCGAAAAGCATTTGAGATCATGACTGCTGAAAATGAAGCGATCGCAACTTTAATTTCTCGTGAAAACGGAAAAGCAATGCCAGATGCCCGCGGTGAAGCTGCCTACGCAGCAGAGTTCTTCCGTTGGTTTGCGGAAGAAACTGTGCGTACTCCTGGAGATTTCCGCAAGTCACCATCTGGAGACAAACGTATTTTGGTAACACATCAACCAATCGGTCTTTCCATATTAATTACACCATGGAATTTTCCTGCAGGAATGGCTACTCGCAAGATCGGACCTGCTGTAGCAGCGGGTTGCACAATGATTCTTAAACCAGCAACCGAGACACCGCTGACTGCGATGTACATTGTTGATGTTATGGAACGTGCGGGACTGCCTAAAGGTGTTCTCAATTTAATTCTCCCTGAAAAATCTGGCCCTGCTATTTCTAAGATGCTGCATGATGATCGCGTCATGAACCTTTCATTTACTGGTTCAACAGAAGTCGGTCGGATTATTTTGAAAGAAGCTGCAGATAAAGTTATTCGATGCTCCATGGAGCTCGGTGGAAATGCGCAAGTGATTGTTCATGATGATGCAGATTTAGCAATCACGATTCCACAATTGTTACTTGCAAAAATGCGAAACGGTGGCGCAGCTTGCACAGCTGCAAACCGAATTTTTGTTCAGCGCCCTATCGCAGATAAATTTATTGCAGAACTCACGAAATCGATGTCAGCTTTTGTTGTTGGCCGAGGAACCGATGCAGGGATTACTTTGGGTGCCAGCGTTTCGTTGAAAGAACGAAACAAGATTGCAGACATTGTTGACGAATCAATTGCTGCTGGCGCCAAGGTCCAACTCGGTGGAACAAAGCCAGATGGCGAAGGTGCCTTCTATCCTGCAACGGTATTAACGGTTGGTAAAGACAATCCAATTCTGAATCATGAAATCTTCGGACCTGTTGCGCCAGTCGTGATTTTCGATACTGACGAAGAGGGTATTGCATGGGCTAACGACACTGATTTTGGTCTCATCAGCTATGTCTTTTCCGGCAACCTAACTCGTGCATTGCGTACGGCCGAAGCTATGGAATCTGGAATGGTTGCCATTAATAAGGGCGTTATTTCAGATCCAGCTGCTCCATTCGGTGGGGTCAAGCAATCTGGCTTGGGTCGCGAAGGTGGCTTTGACGGCATTCACGAATTCCTACAATCGAAATACATCGCACTAGAGATCTAGTCAGACCTTTTCTATACGCCTTTCTA
>WLMD01000147.1 GCA_009700405.1 Actinomycetota bacterium | reverse complement strand
GCATTGACGCCGAAAAGGGAAATGATTGCGGCGATTTCGGTTACGCCAGTTATTTGAGCAATCAAAACAATCATCACCGATGAGCTAATTGCATATTCAACCCAGCGGAAGTAATTCCTTTTTTCCAAGAGCCCTGCGCTATAGCGTGGGAAAAACTTGGGACTTGCGACAATGAAATGCGCTAATGCTGATAGGCCCAAGAAGATTGCAACTGTGAGACCTATAGGAGTTTTGAATAGAACTACCGGTGAGGCAAATGATGATCCCGGCGGTCCCGACATGTATGTTGCCGTAATCGGTAGGGAAAAGTCATTGCTTATGGCCAACACGGCAATCATCTGTCCTAGGTGAAGAAAACCTGCCAGGATGTTTGTTTTGCGTAGATTTTGGGCAGTAATTGTTTTTCTCATACTGAAAGGTTATCCAGGAAAAGCCAATTGCGCCCGAATTAAGTGTTCAGTAGTTACATGCATCTACTAACAAGAGGACCGCAAGTGCTGCTCGGGCTTGCTCTTGCTTTTGCGCGCTAGGTCTAATTTATTATCACGATGTGAGAAAGCTACTGATGGGTAGAAGGTTCTCGTCGTTAACCCCTTGAAAATCATAGGCATTGTGAGAGGCAGCCCCTACCATTTCAATAACCATTCAAGAATAGGAAGGTTCACATGTCCGATTCACAAAAGCAAAACTTAGAGCGAGGCTTGGGGTTTAAAGGCCTCTTGTCGCTCGCATTGAGCGATATCACGCCTATGGCTTCACTCTTGGTCACGGCCGGAGCGGTTCTTGTTTTATCCGGCACTGCTGGTGTTTGGGCATTTTCACTTGGATGCTTAATCGCGATCACAGTGGCAATGAGCATGGCAGAACTCGGGTCGATGTATCCGACTGCCGGCGGTCTTTTCTATATTGTCAATAAGGTTCTAGGGCGACCAATTGGTTTCCTTGCGATGATTGATTACGTTCTCCAAGGAATATTCATCCCAGCAACTCTCGCCCTTGGAATCGGCACCTACTTACATTCTTTGAATTCATCCATTCCGGTTAACTCTTCTTCGGCAATCGGTATGGCGATTATTACGATCTTGGCCGTGCTTAGAATCCATATGAGCGCAATCATCGTAACTGTTTGCCTTGTTATCGAAGGTGTCGTTTTGGCGCTCATTATCGGAGTAGGCATGTTCCATTTGAATCAGCCTATTTCGATAATCATGCACCCAGTCATGTTGACTGATGGCAAATTGGGACCTGTCGCTGGAGCAGCTATCGTCGCTGCAATTGCTTCATCTCTGTTTTCAGTCAACGGATACGACAGCGCGATTAACTTCTCTGAAGAAGTAAAGGGAAATGCTCGCAGTATCGGTCGCGCAGTTATGTATTCCGCAATTGTTGGCGTTGTTCTTGAACTGACTGCATTCACATTCGGTCTTTTTGGTACACGCGACTTGGGCGCTTACTTATCGACGGCAACACCATTTACTGACTCTGTTACATCTGCACTTGGAAAAGGCGCCGGACAAGCTGTTCTCGTTGGTGCACTTTTCGCAATTGTGAATGCAACCCTTGCAATCACCTTGCAGTTCGCTCGAGTTCTTTGGGCTAGCGGACGCGATAAGGCATGGCCTGGCCCTATTAACGAATTCCTTGGAAAAGTACATCCAAAGTTTCGTTCGCCATGGGTTGCAACACTTGTTATTGGAGCAGTGGCAACTATCTTCTGCTTGAAGTCATCACTGATTTCAACTGTAACTTTCACAGCAGTGTTGATCATCATTCTTTATGCACTGATTGCAATTTCTGCCCTCGTAAGTCGTATCAAGAACAAGGATGCAGAGCGACCATTCAAGATGATGTTCTGGCCGATCCCACCGATTATCACAATCGTTGGCGTTGGCTTAACTCTTACGCAGCAGAAGACGGGCGATTTGAAGATTATTCTGATCATCGCTCTTGTTTCTCTTGCTTACTATTTCCTCTATCTCAACCGTTCAAAGCACACCAGATGGGTACCTCACAATCCCGCTCTGATGGACTAGTCCGACAATAGGAATACTCATTAAACTGAAGGGGTTGGTCTGCAAAGGCCAGCCCCTTCACTAATGGATTTACGAGGAGCGTTATGGATATCGAGAAGTTTTCTGAGATTGATAAAGATAACTTGCCCAAGCTGAAACAATATTGGGATTACCTGAAGTCCTATCGCGCCAAAGTGGATGAGTCAGAACTTATTAGTAGCGACATTGCGAATATTTTTACCTCACCATTGGACGGTGAAAAGTGAGTAAGGAATTGCATCGACTTTCAATTGCGCAGGTTAGTAAGTTACTTAAGAAGAAGGAAGTCTCTCCCGTCGAGCTGACGAAAATATGCCTCGATAGAATTGAAGAATTTAACCCAACGCTCAATGCCTTCATCACCGTTTACTCAAAAGAAGCGATGAAACAGGCCAAAAAGGCTGAGCGTGAAATTTCACGTGATGAGTACAAGGGAAAGTTGCATGGAGTTCCCCTGGCCATTAAAGACAATATTTACTTTGCTGATCGTGTTACAACAATGGGGTCTAAGATTCATAAAGATTTCGTTTCAGATTTTGATGCCACGACTGTCGTCAAACTTCGCGAGAGTGGCGCAATCTTTTTGGGTAAAACGAATATGCACGAATACGCACTTGGTGCGACAACTGATAATCCACATTACGGCACATGTCGTAACCCATGGCATTTAGGAAAAATTCCTGGTGGCTCTAGTGGTGGATCAGCAGCAGCTGTCTCTGCATTCTTGGCATACGGTGCGCTAGGAACCGATACTTCAGGTTCGATACGTGTTCCTGCTGCTGCTTGTGGTCTTGTAGGTCTTAAGGCTACGTATGGACGAGTAAGCAAGCATGGATGTTTCCCGGAGGCTTGGAGCCTTGATCACATAGGTCCTTTAACGCGCACTGTAGAAGATGCCGCAATTATCTTTGATGCAATTAGCGGGGGCGACAAGAATGACCCTACATGCCTAGATTTGAAGCCTACGAAGTTGGCCAAGAAATTAGATGGCGATCTGAGCAAGCTGACAATTGGAATTGAAGAGGACTTCTTCTTTCACTTTACCGATGAGGATGTTGAACGTCAGGTTCGAGCCACCATTAGTCAATTGAAGAAGATGGGCGCAAAAGTTAAGACCGTCAAGATCCCATCTTTGAAAGATGCTTTTTGGGCGCTAACAATTATTGACACCTCTGAAACGACTGCTGTTCATCAACCATTAATGAAGAATCATGCAAATGATTATGGAAGCGATGTCCGCTTTCTCATTGAGTGCGGTTATTTTCCTTCTGCAGTGGATTATTTACAGGCCCTGCAGTTACGTCGAATAATTCAAAAAGAGGTAACGGCCGTATTCGAGGAGATAGATGTCCTTCTAGCGCCGACTCTTCCTACTAAGACTCCATCCGTTGGCGAGCTCACGAGTGTGATTAATGGGAAGTCGGTCGACACTATTGAAACGTGCATGCACAATGTTGGCCCCGGGAATCTACTCGGACTTCCTTCTATATCCATGCCATGTGGCATTATCGATGGAATTCCAGTGGGGATTGAAATCATCGGCGCTCCATTGCAAGAGTTGAATATTCTCAACCTCGCAATGGGGTTGGAATCAACTAATCCTCTGGGTGGTCAGATTCCAACTGCTTACCTCAAATAGGAATCGCTTTG
>WLMD01000146.1 GCA_009700405.1 Actinomycetota bacterium | reverse complement strand
GCATCACCCTCAGTTGCTTGCATTGGCGCAAATGCACCAATCGTTGGAATGTCACCTAGTACACGAATCGTCAGCGTTGCGACACCTTGTGCCCAAGTCGCAGAGGCCGGTTGTGTGGCAGTGATTGTTGTTGTACCTGCGCCCTTAATCTTTACAACACCGGCAACGACATCTGCAACATTTGTATTTCCAGATGTGTAGACCCATGCCTCGGGTGAATTAGTTGTTGGTGGAACTAATGTGAAGTCAGAATCCTTAATTACCTTTTCAATATTGGCCCACGCACCAATTGTCGGCGTGCCCACAACAGTGAGCGTCATCGCGACAGGAGTTGATGCTCCGTAATTGCCGAGCCCTGCTTGCGTTGCCGTAATCAAAGTAGCACCGGGCTTTCGCAATGTAGCGGTGGTGCCAACTATCGATGCAACAGTGGGATCGGATGAAACAAGTGTCCATGCGCCCGTTGAATTAGATGTCGGAACCTTAATAACTAGTGTGTTTGCAGAAGTTGAAGAGAATGGTGCCGTCACATTTTCAAAAGCACCGAGTGTGGGAAGCGCAGCTTGAATGGTCACAGTCATTGATGTTGTTGCAGATGCGTAGTTGCCCGAGTGCGCTTGCAGCGCAGTGATTGTTGAAGTTCCCAGTCCAACTGGTTTTAACGTTGTACCAGTAATCGTTGCAACTGCCAGATTGGATGATGTAAAGGTCCATGGTCCTGGCGAGGTTGATGTAGGTGCAATAAGCGTGACACTGCCAACGCTATCTTTCATTAGGGTGAGATTTCCGAAAGTACCAAGCACTGGTGCAATTGCAACGATAGTCAGTGACATCTTCGTTGTGGCACTTGTGAATAGAAGGGTGTTTGACTGCGTTGCAGTTATTTCTACAACTCCGCCATCTAACAAGGTAACAACGTTGCCACTAACGGATGCAATCGCCGGTTTAGATGATGTAAAGATCCCCCCACCAGTTGAAGTTGATGTAGGTGGCGTCAATTTAAATGTCTTAGCTATGATTGAAACAGATTGCGGAGTAAATACACCAATCGTTGGTATTCCTGGAGTAACAGTTAGTGAAGTAGTACGTGCGCGTTCGGTATAAACACCACTTGCTGCTTGTGTCGCAGTAATTGTTGTGTAACCCGTGGAAAGAATATTGAGAACTCCGCCATTAACCGTTGCAACTTTTAGATCAGAGGACGTGTATGACCATGGCCCCGGAGAATTAGATGTAGGAGGAACCATCGTGTAAGTACCAACGCCGTAGCTAACGCTTATCTTTGGAAATGCTCCCAAGATGGTCGTTGTTGCTTGGGCAATCGGCGCGAGCGCTACAGAGATGATCGCAATGGCGAGGGCTAGTACGAGGGTTTTCTTAGCGGGGGTTCGACTCGTCATTGCGGGGGTATTCATATCAATATGCATGTTTTTATTATCCCGAATGTCCGCGCGTAATCTGGGATGTCTTATATGTGAGCCACCTATCAATGCCAAAGACATTTTGGAGGGTGACCACTCGCAACTTTTGGTGATTTGCCTGGAAGCCAGGTCTACCGTGAACTCGTAAGCGTGAGCCTCGGAGAGGAGACCACACACGTGTTTCAGGTTCGCATCCATGGTCGTGGGGGGCAGGGCGTCGTTACTGCCGCCGAATTATTAGCGCAGGCTGCCTTCGATGAGGGCGCACATGCGCAAGCATTTCCAAGTTTTGGTTCCGAACGTACAGGTGCCCCCGTCGTCGCTTTTTGTCGCATCGCCGATAAGGAAATCCGCGTGCGCGAACCCATCATGGCCCCCGATGCAGTGATTGTTCAGGATGAAACGTTATTACGAGCAGTTGATGTTTTCGCCGGACTTTCGTCAACAGGATATGTACTGATCAATTCAACGCGCACCTTTGATGAATTAGGTCTTGGTCAATATGCCGCAGCATCCACCCGATTTATCACGGTGCCTGCAACCCAACTTGCTATGGAGCATCTAGGGCGTCCTGTACCAAACGCAGTTCTGCTCGGTGCATTTGCTGCACTTACAAAAGTCGTATCGCTGAACTCGGTGACTGATGCCATTCGCGAACGCTTTAGTGCCAAGTTAGCTGACGGAAACTGCGCAGCAGCGACAGCCGCCTATGAATTTGTTGCACATCAATTGGAAGGGTCGGTCAGTGCTTAAACAAGTAGAAGGATCGCGCGCTGTTGCAGAAGCTGTTGCTGCATGTCGGCCTGAAGTGATTTGCGCATATCCAATTTCTCCTCAAACTCATATCGTCGAGGGTCTGAGCAGAATTGTAAAAGAGGGCAAATTAGGTAACTGCGAATTCCTCAACGTCGAATCAGAATTTGCCGCAATGTCTGTAGCAATTGGTGCCAGCGCAACGGGTGCTCGCACATACACCGCAACTGCTAGCCAGGGATTGTTGTATATGGTGGAGGCGGTCTATAACGCATCGGGTCTTGG
Source organism: Actinomycetota bacterium (assembly GCA_009700405.1). Classification (GTDB taxonomy): domain Bacteria; phylum Actinomycetota; class Actinomycetes; order Nanopelagicales; family Nanopelagicaceae; genus QYPT01. Next base: position 1,294 of record WLMD01000146.1, on the reverse strand, counting down.
TCTGCCGATCGTCATGACAGTTGCTAATCGCGCAATCGGCGCACCCATCAATATTTGGAATGACCATTCTGACTCTATGTCCCAGCGCGATTCCGGATGGATTCAGATTTTCGCCGAAACAAATCAGGAAGCCGCAGATTTACATGTGCAGGCTTTTCGTATCGCCGAAGAACTTTCATTGCCTGTCATGGTCTGCATGGATGGCTTTATTTTGACCCATGCATCCGAACGAGTAGATATTCCCGAGCAAGAGCAAGTGGATTCTTTCTTGAAACCCTATGTCCCGCGCCAAGTGTTGGACCCAGATAATCCTGTATCAATTGGCGCGATGGTTGGACCAGAAGCCTTTACAGAGGTGCGTTATATGGCGCATATGAAAACTTTGTCTGCCCTGAAACTCATTCCCCAGGTCGCAAAAGATTTTGAAGAAATCTTTCATCGCGATTCCGGTGGCTTGATCCGTGGGTACCACTGCGAAGGTGCCGAGACGGTTGTCATTGCGCTGGGATCAGTCCTTGGCACAATAAAAGATGTCATCGACGAGCAACGAGAACGCGGTGTTTCTATCGGAGTACTCGGAATTATTTCTTATCGTCCATTTCCATTTGATGCCGTGCGCGCTGCCCTTATGAATGCTAAACGCGTTGTCATCATTGAAAAGGCGCTCTCGGTTGGTATCGGCGGAATCGTTGCTCAAGACATTCGCCACTCACTCACTGGTCTTGGAATTTCTCAGTACACGGTAATTGCTGGTTTAGGTGGTCGCCCAATAACTAAAGCATCACTCGATGAGTTATTTAAGCTGGCAGTTGTTGATGACATTCGTGCCCTCACATTTTTGGATCTCGATCAAGAATTAGTGGATGCTGAAATGAAACGTGAGGCAGGTCAATCATGAGCGATACATCCGTTAAGTTTTATCAAGTAGGCAGTTTTGCAGTAGGAAACCGATTGCTTCCTGCGGCCGCAGGTTCTGTGCAATCGGATATGGAACGCACAAATGCACTGACCTCCGGTCACCGTGCATGCCAGGGTTGCGGAGAGGCCCTGGGTGCGCGCTACGCGATGGATGCCGCGATGCGCGCGGCAGATGACAAAGTTATTGCAGTTAATGCAACGGGATGTCTTGAAGTTTTCTCTACTCCGTATCCTGAAAGTTCCTGGCGTATCGCATGGTTGCACTCACTCTTTGGAAACGCACCTGCTGTTGCAACAGGAGTTGCGGCTGCGCTTCGAGCAAAAGGACGCAGTGACATTCGCGTTATTGGTCAAGGCGGAGATGGCGCAACAGTTG
>WLMD01000145.1 GCA_009700405.1 Actinomycetota bacterium | reverse complement strand
CTTAACGCTGATTTGATTAACAATGGCGTGGCTAAAGGTGATGTGGGATACATCTGGAAGATCGGCGCAATCATGTTGGCCGCTTCGGCGCTGATTTTGGGTGCATCAGTTTTGCTTGCTTATTTGAGTTCCAAAGTTTCTATGGCCTTTGGGCGAGACCTCCGTGGTGGAGTTTTCTCAGCCGTTGAAGGTTTTTCGGCCCGAGAGCTCAATCAGTTCGGCGCACCGTCTTTGATCACACGGAACACCAACGATGTGCAACAAGTCCAGATGGTGTTGTTCATGGGCTTAACAATGATGTTAGGTGCTCCAATCACCGGCATTGGCTCTGTAATCATGGCATTGCGCACAAACGTCAAACTTTCAGGCTTGTTGTTAATCGCGGTACCAATTATGGGTGTTCTCATCTGGTCATTGCTTCGAAGGATTGTTCCTCTCTTTCGCGTGATGCAGATAAAGATTGACCGACTCAATTTGGTTCTGCGTGAGCAAATTGGGGGAGTGCGCGTAATCCGTGCATTTGTAAAGACAAGATTTGAAGAAGCACGTTTTGCCGAAACAAGCGAAGACTTAATGCAGACCACTCTTGGAGTCACAAGAACTTTCGCTGTGATGTTTCCCGTCTTAATGTTGATTCTTAACTTGTCGAGCGTTGCTGTAATTTGGTTTGGCGGCAAACTTGTTGACAGTGGTGAAATGCCGATTGGCAACTTGACGGCTTTCTTGGCTTACATCATGCAGATTCTTTCCAGCGTCATGATGGCAGTGATGATGTCGTTAATGATTCCTCGCGCTGCCGCGAGTGCAGAACGCATTCAAGAGGTTTTAGACACTCCTTCATCAGTTATTGATTCGCCAAATCCGAAGTCTCCTGCAGGGCGCACGGGAATTTTAGAATTTAAGGACGTTGAATTTCGCTATCCAGGCGCCGAGCACCCAGTTTTATCGGAGATCTCCTTCACTGCTCATCCAGGGCAAGTAACAGCGATAGTCGGAAGTACAGGAAGTGGAAAAAGCACTCTCCTTAACCTCATTCCGCGCTTTATTGATGTGACTGGTGGCGCTGTATATCTCGACGGACTCGAAGTGCAAGAACAATCCCTAGAGGCTATTTGGTCAGATATTGGCCTTGTCCCGCAACGCTCATTTCTATTTGGTGGAACCATTGCTGAAAACCTTCGCTACGGAGATGCTCATGCGACGGATGAACAATTATGGGCAGCCCTTGAAATTGCTCAAGCAACTGATTTCGTTAAGGAATTGCCCGATCTATTGGAATCTCGAGTCGCACAAGGTGGAACGAATTTCTCGGGCGGACAACGCCAGCGTCTTTCTATTGCGCGCGCAATAGTTAAGAATCCGCGTCTATATATTCTCGATGATAGTTTTTCTGCGTTGGATTACACCACCGACTCAAATCTACGGGCAGCCCTTGCACGCGAATCACAGAATGCAACAGTGCTTATCGTTGCTCAAAGAGTGAGCACAATTATGGGCGCAGATCAGATTATAGTTTTAGATGCAGGTCGCATTGTAGGTATTGGTAAACATCATGAATTGATGGACAGTTGTCAGACTTATAAAGAAATTGTGCTTTCGCAGTTAAGCCCTGAGGAAGCAGCATGAGTACTCAACGCCCAGGACCTATGGGTCGCGGACCTATGGGCGCAATGTTTGGCGCCCCTCCGGCTAAATCAAAAGACTTTAAAGGGTCCTTGCGTAAATTACTCAATGAGTTAGGTCCAGAAAGGCGCACCCTCGGGCTAGTTCTTTCACTCATAACCACCAGCGTAATTATCGGTTCATTCGGACCGAAAATCCTTGGTCGTGCTACCAACTATGTATTTTATGGATTCCTTGGTCGACGTATGCCGGCAGGTGTGAGCAAGGCCGATGCGATCACCGGCATGCGAGCCAAAGGCGATAATCGTTTAGCTGACATGCTTGAGAAGAGTTCGGTGATTCCAGGACAGGGAATTGATTTCCATGCCGTTGCTTTACTTCTCTACTTAGCAATTGGACTCTACGTTTTCTCATCACTTTTCATGTGGATTCAAGGCTATCTAATGGCGGGAGTAACACAGAGAACTGTGTATCGCCTTCGTCGATTGGCGGAGGAGAAGATAGGTCGCTTGCCTCTTAGCTATTTTGATACTCAATCGCGAGGTGATCTACTTAGCCGCGTTACGAACGATATAGATAACATCTCCAATTCTTTGCAGCAGGGTCTTTCTCAGATTCTCAACTCCATTCTTACTGTTTTATCCGTACTTGCGATGATGGTTTGGATTAGCCCTGAGTTGGCACTTGTTTCCCTCATTGCGATTCCTCTGAGCATGTTTGTCTCTATCCGTATTGCTAAATACTCCCAAAAACAGTTTGTTGCGCAATGGGATTGGACCGGCAAACTCAATGGTCATGTTGAAGAAATGCATACGGGCCATGCGCTGGTTAAGGTATTTGGTCGACGTGAACAAGCGATTGCAGATTTTGAAACACTTAACGGGAATCTCTACGAATCCAGTTTCAAGGCGCAGTTCGTTTCTGGGCTAATTCAACCTGCAACAGCGCTGATTTCAAACCTTATCTACGTCGCAATCGCAGTCTTGGGTGGCTATCGCGTGGCCACTGGAAGCATGTCATTGGGTGATGTCCAGGCGTTTATTCAGTATTCACGCCAATTTGGAATGCCACTTGCACAGATTGCTGGTTTGATGAACACGATTCAATCCGGAGTCGCATCGTCAGAGCGCCTCTTCGAGCTACTGGACGCAAAAGAGGAAATTGCCGACCCGGTGGATGCCGTCATGCTGGATCGAGCAATTGGCGAAGTCCGTTTTGAAAATGTTTCTTTTAAGTATTCAGCGGATCAACCGTTGATTGATGACTTTAATTTGACCGTTAAACCGGGTGAGACCGTTGCGATAGTTGGTCCCACGGGGGCAGGCAAAACAACTTTGGTAAATCTGATTATGCGTTTCTATGAGATTGATTCAGGAAGAATTACTCTTGATGGAATCGACATTCGCACTCTGACTCGCGATGACCTGCGCCGACAATTCGGAATGGTTTTGCAAGATACATGGCTGTTCACCGGGACGATGCGCGAGAACATTGCTTTTGGAAGTCTTGACCCGACGCATGAACATGTCGTTGAAGCGGCAAAAGCAGCCAATATTGATCACTTCTTGCGCTCTCTGCCCCAAGGTTATGACTCGATGTTGACCGATGACAACGCCACAGTTTCAAACGGGGAACGCCAGTTGCTGACCATTGCGAGAGCATTTATGGCAGATCCTGCAATTTTAATTCTGGATGAAGCGACAAGTTCGGTTGATACACGTACTGAAGTGCTTGTTCAGCAAGCCATGGCTAAGTTACGCAAGGGCCGCACAAGTTTCGTGATTGCGCACAGACTTTCGACTATTCGTGATGCTGACACTATTTTGGTGATGGATAAAGGTCACCTCATCGAACAGGGAACACATACACAGTTAATGGCTCAAAAAGGTTTCTACTTCGATCTCTACGCCAGTCAATTCTCCGAAGCTGCAGAGTAGGAAGCTTAAGGATTAATCCAGCAATCGGCAGCTAATAGCTCGGAAATAAATGATTCGGTAAAGAATCGAACCTCTTTATTATCATCACCTGGGTAGCGCAGTGAGTATGTTGCTCCTTCTATATCGCCGCCCACAGCAACAACAGTTGAGTTGCGTTGGTTGCACCAATTCATGAGGTTGGATTCCCATTTGGAACCTGCAAAAAGAGCCATTCGGTAATCCGTGGTTTT
>WLMD01000144.1 GCA_009700405.1 Actinomycetota bacterium | reverse complement strand
GATTTTTCTGCATGGCATGTATTGGAAGAATCTGAAACTTGGTTACATATTGCTGGCGCACCTGTAGCACTCCATACAATCGATCAAAACTTAGAGATTCATACACTCTCGCGCGAGACTGAAAATATTAACCTCTCTTTCACAGTCCAACCTGGCGTATGGATGGCAGCAGAGAGCCTAGGCTCCTGGTCACTTGTCGCATGCTTTGTCACGCCTGCCTTTACGGCAATGACTCTGGCCGATCGCTCTCAAGTAGACCAGTGGGTTGATAAATATGGCCCAGATGTTGCAAGGTTGATACATGGCTAATGAATTTTCGGGCAAAGTAATCCTCGTTACAGGAGCCAGCGGAACAGTGGGCTCACAACTTTGCGAACATTTCCTCAATCTTGGAGCAACTGTGTGCGCACAAGTTAATACGGGCACCCTGGCAGCTCGAGAAAATTTACATCTTCTTAGGGTCGACTTCAGTACTCCTAACGCGGCAGGGGCGATTATTCAGAGTGCCATTGATGCGGCAGGGAAAATTGATTTTCTCATCAACAACGCCGCAAACCAAGAGGTGCATTCATTTGGCGAGACCACCTCTGAGGATGCCGACAGAATATTTCATACAAATGTTTCAATTCCTGCCGAGCTCATCGCGCTTGCCGCTAAGTCCAATGTGCAAGTGTGCTTGAACATTTCTTCGATTGAGGCAAACTCTGCACGTCCTGGTCATGCAATCTATGGCGCCAGTAAAGCTGCCCTTGATTCACTCACCAGATCGGCAGGGCAAGAACTTGCACCAATGCGCACTCTCGGGCTTCGCCTTGGATTAGTTGGCAAATCTGGAATAGATCAAGCCTGGCCAGAGGGTGTTAATTCATGGAAAAACTCAGCTCCGCTTGCACGTTATGCACGTTCAACAGAAGTTGCTGGAATTGTTGAATTTTTGCTTTCATCTGCAAACGCTTGGGCTACCGGCACTACATACGATTTTGACGGCGGGATATCCGCTAAAGCCAACTGGTAACATGTGAACATCATGAACACTTCCACAATCATCGATGGCTCGGAAGCGTCGCTAAAGAATTTTTTACGAACCCTCCCGGGTGTTGATCAAGTTGGAGCCGAAGCCCGTGCGGCAATGCTTGCCACTCGAAGCATCAAGAATGCAAGTAAAAGCTACGCAATCGACTTAGCGATTTCGATGGTGGATTTAACCACCCTTGAAGGAGCAGATACACCGGGCAAGGTACGAGCACTGTGTTCTAAAGGGTTAAGACCAGATCCCACTGATCCAACAGTTCCTCGTGTTGGCGCCATTTGTGTCTACAACGACATGGTTTCTGTAGCACGACAACACCTTGATTCCATTGGTGGGCAAGAACTTCCTATAGCAGCGGTTACAACTGCCTTTCCATCTGGAAGAGCATCCATGCCCGTAAAGATTCAGGATACTGAAGATGCTATTGAAGCGGGGGCTACTGAAATCGATATGGTTATCGACCGAGGTGCCTTTCTCTCGGGACGCTACGGTGAAGTATTTGAAGAGATTAAGATAATCAAGAATATTTGTGGTGAACGCGCCCACCTCAAAGTCATTCTCGAAACAGGAGAACTGGTCACTTATGACAACGTTCGAAAGGCATCATATTTAGCGATGTTGGCAGGTGCTGATTTCATTAAGACCTCTACTGGCAAGATTTCACCCGCTGCGACCGCCCCTGTTGTTTTAGTGATGCTCGAAGCAGTGCGGGATTTTTACACGATGGCCAATGTCCGTATCGGCGTCAAAGCGGCAGGTGGAATCCGCACGACCAAAGACGCAATCAAACAACTTGTTTTAGTGAATGAAACCGCAGGGCCCGAGTGGCTTAATCCCACACTTTTTCGCATCGGAGCCAGTGCATTACTTAATGACTTGCTTATGCAACGCATGAAAATGCGCGATGGAAGATACGCTAGCCCTAACTACGTAACAATCGACTGAGAATGAGTGATGCATCCATGAGTACTTTCGATTACGCACCAGCGCCCGAATCTCGGGCAGTTGTCTCGATTGATCCTGCTTATGGGCTCTTTATTAATGGAAAATTTGTACCGGGAAAGAACCACTTCCCAGCGATTAATCCCGCCACTGGAGAAAAACTCAGCAAGATTTCGCAGGCAAGTACTACTGATGTGAATAAAGCAGTTGCTGCAGCTCGTGGGGCTTACCAAAAGACTTGGTCAAAAATGCCGCCAGCAGAACGCGCAAAGTATCTTTATCGCATCGCTCGAATCTTGCAGGAGCGTGCTCGTGAATTTGCCGTTCTAGAAACTTTAGATAATGGAAAGCCAATTCGCGAATCTCGCGATGTTGATATCCCTCTTGTTGCTGCACATTTTTTCTACCATGCCGGCTGGGCTGATAAATTGCAATACGCTGGTTTTGGAGAGAAACCGAAAGCACATGGCGTCGTTGGTGCAATTATCCCCTGGAATTTCCCGCTACTTATGTTGGCATGGAAGGTGGCACCAGCTTTAGCCACTGGCAATACAGTGGTCCTCAAGCCAGCAGAAACAACATCTCTTACCGCACTGCTGTTTGCGCAAGTTTGCCAACAGGCCGAACTTCCTGCCGGAGTAGTAAACATTGTTACCGGCGACGGAAAAGTCGGAGCAGCTCTTGTAAATCATCCAGATGTCGACAAGATTGCCTTCACCGGATCCACCGACGTCGGCAAAATTATTGCTCGCTCAGTTGCGCACTCAGGCAAGAGCGTCACACTCGAATTAGGTGGCAAGGGCGCGAATATCGTATTCGAAGATGCAGCAATCGATGAAGCAGTCGAAGGAATCGTCAACGGAATCTTCTTTAACCAGGGTCATGTCTGTTGTGCTGGATCCCGCTTACTTGTTCAAGAAGGAATTCACGACGAGTTCCTTGAAAAATTGAAGCGACGCATGAGCCAAATTCGTCTCGGAGATCCGATGGACAAGAACACTGATATCGGCGCAATCAACTCCTCTGATCAATTAGCAAAAATCAAAGCCCTCACAGCAGTCGGTACAAGCGAAGGCGGAGATGTCTGGAGTCCAGATTGCGTACTGCCAACTAAGGGTTTTTGGTTCCCACCAACAATTTTCACCGGTGTAACGCAGGCACACCGCATTGCACGAGAGGAAATATTCGGTCCAGTACTTTCCGTTCTTACTTTCCGCACTCCGCAAGAGGCTATGGAGAAAGCTAATAACACTCCTTTTGGCCTCTCTGCAGGAATCTGGTCGGAAAAGGGCTCTCGAGTCCTTTGGGCGAGTAAACATTTGCAAGCGGGTGTTATTTGGGCAAATACATTTAACAAATTTGATCCAACGAGCCCATTCGGCGGATATAAAGAATCTGGTTGGGGACGCGAAGGCGGCCGTCATGGCTTAGGGGCTTACCTCAAGGGAGGCGATCATGAGTAATCGCATTGATGTTCGTAAGACGTACAAACTTTTTGTTAATGGCCAATTCCCTCGTTCTGAATCTGGCCGTGTCTATGAGATTAAATCCGGTAAAGAGTTCATTGCCAACCCTGCACAAGCATCTCGCAAAGATTTGCGTGATGCCGTAACTGCTGCCCGAACAGCTCAACCAGTGTGGGCAAATGCAACGGCATATAACCGTGGTCAAATTCTTTACCGCATCGCCGAGATGCTCGAAGGGCGCACATCTCAATTCGTTGATGAAATCTGTATCTTAGAAAAATTAACCCCGCTTCAAGCTAAGGCTCAAGTTAAACAGGCCATCGATACATGGGTTTGGTATGCAGGGTGGGCGGATAAGATTTCAACAACTTTTGGTGCAACCAATCCCGTTGCAGGTCCCTATTACAACTTCACAATTCCTGAACCTATGGGAGT
>WLMD01000143.1 GCA_009700405.1 Actinomycetota bacterium | reverse complement strand
GTCTCGAAGTTCACTTTAACATCTTAGAGCAGGTGGTTCGCTTTTACACTTCCCGCGCTAAGGTGAGAACAATGAACAGCGTTGCAGCAGATCCCACAGTGCCTATTGGGGGTCGATGGGCAATTGCGCTCCTTCCGTCACTGTGGTTGTTTCTTATTTTCATCTTCGTCACGCCGATAATCGAACCAGCTTCACCAAATCCTCATAGCTTCTTAGATTGGACCATTGCCTCGTCCCTAAGTTTGATCCCACCCCTTTTCATTGTTTATATTGCACACCTAACATATTTCAAGAATCGTGCAATACGCCCAAGACCAGATTACTCAGTCTTTATTTTGGGCATGTTAGCTGGAGCGGTAAAAGGAGCAGCTCTCTCCGCACTTGCTTCAATGTTGGATTTATTGCCCTCGTCGGGGAATCACGATCTCATTTTCCGAACAATTAATTCGGCCCTCATCGGCGCACTCTTTTTTCCTCTCATGTCACTTTTTTGGGCAACGAGAGAAAGATTTATTACCAAGAGAGCAAACATCACACAAGAGATCTCGAATCTCATTTCAGGCATTCAAGCAAGTGCTGAAGTCACCAAAATTCTGCGTGGATCAGTGATTAGCAAAACCGACAGCGCTATCTCAGAAATACTTTCAACCACGAAAAACTATTTTAATCAAATAACAAGTTTTTCAACTGAAAAACAATGGGCAGGGTTGGCGGAACATTTACGCACCTCAGCAACGGAAACTGTTAGTCCGCTGAGCCATGCGCTTAACTTGAGCGACATTGATAAAGCCGAAACTGAATCTCACCAACCTTGGTACTCAAACTTATCAGTGGACTTTAGCCCAACGATTCCTTGGATTGTTGCATTGTTTGCCGTCACCAGCTTTAAAGGAATCATTGATTTTCTTGGTTTACGCTTGGGTTCAATAGCTTTCTTATCGCGAATCTTGCTAATTACAGTTATTTTCTATTTAGCGAACTTCTTACTATCTCGCTTTAAATCAGCAAAAGGCAACTATGTAATCCTTGCACTTTTCTTTGCTTCATTATCTTCCTCTATATTCAACGCCGAAATTGCCAAGTTAATTAACCATCCAATAACTTTCGCACAAAATTTCGTTAGCTTCCTCTGGGTATTTTTTCTTTCAATAGTGACAGGGGTAATCAGTTCCCAATTGCGTTTTCAAAACAAGAGATTCGTCCTGCTTACTGAAATTGTTGATCAGAAGAGAATCGAAGCGGCAATTGCACGGCGTGAAGAAATATTAGTAAGTCGCCAGATAGCCAGGTATCTACATGGCTCATTGCAGTCAACTTTTATGGGGTCAGCTTTGGCAATCGAGAAAGCTGGCCTACGTGGCGATGAAAAATTACTTAAACAAGAAATTGTCAAAGCTTACGAGAAGCTAGCGATGCCAAGCGCTGACTATTTCACTCGGCCTGTAACTAACTTTGATGATGAATTAGCTCTGATTATCTCTAAGTGGGATGGCATTATTTCAATAGCTAGTGAAGTCAACTGGTCAGAGCGAAATCTCCATTCAGAACTTATTCGTGAATTAAGCGATGTAATCAATGAGGCAATTGCAAATTCATTCCGACACGGTCATGCAAGCGACGTCTCAGTACGTGTTAATTCGGACAGGCCTGGGCATGTTCTTATGAATATTGATGACAATGGTACCGGACCAACTTTGGGCACTCCCGGCTTCGGTTCGGATATTTTCGATTCAATAGCCGGCGCTGCCTGGTATCTGAAGAAATCAGAAATCATGCCTGGAGCAGTTTTTCAGATTGAAGTTTCCTACTAGTAGTCCCCCATTTTGTTACTGCTTAGAATGAACTAGCGGCCCTAGGAATCATCGGAGATGTCGATTTCATTGGTAAATAATCTGTGAATGGGGTTGCATGAATAATCCCAGATAGGCCTGTAATCGAGCCCGAACTCTTACACACAAGGAGCATGGGGTCATCAAGGTTCGAGTGGAAATCCAATTCCCCTAGAGGGTTCACATTAATTCCACTCCAGCGAACATAATCTTCGCCATCTATTCCGAAAACAACTGAACGATCAGCATCGAAATCTTTCTTGTATTGGAAATAGCAAGAAACGGCGGGCGCATTTATAACGGTTGGTTTCTTCCAAACACCGGATATATGGGCATCAAGTTCGTAAAAACCCAATGGCATATCATTTGGATAGATGGTGGCGAGTATGACTGTCTTCAAATCAGCGCTCGCATTTACGATTGCAGCTGTCTCTAGATCACGTGATGGAACAACTTTGAAGTAAACATTCTGAGTGGCGTCCCCCGCTGGTCCGACTGCGCCAGCGGCACCTCGTGATCCCGGTAATCCTCGTGCACCAAGTTCTAGAGGAGTTGTTCCGCTGGGGCATTTCATGGTTCCGGTATATATCACCACTTTTGTCTTTGTATTCGCGCAAAACAGATAGCCCGTCTCGGGAGTATTCGTGACTCCGATTCCATATGCCGCAGCCCCGCTAAGCACCATTCCAAGAGAAAAACCGATTATAAATTTTGCGGACTTAAGAGGTTTCTTCATTGTTCTACTCCTTTATGCAGATTTATTCTCTTTTCAAGTGCCGGGATAACATTCCACAGAGCCAACATCTCATGATATCGAGCCACCTCTAAGGAATCAGGCGTAGCTCCTGTTCTGATTGCGCGAATCATGAGATTGCGCGGGGTGTGTTCGTCGCCCACAAATTCGATCACTTCTGTCCTGTACCCAGAGAGCTTAAGAATCTGTACACGGAGAGCATCCGTAATCAGGTCGCCCAACCGTTCTTTCATCAAACCATGCCTTGCAAGTAACTGCCAAGGCTCTGGAATTGTTTGCATTTGAACTTGAAGGTCATGGTGGCAACATGGCGCGATAAGCAAGAGCTTGGCTTCATTGTTAATCGCCCAGGCAATGGCGTCATCAGTTGCCGTGTCACAAGCATGCAATGCAATTACAACATCTGCGCCATTAAGTGTCGTCTTCGAAATCTCTTCGGCTCGAAACTCAATGGACGAGTTAACTCCTAAATTACTAGCAATTGCCTGGTTTCGAATTCTCGACTCTTCTCGCACATCTATCCCCACTACGTGAATCGGCAACCCCAGCTTTCGTAAATATTGATGTGCTGCGAAAGTCAGATAAGCGTGGCCGCATCCTAAATCCACTATCGACAAGGGTTGTTGGTCCGTGGGAGTTTTGATGTGCCCTGCATCAATCGCACTTTCTAATGCAGGTGCAAGTAGACGCAAAAATTCTTCCACTTGTCGATATTTATCTTGGCGTGAGGGCTTAACTTTCCCATTCTGATCAGCAATTCCTACCTCTTTAAGAAATGGATCGCCCTGGTCCAAAAGTCGAGATTTGATTTTATCGTGATTGAGCTCTTGCTTATGTTCTCCCATTTCACGATGGATTAAAGGTTGATCTTTCTTTGTGACTCTTATCGACATCGAACCTGATACATGTTCAACCAAAATGTTTGAGTACCCACTAGAAAGCAATGCCACGCCATCAAATTCGGCTGGATCAATATTTGATGTTGTCATTTGCCGACCGTCATTTTCCATCAATTGCAAGACAATGCGTTCTTTGAGTTGTACCGGACGAATATCTATTCGCACGGCACGTGTTTGCATATTGCGTCTTCGTCCAGACAGCACAACTCGTACAAGCGAGTTCGTATTCGCAATTAACGAATGCGCCTCGGAGATCGCCTCATCAAGTGTTAATTCCATGGGAATTCAAACATCATTTTCAAACCACCTAAATCACTTTTGCTGAGTGAGACAGATCCAGCATGTTCTCGCACGATAGCGAAAATAATACTCATTCCTAATCCCGAACCACCATTTTCCCTCGAGCGTG
>WLMD01000142.1 GCA_009700405.1 Actinomycetota bacterium | reverse complement strand
TTGGGCCACCAGTGCGTCTTGAAATTGAATCAGGAATCAATCCTGAACTACTTCAACGTTTAGCATCCGAGCTTGGAATCGATCCAGAAGGAATCATCTCTTTAGAAAGACCATTGGATCTGACTGGTCTTACTCGCATTGCAGATCTAAATTTTCCTGATTTGAAATATCCTCCATTTAGGTCGCATACTGCCGTTGGACTAGAGAGCGTTGATCCAGAGACACCAGATTCATTCTTTGCCGCGGTTCGGCAAGGCGAAATCTTCCTTCATCACCCCTATGACTCATTCACAAATTCAGTTGTTCAGTTCCTTGAGAATGCGGCACAAGACCCTACGGTTCTAGCCATTAAACAAACGCTTTATCGAACATCTGGTGATTCACCGATTGTTGATGCACTTATCGAAGCAGCCGAAGCAGGCAAGCAGGTCTTGGCCGTGGTGGAGATTCGAGCCCGATTTGATGAACAAGCAAATGTTCGCTGGGCAAGAAAACTTGAAGCAGCTGGCGCCCATGTTGTTTATGGCTTAATGGGCTTGAAGACTCATGCGAAACTCTCACTCGTTGTCAGAGATGAGCCCGATGGCCTACGTCGTTATTGCCATATCGGAACTGGAAATTACAATCCTAAAACGGCAAGGTTCTATGAAGACATTGGTTTACTTAGTGCAGATCCAGTCCTGACCGAAGACCTCACGAAACTTTTCAACCAGTTGTCTGGCTTTGCTCCACAATCTGAGTACTCACGTTTACTCGTAGCGCCTCGCACTTTGCGTGCCGGTCTCCTAGAGAAGATTGATAAAGAAATTTCTAATCACAAGGCTGGCCTGCCTTCGGGAATTCAATTCAAATTGAATTCTTTTCTGGATGAAGATTTTGTTGATGCTCTATATCGCGCATCTAAACATGGAGTGCCAGTTGATTTACTCATTAGAGGAATTTGTTCCTTGCAGACGGGGCTTCCGGAATTATCTGAGAACATTAGAGTCAGATCAATCCTCGGTCGATTCCTGGAACATTCTCGTATTTTTCATTTTTCCGATGCAGGAAAAGAGGAGTACTGGATTGGCAGTGCGGACATTATGCACAGGAATTTAGATCGTCGCGTTGAAAGTTTGGTTCGAGTTGATCAACCTCAACATAAAAAAGAGTTGCAGCGCATTATCGATCTAGAACTTTCAGATCAAGTGACTAGTTGGCATCTCGAAGGTTCAGAATGGAATCGCGTGACTCTTTCCCCAAACGGAGAGCGATTGGCTGACTTGCACGAAATCATGATTCAACATCATCGGAAAGTTAGGTAACGTAGGTGAAACCTCAGAAAGAAATAATTCACGCTGCCGGTGCAGTTCTTTGGCGAACTGGGACAAAAGAGATTGAAATCGCTTTGGTGCATCGACCACGTTATGACGACTGGTCATTGCCTAAAGGCAAACTAGAAGACGGTGAATCGCATATTGCATGCGCATATCGTGAAGTCTTAGAAGAGACCGGTGTGACGCCAATCTTTGGGCCCGAACTTGGGCAGGCGGTGTATCAAGTTCCCGAAGGAGAAAAAGTAGTTAGGTATTGGGCTGCCATGGCCAGTGATGCCCCTTTGGGTAAGCCTGACCCAACTGAAATTGATGAAGTCATTTGGTTGAACCCTGAAGCAGCCAAGAAAAAGTTAACACTCAAAGATGATCAAAAATTAGTCGATTTCTTTTTGGATTTTGGCACACATACGACGCCACTTGTTTTACTTCGGCATGCAAAAGCCGTTCGGCGAGAGGACTGGGATGGCGATGATGGAGACCGGCCGTTAGATGTAACAGGACAACGCCAAGCCAAGCGATTGTTGCCTCTTTATTTACCCTACGACATTAAAGAAATTCATACCTCTGACGCGATGAGATGTCTAGAAACGGTGCAACCTTTTGCTCGCGCCCTCAAGATCAAAACCGTCACGTCTAAAGACCTCAGTGAATACGGTTATGCCCTTGATAAAGAACTTTCACTAATCTACGTGCAAGAGTTATTTGAGAGCAATGTGTCGGCCATTATTTGCAGTCACAACCCTGTCATTCCAAAACTAGTGAAGAAGATATTAGGCAAAAAGAATTTTAAGCAGCTCGATGAAAAATTATCACCGGGCGATGCGTGGGTATTACATCATCGTGATGGAGAAATAGTTGCCGTTGACTGGATAGAAGCGCCAGCTAGTTAACGTTCATTCCAATCGAGCCATTTCAAAATTACGCCCTCTCTTAGCGCCCACGGACAGATTTCTAATTCAGCAATCGAGAGTTTTTCCATGGCAGCTTGGGCAACAATTGCACCTGACAGTATTTGTTCTGCTCGTGTAACTGAAACGCCTGGCAATTTTGCTCTTTCAGCAGATGTCATGTCCGACAAGCGTGGAATGATTCCGACTAAGGCATTAGCTTCTAAGTAACCAATTCTGTCGCCATACCAATGATTTGCAATGCGAGCCAACGTTCGAAAAGTCTTACTGGTAGCCACAAAATGATCAGCGTTGTGGTTTTGCAATTTTGCTGGCATTTTAGTTTTCAAGAGATTGGCAACATGAGTTTCGAGGGCAGTCAAACTTTTTCCTGAAAAGGGATCTCCGGAAAGAAATTCACGCGTGAGTCGAGCAGCTCCTAGAGGCAATGACAAAACTGCTTCAGGATTTTCATCGATACCTGTTGCAAGCTCCAGGGAACCTCCACCAATATCTAGAACCAGGAGTTTTCCGCTTGACCAACCTAACCATCTACGAACTGCGAGAAATGTAAGTCGAGCTTCCTCATCCCCTGAGAGCATCTGCAAATCAATGTCATATCGCGAATTAATATCCTTAATAATTGCAGGACCATTCTTGGCCTCACGCAATGCAGAGGTGGCGAAGGCCAAGATTTCCTCTGTCTGGAAATTATGTGCATGCGACACGGCATCATCAATGCCTTGCATCAGTAATTCGATTCCCTGAGCGTTAATTGAGCCTCTGGAATCAAGGAATTCGGTGAGGCGAAGTTCCACCTTGTGATTTGTCGTCGGACTAGGCCTCGCACCAGGGTGGGCATCTACCACCTGAAGGTGGATGGTATTAGAGCCCACATCCAGAACACCGAGTCGCATAAGTGAAACTTACACGCTGGCTTCTCTCTAATTTCATGATTTGCGCGCGCGCTGGCATACTACGTCGGTGCCGTAGTCTGGCGCAGTAGGCCTCCCTAGCTCAGTGGTAGAGCAGCGCACTTGTAATGCGCAGGTCGTCAGTTCAATCCTGACGGGGGGCTCCATTAATATGAAGTCCTAGGAAAGGATCACCACACCATGGCTAACAAAGAGCAAAAGAGCAATGCAAACCAGAAGAAGGAACCAAAGCTTTCCCTCAAGGAAAAGCGCGCAAAGAAGCAAGAGAAAAAAGGAAAAGATAAGTAGTTAGCTTTTAAGGCTAGTCGTCTTCTTCTTCTGAATCATCGTCTTCTGAATCGTGCGACGATCCAGGAGAGTGATCTCCTTCGTCATCGAAGGAGTCATCGAAGGAGTCATCACTTGTCGTTTCATGATCATCTGAGTCATCCCCTCCACCTGTAACTGGCGGTGGAGTTAAGCCTGTAGATGGACTCTTAGATTCGTCATTGCCCTTAGAACTCTCAGGACTCTTCTGTTTTTCAGATTCCTTCTTGGCAGGTTTTGTTGGAGCCACGACAACCGGAGCCGGAGAAGTCGGCGCGGCAGCTGGTGCAGTTGGAGTTGCTGAAGTTGCTGGTGCAGTTGGAGTTGCTGAAGTCGGCGCGGCAGCTGGTGCAGTTGGAGTTTCATTTAGATCTTTAGCTTTTCCTGTAACAGCTTTTGTTACTGTGCCAGCAATTTCCTTCACAAATTTAGCGGTTTGATGTGCGACCCTTACAAGTGGTGC
>WLMD01000141.1 GCA_009700405.1 Actinomycetota bacterium | reverse complement strand
CAGTTACTGGCGGAGCAGGTTTTATTGGCTCTAACCTTGTTGCTGCCCTTGCCGAAAAAGGCCACCAGATCACTGTGGTTGATGATCTCTCATCAGGATTGCTCTCAAATATCGATCAAAGTGTCTGTGATTTCCATAAAGTTTCATTGGTAGATCGCGTTGCATTAGCCAAAGCTCTCGGGTCAGCAGAATTTATCTTCCATTTAGGGGCACGGGGATCGGTTCCACGCTCACTCAAGAATCCAATAGCAACCCATGAAGTCAATGCCACAGGTACACTCAATGTTCTAGAAGCCGCTCGCGAAAGTGGCGCGCATGTAATTTTTAGTTCCTCATCATCGGTTTATGGCCGCAATGGCGTATTGCCCAAAGATGAATCAATGTGGTTGGCCCCCATGACGCCATATGCAGCAAGCAAGTTGGCGGCTGAGGGATACATGCAGGCATATGGATCTGCCTACAACGTCCCTATTACTTTGCTTCGTTTCTTTAATGTATTTGGCCCGCGCCAACGTCCTGATCATGAATATGCCGCGGTATTGCCAAAGTGGATTTGGAAAGCAATGCGCAATGAAACTATTGAAGTCTTTGGTGATGGCTCCCAAACACGCGATTTCACATACGTACGCACTGTTTTGGATGTCTGCATGGATGTCATTGATCGCAGAGTTACGCATGAAGGCGCTATCAACTTAGCTTTTGGAAATCGGATTTCATTGCTGGAGTCCATTGAAATGTTGAAGAAGCATTTTCCTGACCTGAATGTAAATTTTGTTCCAACTCGTGCCGGCGATGTTAAAGATTCACAGAACTCACCAGGTTTACTAAAGCAGCTTTTCCCTGGTGTTAAACCTGTTGAGTTCGAGCAGGCACTTGCCGAGACAGTTAACTGGCTCAAAGAATATGGCGAGACCGTAGCTAACGGCCCTACGGTCTCCGACTAACTTTTATGTGTGGCATCGCTGGCGGAGTTGGCAATCGTGCCCCAAAGAGTGATGAACTTTCTCATCAACTAGATTCCATCCATCATCGTGGCCCTGATGAAACGGGCAGATTTTTATCTGATGGCATCGCCCTTGGAATTCGACGCTTAGCGATCATCGATGTTGGGACAGGACAGCAACCTGTTTCAAATGAATCCCAAACTATTCACTTAGTTTTTAATGGTGAAATTTATAATTTCAAATCACTCAGAGATGATCTCTCGAGCAAAGGTCACCATTTTAGGTCCAATGGTGATTCAGAAGTATTGGTGCACCTCTACGAGGAGTACGGAATTGAATTTATTCAAAAACTAAGCGGCATGTTTGCAATCGCGATATGGGATTCTCGAGATAGGTCCCTCACTGTTATTCGTGATCGGATGGGCAAAAAACCGCTCTGGTATGCCCATCAAAGCGATGGCACATTTATCTTTGGCTCTGAAGTGAAGGCAATTAAAGCTGCGGGTGTTTCTACGACATTGCGCAAAGAAGCAATTTCAGAAGTCATGCAATTTGGCTATGTAAACGCACCGCGTTCTGCCTATAACGAAATCAATCAGCTGCCCCCTGCTAGTTATGGCATTTGGCGCGAAGGCAAATTGAGCATTAAGAAATATTGGTCGCCTGATTTTGAAACGGTAAATGAGATTTCCTACGAAGACGCACTGATCGAAACCAAGAAATTGATACGTGATGCAGTTGAACGCCGCCTCATATCAGAGCGCCCAATCGGGTCTTTTCTAAGTGGAGGATTTGATTCAACAGTAGTTACTGCCTACATGACGCAGCTTGTGCCAGGCAAAGTAAAAACTTTCTCAATCGGTTTTGACGATCCTCGCTATGACGAATCTGCTTATGCTCGCGCAGTTGCTAAACACTTAGGTACTGAGCACATAGAGGAAAAATTAACCCCAGATCCCGCGCTGCTATTGCAACAGCTTTCCTCCACACTTGATCAACCTTTTGCGGATTCATCAATTATTCCAACGTTTATGCTCTCCAAATTTGCTCGCCAAGAAGTTGTTGTGGCACTCGGCGGCGATGGCGGGGATGAAGTGTTTGGTGGCTATGACCGCTATTTAGCTGCTCCGGTAATGCAACAGTGGAATTCTCTGCTCAAAGTCGCAGCGCCATTAAGCGCTGGCTTAACATCGGCCGGAGTGATTAACAACCGGAAGATCAAGCGCATCCTTTCGCAGGTGCAGTCGCATCCAACATTGGCGGCACGATACTTATCTATTCTCTCTCTTGGCCAAGCACCAGAGCTTAAGCAACTCATTGGACATGATTTTCACTCTATGGCAGCCTCGGCAGAATTTATTTCGCACTTTGGTCTAGCTGGTGCCCGTGATGATCTCTCGCGAATGATCCGCTCGGATTTTCAGTGGTATTTACCAGGTGACTTACTTGTTAAAGCAGACCTGGCCACAATGGCTAATAGTCTGGAAGTTCGTGCGCCACTACTTGATCACGATGTCGTGGAGTGGGCAACGCGTTTGCCTTCAGAATATAAAATTAAGGGTCGCGAAACTAAACACATTCTTAAAGATATTGCCCGCTCGCTTGTTCCTTCCGAGCTCATCGACCGTCCCAAGATGGGCTTTGCTATTCCTCGCGCCGACTGGTTGCGTACTGGCCTTCGGACGATGACATATGACTTACTGACGGATACGACAGCACAAGGTCGTGGTTGGTTTATACCTAGCGAAGTAGAAAAGATTTTGGCTGACCATAAATCAGGTCAAGATAGAGATTCACTTATTTGGCCAATGTTGATGCTGGAACTATGGGCTAGGACTTGGCTCGATAATTAAGCAGTCGTAAATAGAGATCTTGATGGTCGCCAACAAGTCGTGCAACTCCGTAGCGCGCCATCGTGTACTTATTAGCGGCATCGCCCATGCGCTTTCGTAGCGCTGCATCTGCGCCAAGTAACTTCACTGCATCAGCAAGAGCGCTGACGTTTAAGTCAGTCAATAGCCCTGTTTCCCCGTTGACTGCAATTTCATCTACAGATCCAACTCTTGTCGAAACAATAGGTAAATGAGCCATGCCTGCTTGAATCAAACTCAGCGGAGTTCCCTCGTTATCACTTGTTAATAGGACTAGATCGGATGCGGCTAATACAGTTTCAATATCTTCGCGCCATCCAAGAAATGTGACAGGTAAAGATTCTTTAGTTACTCGTTCTTTACAGTAATCCAATAGCCCACCAGCGCCGGCAACAATGAAATGAACTTCCGAGCCAGATGATTTCAGTTGTGCAACAACATCAAGAAATCTATCGGGGCGTTTTATTTGAGTGATGCGGCCAATAAAAGCACAATATGTTTTGGATGAATCCAGATTTAATTCACTGCAAGCATCATTGCGCGAAGGAAGTGTGCCTAGTTGCAATCCCGGTGGCATCACCGAAAATTTCTTTGCACTTCCAATGCCGGCCGCCAATAAGTCATCCATCACTTTCTTGCCTACGGCCAATAAGTGCGTTGTGAAATATCCAAGAGTTTTTTCAATAAGTATGACGATTCTCGTTTTGCCTGCCCCAAAATAACCGTGCAATAAATGCCCATGGTATGTATGCACCCGTATAGATGAATGACCAGAAACTACAGAAGCTATGCGACCAATAACTCCAGCTTTAGCAGTATGGGTATGAATTACATGGGGCTTAAAGGTGCGGATCTCTCGCACGATCTGCATAATGGCTTTGATATCTCCGACAAGTGAAATAGATCGACCGAAACCATCAACACGAGTGGCCAGTACATCGGTGGCCACCGTATCGAGATAGTCAGATTCGTCGTCGGCACAATACCCAGTGATAAGTACTTGTTCGAAACGTGATTGATCGAAGCTTCGCATCAGTCCTGAGACTTGTACGGCAGGACCGCCCACATTCATGCGGGCTATGATTCGCATAACGCGAATGCGCCCATCGTGGCTCTCAGTCATAGGAGT
>WLMD01000140.1 GCA_009700405.1 Actinomycetota bacterium | reverse complement strand
TGCATCTATGACTTTTTCCCAACTTTTGAACTCGGCAGCGTGGTCATGATTGACGTATCTTTCAACTGCAGTTGTTATACCGGCAATTTCTTCTTTGCCAACTTTAAATGCCCGTGCAAATCTTTGGAATGGTGATCCGTTAGCACGGATCGCTTCAATCCATTCGGATTTTCCTAGTATGAGACCCGTTGATTGCGGACCTTTAAAGGTCTTACCTCCGCTGAAAATAACCAAGTCGGCTCCGGCGTTCTTTGTAAAATGCCAAAGATTTGAAAGCGGAGGAAGCTGCGCTGCGGCATCAACCACGACAGGAACCTTATATTTTCCAGCAATACGAACTACCGTTTCCAGAGGAAGCGTTGGGGTTGCTAGATGGGCACCTGCGACAAAGAAAATGCACGTTGTGTTTTCGTTGATTGCAGATTCTAATTCGTACTCAAAAGTCTGAACGGCATTGCCTACTGTGACAATTGTCGAACCAGCTAACCTGATTGCTGGGTCATAAGGAATCCTATGACCGGTCTGGACTATGACTTCAGAGGGCGCCCCTTTTCCGTCAATGATGCGCTGGATTTCGTGTATGTCACCTTTGGTCCTGAAAGCGAGAATGGAGAGCACTATGGAAGCAGCGGCTCCTGTCGTGATGTAGGCGCCTTCATTCTGAGTGAGCTTGGCTATTTTTTGACCGGCTTTTAATTGTAATTCATGCATGGAAATGAAAGACCTAGAGGCATTGTTCATGGCTGCGATGACTTCTGGCGCCATTATCGAGCCACCTAGCGCGGTGTAATAAGCAGCCGCGTTTATTCTCGTTGGTACTCCGAGGTCTTCGTAGAATCCCATGGTTCCTCCTCTAGCTAATAGATATTAGCGGATTAGAACTTGGTGTTTTTTAAGAATGCATTCAAGCGATCACTCGAAGCGTTCTTGAAAATCGCATCTGGAGTACCTTGTTCTGCGATTAATCCATCATTCATGAAGATGACTTGATTAGACACTTCATACGCAAATCGCATTTCGTGAGTCACGATGAGCATTGTCATGCCATCTGCTGCTACGGATTTAATAACATCAAGAACCTCGTTGATCAATTCAGGATCAAGTGCCGAGGTAACTTCATCGAATAACATTAATTTGGGATTCATGGCCAGTGCGCGAGCAATGGCTACGCGCTGTTGCTGTCCACCTGAAAGCTGCCCCGGGAAGGAAGTGCCTCGGTCAGGTAGGCCAACACGCTCTAACCAATGTTGAGCTATTTCAGCCGATTCTTCTTTGCTCTTCTTTTGAACCTTCTTTAGGGCAAGAGTGATGTTTTCGGCTGCAGATAAATGAGGAAAAAGGTTAAAAGACTGGAAAACCATCCCGGTGAGCGCGCGATCCTTGGTTACTTGCTTGGCGCTGACTTTGGTCCTTTTGCCTTTAACGTCCTCATATCCGATTTCTTTGCCATCTATTTTGATAACACCTTCCTGGAAGTCTTCCAAGAGATTGACGCAACGCAGTAACGTCGTTTTGCCAGATCCGCTCGACCCAATGACAGAAATGACATCGCCCTTATCCATTGCCAGGCTGACACCTTTGAGAACTTTATGATCTCCATAAGATTTCTCTAAGTTGGATATTTCTAGTACGCGATTAGTCATTATTTCTCCTCATTTAATGGCGACCTTCTTTTCAACATATTTGCCTGTTCGTTCAATTGAGAATCCGATAAGGAAATAAATCAGCCCAGCCAAAGCGTAGAACTGCATGGTAAGGAAGTTTCTTCCGATAATTTGCTGCATAACTAAGGTGATCTCAATGACACCGATAAGAGAGACAAGTGTTGAACCTTTTACGATTTCAACAGCAGTGTTAATCCAGGTAGGAAGAATCTGTCGCAAAGCCTGAGGTAGTGAAACGAATATGAACGTTTGAAAGAAGCTTAAGCCAACTGCTTTAGCAGCCTCGATCTGCCCTTTAGGAACGTTTTGCAAGCCACCACGAAGCATCTCTGAGATGTGAGCCGAGCAGAAGATGGCTAGAGATGTGATTCCTGCTTGAAGGGCGCTGAGGTTGATACCTATTACTGAAAGAACAAAGTAGAAAGTCAAGATAAGAACAAGTACTGGAATTCCACGAATAATGTCTGTGTAGGCACGTGCAAGGAACCGTGTGAATCTATTGCCGTAGGTGAGCGCCAGACCTACAAACATTCCAATGAAGGTACCAATGACAATTGATGAAAATGATACGAAGAGACATGTGTAAATGCCACGGAAGATCATGAATTTACTCAGCCACAGTTCGTTGAAAAAGCCGGTGCTCATAGTGTCTCCCTTCTCCTTATTTCGGAATCGCTACGCGTCGTTCAACGCGTCGCAACATAAATGCGATGAGGAAGCATGATGCGACATAGAGAACGCTTGCCGAGGACCATGCTTCAATAGTGCGAAAAGTTTCTAAGTTGATTCTGCGAGTCTGGAAAGTTAATTCCGGGACTGCGATTACAGCCGCCACTGAGGCATCCTTAAAGAGTGAAATGTAAACGTTACTTAGGGCAGGCATTACCGATCGAATAAGAAGAGGAATCTTGATGTGAACAATGATTTGAAAATTAGACATTCCAATGGCCATACCTGCTTCGCCGACACCTTTATGAATAGCAAGGATTCCTCCTCGAAAAACTTCAGCGATATATGCGCCGGCGTAGATGGTGAGAGCGAAAATAAAGGAGGGGATTTCACCAAAAGTGAACCCAGCATCGGGAAGTCCAAAGTAAATAAACAAGATGATAATCATGAGTGGAATGTTGCGAATGAAAGTTACATACGCTCCAGAGAGGACGCGAAAGAGTTTCCTCTTTGAAACCAGAGCAAAGGCTACGACTAACCCAATCAAACTTCCCAAAGCGACTGAAAACAGTGCCATGTAGAGGTCTAAACCGAGTCCGTAAAACAGGTCATGCAAACTACGCCAAATTACTGCGTAATCTAGGTGATAACCCAAAGTCGTAGCCTTTCTCTGTTTGTTTCTAGTCGATTATCTCTAGCGAGGGAAACCGATATGAGGAGGATCTAGCTTGACGCCAAACCACTTCTTAAATGAAGCAGCATAGGAATCGAAATCGACTCCACTCATTGCCTCATTGAGAACCTGGTTTACGAAGTTAAGCCAAACCTGATCGCCTTGCTTCACTGCGCATGAATAACTTTGTGGCATCCAACCATAACCTGAGTCTGCATACTTCTTTGGACTCTGTGCCACTAACCATGCAATTGCTGATTGATCTGATGCTGCTGCATCTGCACGGCCGGCATCTACTGCAGCATAAATTAGTGAAGTTTCAGCGAATTGAAGAACTTTAGCTTTTGGAAGTGCTGCGTGTACGTAGTCAGCTGCAGTAACGTTTTGAAGAATAGAAATCTTCACGTTGCTTCCAGCCTTCAATAGTGCAGCGTAATTCTTATACTTTCCACCCTTCTTAAGAAGCAAGCCAACACCCTCACGATAGTAAGGAGTTGTGAATGCAACTTGCTGAGCGCGAAGAGCAGTGACGGTCATAAACTGGCATGTGATGTCGATTTTATCGGTCACGATGTTAGGAATACGAGCATCTGAAGCTTGTTGTACGAATTCAACTTTGTTCTCATCGCCGAAAAGTCCCTTAGCGATCAACTTGGCAATGTCGATATCCATTCCAACAAGCTTTCCTGAAGTATCAAGGAAGTGAAAGGGTGGGTTACCGCTACCGGTACCAACGATTAGCTTTCCTCGAGAAAGAATGTCCTGCAAAGTTCCTGAAGCAGCATTAGCACTCGTAACACTACTTACTGTTGTTGCAAGCAAGGCAGCGACTGCCAAGCCCACCGAGTAAAAATGACGTTTTCTCATCTATTGCACTCCCTTGAGTTCAATCGACACGGGTTGTGTCTTCTGGGTAGTTTTCAAGAGTCGAGAGGGTTAGTC
>WLMD01000014.1 GCA_009700405.1 Actinomycetota bacterium | reverse complement strand
TCACATTTCTTTGGACTCAATCGCGATCGATTAAACCTCATGAAGAAATCATCAATCATTATGCATCCGGGCCCTATGAATCGTGGGCTGGAGATCACTGCGGAGTGCGCTGATAGCGCTAGATCGGTTATCGTCGAGCAAGTAGCCAACGGTGTGAGCGTGCGAATGGCGGTCTTGTATTTACTCCTTGCTGGAGCGCAACAAGAACAGGGAGGGTTACTCGCATGACTAAATATCTTCTAACTGGCGGAACGCTAGCCAATAATCAGCGAGCAGATGTACTCATTTCCGATGGTGTAATTGTTGGAATTGGCGAAAACATCTCTCACCCTGACTTAACAATAGCTTCAAAGATTGATGTAGCGGGTTGCAAGATTTTGCCAGGGCTCGTTGATCTACATACTCACTTGAGAGAACCAGGACGTGAAGATTCCGAGACGGTCCTTTCAGCATCACGTGCCGCGGCAAAAGGTGGTTTTACTGCTGTCTCGGCTATGGCGAATACTTTCCCTGTGGCTGACACCGCGGGAGTTGTAGAGCAGGTTTATCGCCTTGGTCAAAGTGCAGGCCTAGTAGATGTTTTCCCCATTGGTGCGGTAACTCAAGGGATCGCCGGAAAAGCCCTGGCCGAACTCGGAGCGATGGCGCAATCGGCTGCTCGAGTACGCGTGTTCAGTGATGATGGAAATTGCGTATTTGATCCAATGGTGATGCGCAGAGCTCTTGAGTATGTCAAACAATTTGATGGCGTAATTGCTCAGCACGCACAAGAACCAACGTTGACTCAAGGTGCGCAGATGAATGAGGGAATTATTTCCTCCATCCTTGGACTAAAAGGTTGGCCAGCCGTTGCCGAAGAAGCAATTATCGCTCGCGATGTTCTCTTAGTTGATCACGTCAAGTCACGTCTACACATTTGCCATGTAACCACAGCCGGCGGCGTAGAAATTATTAGGTGGGCAAAGGCTCGAGGAATTGAAGTGACCGCCGAAGTAACTCCACATCACTTGCTTCTTACTGATGAAATGGCCAAGACGTACAACCCTATTTTCAAAGTTAATCCTCCGTTGCGTACAGAAGAAGACGTTATGGCATTGCGCGAAGGTTTGGCAGATGGAACGATTGATATTGTGGCGACAGATCATGCACCCCACCCCGCTGAAGATAAAGAGTGTGAGTGGCAAAATGCTGCCTTTGGAATGATTGGGCTCGAAACTGCCCTATCTATTGTTCAAAAGACCATGATTGATACTGCTTTGATGACGTGGGAAACGCTAGTGGAAAGAATGTCCACCGCTCCGGCGAGAATTGGAAGATACAGTGCTCAAGGTCAAGGCATCACGCTAGGTTCACCTGCTCATATTACGGTGATTAATCCGAACCAATCCTGGCGAGTAGATCGTGATTTAGTCTCTTCGCGAAGCAAGAACACACCATTTCATGGCATGGAATTACCGGGGAAAGTTGTTGCGACTTTCTTCAATGGAGTTCCAACAGTTCTTGAATCACGATTAGTGAAGGCAGGAAACAATGCCTAAAGCATTTCTGGTTCTTGATGATGGACGCATTTTCGAAGGAAAGAGTTGGGCTGCTCAGGGAATTACATTTGGTGAGGCGGTATTTGCCACCGGCATGACCGGTTACCAAGAGACGCTGACGGACCCTTCTTATCATAAGCAGGTCGTGATTATGACTGCTCCTCATATCGGCAACACTGGAGTTAACCTGGCAGATAATGAGTCAAGCAAAATTTGGGTGGCCGGCTTCGCAGTTCGAAATCCTTCTACAATTGTTAGTAATTGGCGAAGTGAAGGTTCTCTAGAGGATGAATTAATTGCCCAAGGCATCGTGTGTATTCAAGGAGTCGATACACGCGCGATCACACGACATTTGCGAAAACGCGGAGCTATGCGAGTCGGTATTTTTTCAGGGCAAGAGCTTTCTCGTGAAGAAATGGTGATTGAGGTACGAAAGAGTGGCGCCATGTCAGGTGCATTCTTAGTTGCCGATGTTTCGACACCCAAAACTTATATAGTCAAGGCTAAGGGCGAGAAGAAGTTAACTGTCGTGGCTCTGGATTTAGGAATCAAATCAGCTACACCTCGTTCTCTCGCCGAACGTGGAGTTGAGGTTCATGTGATGCCTTATAACTCAACCGTGGAAGATATTCTTGCCGCTAAACCAGATGGAGTCTTTATCTCGAATGGCCCTGGCGACCCTTCGACAATGGATTTCGTGGTGGAGATTGTTCGACAGTTGCTTGAGTCAAGGATGCCAATATTTGGAATCTGCTTTGGCCATCAAATTCTTGGCAGAGCTTTAGGTTTTTCAACATACAAATTGCAATTTGGT
The DNA here is from genome assembly GCA_009700405.1 of Actinomycetota bacterium. Classification (GTDB taxonomy): domain Bacteria; phylum Actinomycetota; class Actinomycetes; order Nanopelagicales; family Nanopelagicaceae; genus QYPT01. The sequence goes on along the minus strand of WLMD01000014.1, from coordinate 19,153 downwards.
CATCGTGGCATTAACCAACCTGTAATGGATCGAACCACCAAGAAAGTTGAAATAACAGCGCACAATCATGGATTTGCTTTGACTGCGCCATTAGAAGGTGTCTTCACCACGGTTTATGGCCATGGCGAGGTAACGCATGTGAGCCTTAATGACAACGTGATCGAGGGATTACAGTTACTGGACGCACCTGCATTTAGTGTTCAGTATCATCCAGAAGCAGGCGCTGGCCCGCATGATGCGGCGTATCTATTTGACCGTTTTATCGAGCTAATGGAAAAGAATCCGGTGAACCACTAATGCCATTAGACCAATCAATCAAAAGTGTTCTTGTGATAGGCAGCGGTCCAATCGTTATTGGGCAAGCGTGCGAATTTGATTATTCTGGTACGCAAGCTTGTCGTGTGCTACGAGCAGAAGGCATCCGCGTGATTTTGGTTAATTCCAACCCAGCAACAATTATGACTGACCCCGAATTTGCGGATGCAACGTACATAGAGCCGATCACCCCGGAGTTCCTTGAAAGAGTTATCGAAATTGAAAGACCAGATGCAGTTCTGGCAACCCTTGGTGGCCAAACTGCTCTCAATGCGGCGATTGGCCTTCACGAGCGCGGGACTCTGGCACGATTTAATGTAAAGCTCATCGGAGCAGATGTCGACACAATCGAGAGAGGCGAGAATCGTGAATTGTTCCGAGATATCGTTTCAAAGGTAGGTGGAGAATCCTCTAAGTCAATTATTTGTCACACGATGGATGAGTGTTTTACTGCGGCAGAGATTCTTAATTACCCAGTGGTTGTTAGACCCTCCTTCACCATGGGTGGCCTAGGTTCAGGTATCGCTTTTGAGAAGGCAGAGCTTGAACAGATTGCTGGCGCCGGCCTTCGACATAGCCCGACATCTGAGGTTTTGCTAGAGGAATCAATTATTGGTTGGAAAGAGTACGAACTAGAAGTTATGCGGGATCGCAAAGATAATGTTGTCATTGTATGCAGTATCGAAAACATAGATCCGATGGGCGTACACACAGGTGATTCAATTACCGTAGCGCCAGCGATGACTTTGACGGATGTCGAATACCAGAAGTTGCGAAACCTATCTCTTCTTATCATCCGTGAAGTTGGCGTTGATACAGGTGGCTGCAATATTCAATTCGCTGTTCATCCTGAAAATGGTCGAATCATTGTCATTGAAATGAATCCGCGAGTATCGCGCTCGAGTGCTTTAGCCTCAAAAGCTACGGGCTTTCCCATTGCAAAAATTGCTACCAAATTGGCAATAGGTTATACGTTAGATGAGATTCAAAATGATATTACTAAGGTAACGCCTGCATCATTCGAGCCGACCTTAGATTACGTTGTTGTAAAAATGCCACGCTTTACTTTTGAAAAGTTCCCCGATGCTGATCCGCGCCTGACAACGACCATGAAGAGCGTTGGTGAGGCGATGGCTATCGGCCGTTCATTCCCCGAAGCCTTGCAAAAAGCGATGCGTTCGCTGGAGCGCAAAGAAGCCCCATTCTCATTTCCAACTGACGTTGCAGAATTCTCCAAAGAAGCCCTGCTGCGCTCCATGGCGATTCCAACAGAATTTCGTTTAAAGCAGGTGCAGCAAGGGTTGTGGTTGGGTGCAACAATCAAGGAAGTGTACGCGGCAACCGGAATTGATCCGTGGTATCTCAATCAGATAGAGACTATAAACACGGGGGCGAGAGAATTAGCCCGTGCGATTGCGTTGGATGCTGATTCGATTCTTGAAGCGAAAAGTTTAGGCTTTTCGGATATTCAAATAGCCCAAATTAGGGGCATCTCTGAATTAGATGTTCGACAGATGCGCCATCATTTGCAGATTCGACCTGTCTACAAGACCGTGGATACGTGTGCGGCAGAGTTTGAGGCTTTTACGCCCTATCACTATTCAAGTTACGAAGAAGAAACAGAGGTTCGTTCTCGTACAAAACCAGCGGTAATTATCCTGGGAAGTGGCCCGAATCGAATTGGGCAAGGCATTGAATTTGATTACTCATGCGTACATGCTTCCTTCGAATTGCGACGCATGGACTTTGAAACAGTGATGATCAATTGCAATCCAGAAACAGTTTCCACTGATTACGACACGAGTGATCGATTGTATTTTGAGCCCCTAACACTTGAAGACGTTTTAGAAGTTATTTATGCTGAAATGCAGGCAGGGCCAGTACTCGGAGTCATTACCCAGTTGGGTGGACAAACTCCTATGGGAATTGCTGGGGCACTTAAAGATGCAGGCGTAACAATCTTAGGTACTAGCCCCGAGGCTATAAATATGGCGGAAGAGCGCGGCGCATTCGGACAGATGCTGGCAGAAAAAGGTTTAACTGCTCCGTCATTTGGCATGGCATCTACACACCAAGAAGCGCTGGATATAGCCCGTCGTATTGGATACCCAGTGTTGGTGCGTCCATCTTTTGTTCTGGGCGGTCGAGGTATGGAAATTGTTTACGATGATTCTTCTTTGGGTGGATTTATTTCACGTGCAACTGACATCACTCCTGATCATCCAGTTCTTGTTGACAGGTTTTTGGATTCGGCGATTGAGATTGATGTGGATGCCTTGTATGACGGAACAGAACTCTTTCTGGGCGGAGTTATGGAGCACATCGAAGAAGCAGGTATTCACTCAGGTGATAGCGCTTGTGTGATCCCCGCAATGACTATTACACCAGAACAAAATGAAGAGATTCGTCGTGCCACTTTGATGATTGCAGAGGGTGTAGGCGTTCGCGGTCTCATTAACATTCAATTTGCACTCACTGATGGAGTCCTTTATGTTCTTGAAGCCAACCCTCGCGCATCACGGACAGTTCCATTTGTGAGTAAGGCAACGGGAGTCCAGTTGGCGAAGGCCGCTGCTCGTATTGCAACGGGAACCACCATTGCTGCATTAAAGGATGAAGGCTTACTCCCACATTCTGGTGGAGCAACGCCTAGGGGAGTGTGCGTTAAAGAGGCAGTATTACCGTGGAATCGCTTTAGACGTAGTGATGGACGCGGAGTAGATTCTGTTTTGGGACCAGAGATGCGCTCTACCGGTGAAGTTATGGGTATTGCCGCAACGTTTGGTGAAAGTTATGCCAAGAGTCAGATAAGCGCATTCGGTCCTTTGCCTTCTACGGGCAAGGTATTTATCTCTCTTGCTGACAAAGATAAGAAACATGGAATTGCACCAGCCAAGGCTTTGCAACAATTGGGCTTCTCTCTCATTGCAACTGCTGGTACCGCTGCATTTTTCTTGGAAAATGGAATCACGACGGCGATTGTTCGAAAGAATTCGGAAGGCCCAGGTCTATTTGGAGAACGCACGGCAGTGGAGTTAATCAACTCCGGTGAAGTTGATTTGGTGATTAACACACCGGTTGGACGAGGAACTCGTCATGATGGTTGGCTCATCCGCACGGGAGCTGTTCAACGTTCGATTCCTTGCATCACAACCACAGCGGGATTTAGCGCTGCAGTCGCAGGTATTGCTGCGTTGCAAAAGGGCGCCTTAACAGTGAAGTCGCTGCAAGAATGGTTGAGTTGATATGAGCACTATAAATAGATTTGCCAAACAAGTTCCAGCACATGTGCTCAGTAATAAAAGAGTGGGCCAGTATCATCAGATTTTGCTTAACATTGGGGATCTGGTTAAACATTGCCATCCTGGAAATTTCGTTGCGATTTCCGTGGGCGGGGAAAATTCTGGAATGATCCTCCGGCGCGCTTTTGCCATCTCGCGGATTTCAGATCGCGGGGAATATGGTGGAACGATGGAACTTATCGTGGCACCACATGGCACTGGAAGTAGATGGCTGTGCTCACAACAAGAGGGTGCAACTCTGGATATTGTCACGCCGCTGGGTAGCGCCTTTGGCATTCCAACGGAACCAGTGAATGCACTGTTGATAGGAGGCGGATACGGCTCCGCACCACTATTTGGTCTAGCTGAGGTTTTAAAAGCGCGTGGATGCAGAGTAGATATGATTCTTGGCGCAAGTTCAACGCCAAAAATTTACGCTCCGCTAGAGGGAAAGCGTTCCGTTAATTCGTTAAAGATCTACACCGAAGATGCTACTTCTGGAATTCATGGTCGTGTTACGGATTCGCTCCGTGAAATCATCGCTCAGGATCAAATAGATGTCATCTATTCATGCGGTCCAATGGCGATGTTGTCAGCTATTTCAACAATTGCCGCATCAATGGAAGTAGTCCACCAATGTGCTGTTGAAGAGGCAATGGCTTGCGGTATCGGGGTATGCATGACCTGCGTTCTTCCTGTCACCAAAGATGATGGATCAATAGCGATGTTACGTTCGTGTATTGATGGACCTGTCATGGACGGCGCGAAAGTTGCTTGGAACCTTGTTGGCCAAGGAAGAGAGGTTAAAGCATGAGTGCCGAATTTGATTTCTCCACAAAACTAGGTGCTGCATGGTTTCCGACGCCACTTTTTACTGCAAGCGGATGTGCAAGCTCCGGACGTGAATTAGCTCAATTTTTTCCTCTGAAAAGTATTGGCGCCGTTGTAACCAAATCGATAATGCTCAAACCACGTTTAGGACGCCCCACTCCACGTATGTCAGAAACGCCAAGTGGGATGCTCAATTCCATTGGGTTGCAAGGTCCAGGAATTGATGCATTTATTGCCAACGATATTCCTTGGTTAGTGGAAAACAATGCACGAGTAATTGTTTCCATTGCTGGAGAGACCGTCGAAGAATACGCAACGCTAGCAAGGCGCTTACGTTCGGTTCCGGGAATATCCGCTCTTGAAGTTAATATCTCTTGTCCTAATGTGGAAAATAGAGGGTTAGTTTTTGCATGCGATCTAGATAGTTCACGTGCAGTTATTGATGGTGTTCGACGAATTATTGGCGGGGACTTGCCCATCATTGCCAAACTCTCACCTGATGTTACTGACATAGTTTCGATTGCCAAAGGTGTTGTAGATGCGGGAGCAGATGGTGTTGCACTCATTAACACTCTTTTAGGAATGGTTATAAATATCGACACGATGCGCCCACATTTGGGTGGGAAAACTGGAGGCCTTTCTGGTCCCGCCATCCGCCCTGTTGCCGTTCGTGCGATTTATCAAGTGCACGAAGCGATCCCAAAGCTACCTATTCTGGGTATGGGAGGAGTTCGCTCAGGTCGAGATGCTTTAGAAATGATTTTGGCTGGTGCCAGTGGAGTGAGCGTCGGTACCGCTTCCTTTGGAAATCCTCATGCGATTATTGATGTGCAAACAGAGCTGGAGAGACTTCTTCTAGAAAGAGGCTTTGATTCTTTGCGTTCTGCTGTTGGCTTTGCTCACCGAGATTCGCAGAGCGCACCGGGTGAGGATGCCTCGTGAAATCGCAATCTCCTATTATTTTGGCTGTAGATACCCCGGATTTTGAAATAGCATCAGCATGGATTCAAGCAACTCAGGGATCGGTTGCAGCCTATAAATTAGGTTTGGAATTTTTCGCCCGATTTGGATATGAGGGTGTTGCTCGTCTACGAGAAATGACAGATGCTGATCTTTTTCTCGATTTGAAGTTGCATGACATTCCCAACACCGTGGCGGGAGCGGTGCGTCAAGTAGTTGGCTTAACACCGCGCTTTTTAACTGTTCACGCATCGGGCGGTAGAGCGATGATCCAGGCTGCAGTTGCAGAGGCACCGAGCGTTGAGATTACTGCGGTTACGATTCTTACCTCCTTGGGTGATGCGGATTTGCAGGAAATTGGATTTGCTCATGGCGCACTGGATTCAGCAGTGAAGCTCGCATGTCTAGCAAAAGAATCTGGCGCACGAGCCATTGTCTGTTCACCATTAGAAATTGCCGCGATTCGCCAAGCCGTTGGCCCAGAAATGACGATTATTACGCCAGGTGTTAGGCCCTCAGATGAAGCGGGCGGGGATGACCAAACACGAATTATGAGTCCAGCGCAAGCGATGAATGCCGGCGCAACGTATTTAGTTATTGGACGGCCAATTACTCGTTTTTGGGCCCAAGGAGCGCAGGCGCTAGCTTCTCGAGCGCAGGCACTAGCCGATCAGGTTAAATAATCTCCTCATAAGAGATAGGTTTTAGTCATGGCGCTACCTCCCGTGTTGACTCCCGAGCAACGTGCCGCTGCATTGGCAAAAGCAACAACATCGCGTCGAACACGAGCCTTGGCAAAGAGTAAAGTTCGAGAAGGCTCAATCACTATTAGCGAGATTTTGGATTTGGCAACAAAAGATGAAGCTGTCGCGAAAATGCGGGTACTCGAACTTCTCGAATCCATTCCTGGCTTAGGTCGCATCAGGGCTCTGGCTATTTTGGAGAAGTTGGGAATTTCAACTACACGAAAACTTCAAGGTTTAGGAATCCATCAACGCTCTGCCTTGCGTGAGGAGTTCTCGCATTCTGTTACGACGACAATGTCAGCGAGCCGAGGTCGCCTCATCGTCCTTTCAGGTCCTGGGGGAGTTGGTAAAAGTACAGTTGCAAATGCGCTACGAAAGAGCAAAGAATTTTCAGTCAGTGTTTCTGCGACAACTCGCCAACCGCGAGCGAGCGAGCGCGATGGCGTTGATTACTTCTTTATCTCGCAAGAAGAGTTCGATCGCCGTATCGCGGCTGATGAATTCTTGGAGTGGGCTGCATTCGCCGGTGCCAGATACGGCACGCCTGCGGCAGCCGTGGAGGAGGCGCTATCTCATGGCCGAAATGTCCTTCTTGAGATTGAGATAGAGGGAGCGCGACAAGTTCGCGCTCACAGTAGTGAAGCGATCTTGGTCTTTTTGCAGCCTCCTACGTGGGAGGACTTGGTCTCTCGTCTTGAAGGTCGAGGATCTGATACCCCAGAACGTAGGGCTCAACGCTTAGAACTGGCTCAAACTGAGCTGGCAGCGGCAAAAGAGTTCGACATTGTCTTAGTCAACGATGAGGTCGAGAAGGTGGTCGATGCACTGCTATCCTTGGCCCGCACATCACGCTCGTAATTGTTAATTTCAACCATTTAAGGGGCTCCATGGACGGCATAACCAATCCACCGATCGACGAACTTCTCGATAAGAGCGGATCTAAATATAGCCTCGTGCTCTATGCAGCCAAGCGCGCCCGTCAGATTAATGCGTACTACTCCCAACTAGGTGAGGGCCTTCTTGAATATGTTGGACCCCTTGTTGAGACCCATGTGCACGAGAAGCCTTTGTCAATTGCGCTCCGTGAAATTAACGAAGGTCTCTTGACGATGGAAAATCTCGAGCCAACTGCATAATTATTCTAGATAGTTCATCAATGTCACTGCCAGGCCGAGAAGTCATTCTTGGTATCGGTGGTGGCATTGCTGCATATAAGGCATGTGATCTTCTTCGCCGGCTGCAAGATGATGGTTATCTCGTCACGGTAGTGCCAACGCCAGCTGCTTTAAATTTCGTAGGTAGCGCTACGTGGGAAGCTCTTTCTGGAAGACCGGTTTACACCCAGGTTTGGGAGAATATTTCTACAGTTCCGCATGTGACCTTAGCCAAGAATGCAGATTTTATTATTATCGCTCCGGCCACCGCTGACCTCATCGCACGAATAACCCATGGACGAGCCGATGACTTGCTGACAAATGTGGTCCTATCGAGTGAGGCTCCAAAGATCCTTGTGCCAGCGATGCATCCTGCAATGTGGAAGAACCCCGCAACTATCGCAAATGTGGAAACGCTTCGATCACGTGGTTTTCATATCATCGAACCAGATACGGGTCGCCTCACAGGTAGCGATAGCGGACAGGGTCGTTTCCCGGAGACGGCGCGAATTCTTGAAAGATTCCATGAGATTGTTGGAAGGAAAGCAGATTTACTAGGCAAGAGAATTCTCATATCCGCTGGAGGTACTCGAGAAGTGATCGATCCAGTGCGCTTCATCGGAAATCGCTCATCAGGCAAACAAGGATTTGCCATCGCGGCTGCGGCCGTTGCTCGAGGCGCCACAGTGCACCTGGTAGCAGCCAATTCATCGCTACCGGATATTGCAGGAGTGAGCGTTGAAAGAGTTGAGAGCACGCAGGAGATGGGAGAGGCTCTGGAACGAAAGTTTCCAGATAGCGACATTTTGATCATGAGCGCTGCTGTTGCTGATGCCCGACCAGTGACTTCCAGTAAAGAAAAGATCAAGAAAGACAATCTCCACGAAATTACTTTAGTTTCCAACCCAGACCTATTGGCGGGGCTAGCTGGCAAGAAATCTCCCAGCCAAAGAATCGTCGGTTTTGCCGCTGAAACTGGTGACTTGATAGCCAACGCACAGTCAAAATTACTTGCTAAAGGGCTCGACCTTGTATACGTCAACGATGTTTCGGGGGGAGCGATATTCGGTAGTGAAGAGACATCAGGAACCTTGATTGCAAAGGATGGATCTTCTGTGAACTTTGTCGGTGTTTCAAAGGACACGCTCGCGAATGCATTACTCGATCACCTACTACTTCAGATAGGTTAACCCAATGTCACAGCGCCTCTTTACCTCCGAATCAGTAACTGAAGGTCATCCAGATAAGATCGCAGATCAGATTTCTGACGCAATATTGGATTCTCTTCTCTCTCAAGACTCAACAAGTCGCGTTGCTGTAGAGACACTCATAACAACAGGTCAAGTTCACGTTGCGGGCGAAGTCACGACAAATGGGTATGCCGATGTCATGGGAATTGTCCGAGATAAAGTTTTGGATATCGGCTATGACTCATCCGAAAAAGGTTTTGATGGTCATTCTTGTGGAGTTTCAATCTCCATCGGTCAACAATCTCAAGATATCGCTCAAGGCGTTGATGATGCCTACGAAAATCGCGTTTCATCTTCGGTAGATCCATTGGATTTACAGGGCGCTGGAGACCAGGGCTTGATGTTTGGTTATGCCTGCGATGACACAAAAGAATTGATGCCACTTCCGATTTCATTAGCCCACAAATTGGCCCAGCAACTTTCCAAGGTTCGTAAGAATGGAGACCTTCCTTATCTTCGCCCAGATGGAAAAACACAGGTAACAATTGCCTATGAGGGTGACCGAGCAGTTGCTTTAGATACCGTTGTTATTTCGAGCCAACATTCGCCAGATGTAGATGTAGCGAAAACTTTAACGGCTGATGTTATCGCTCGAGTAATTAACCCTATTTTGGATACGATCGATTTGCCTAGAAAAGATTTAAAGATTCTCATTAACCCAACTGGGCGATTCGTTATTGGCGGGCCAATGGGTGATGCTGGACTTACTGGTCGAAAAATTATCGTTGACACATATGGTGGAATGGCTCGACACGGTGGTGGTGCTTTTAGTGGTAAAGATCCTTCGAAGGTAGATCGCTCGGCCGCATATGCGATGCGTTGGGTTGCCAAGAATGTTGTTGCAGCGGGATTGGCTCGTCGTTGTGAAGTACAAGTGGCTTACGCAATCGGTAAAGCGCAACCTGTTGGCCTATTTGTAGAAACATTTGGAACTGAAACGATTCCCGTTTCCAAGATTCAGGATGCGGTACTTGCGGTATTTGATTTACGCCCTGCTGCAATCATTAGAGACCTTGATCTCCTACGACCTATTTATGCTCTTACTAGCGCTTACGGCCACTTTGGACGCGAACTTCCTGAATTTACTTGGGAAGCCACTAATCGGGTGGACGCGCTGCGCGCCGCCGCGCATTAATAGTATCTAATCGTGGTTAGCCCACGGCCGTTAAAACTTCGAACGCAGGTTGGTCGAAGTGCAACATTGCCTGCGGCCGGTCATTTACCGGTTGCGCGTGTTCTCGTGGATACAGGTGTTTTCCATTTGGATTCTACATATGACTACTTGGTCCCCGAAAATTTGTCTCAGAGCGCAATAACAGGATGCAGAGTTGAAGTTGAATTCGGTCATGCCAAGCAGGAAGGCTTGGTTGTCGAAAGAATCGCAGAGAGTTCTAACTCTGGTCCTCTTAAAATGATCTCAAAGGTTCTATCCCCACACGTAGTGGCGACGGGTGAAACCTTGGAACTCTTTAGCGATGTTGCTAATCGATGGGCAGGTGCTCCCTATGATGTTGTAAGAAGTGCTATTCCGCCGCGTGTGGCCCTTGTCGATAAGGAAAGTTTCCCGATCAATGATTCGAGCGTTGAATTTCACGCCAATGCAACGCTCCCTACGGAATTGCAGAAGAAGAATGTTAGGTCCTATTGGCATTTACCGCCTTCCTTGTCTGCATCTCAAGCCCTGGTAGAACTAGCAATAGAACGCAGCAGATATGGTCAGGTACTTCTTGTTGTTCCTGATGAGCGAATGAGAATCGCGGTAGTTGAGGAATTGGATAAGCAAGGTTACCCAGCTGATCGCGTAGCTCAACTAGATGGGCATACTTCGCGCTCGGATCGTTACCGGGACTATTTACGCATGACATATGCAACTGCTCGAATAGGAGTTGGATTGCGAGGCTCTGTCTTTACGCCTCTTGAGAATGGTTCTACTTTAATCGTCTTCAATGACTCATCGGAGCATTATTTTGAACCACGAACACCAGGGTGGAATGTTCGAGATGTGGCATTGCTTCGAACTCGCAAATCTTTAGTTGATCTTGTTTTTGTTGGATACTCACCTTCACTTGAACTGGGACGACTCATCGATTTGGGTTGGTTATCTCTCATAGAAAGTTCGTGCCGCATGAACATCAAGGCGGTCGAGCCAGTGCTAGGGGAGTTGCTTCCGTCAAAGGTTTTCGATGTTGTCCGCAAGGGCCTTAAGGGTGGACCAGTTCTCTTTCTTGTTCCTCGGAAGGGTTACGCATCGGCTGTTTTATGTCGCAAGTGCAGGAATATTTCAATCTGCTCCTGTGGTGGTCGTTTGGCCCAACAAAATAAGAGCGCAGATCCTCATTGCGTAATTTGTCATACCGTGTACTCGCATTGGCGGTGTTCGTGGTGCGAGAGTGATGAAATCTATATTGCCGGACGGGGAATAGAGCGTTTTGCAGAAGAGATCGGTCGGGCATTCCCTAACTATCCAGTGATTGGTTCATCGGGCGAGAAGATACTCGCAAGTGTTGCAGATCTGCCATCGTTAGTTCTGGCTACGCCTGGCTCCGTTCCTCTGGCTGAAAACGGATATTCAGCGGTGGTCTTACTTGAAGGCATTAAGTTCTTTGGGCATACAGATATGCGCGCTAACGAAAATGCGAGAGAAGTATTCTTCTCCACCGCTTCTTTTGTCAGACCTGAGGGAGAAATAGCGGTAGTTATTGATTCTTCGCATCCAATAGTTGCGGCGCTAACGAGGTGGAATCCAGCGCCAATGATTCGAAAAGAGCTGGTCGAGCGAGATGAGTTGAATCTTCCTCCTTTCTATCGATACATCACAGTGGGAATTGATACTAAAGAGTCAATCGAGTTCAAAAATGGTTTGATTTCAGCGATATCGCACGGACGAATTCCATCCTCTACGAAAATACTTGGGCCGCATGAAGGCGAGGACTCGCGTTCTCGCATTTCGCTGGCAGCGCCAGTGTCAGAGGCTGAAGAGTTGGTCGCTTTCCTTCATGAATTTCAACGCAGGCGCAACATTTCTCGCAAAGAGTTGCTCTTTATACGTGTGGACCCGTATTCGCTTTCGTAGTTGGTAGGATTGGCGCATGACTATTCAACCTATTCGCCTCTTTGGCGACCCCGTCCTGGTGACGCCTTGTGCGTTGGTGGTCGATTTCGATAAAGAATTACGGAACTTGGTTGCCGATTTGACCCAGACCATGCAAGAAGCGCCTGGCGCAGGTCTTGCTGCTCCTCAGATAGGCGTGCCGCTGAGGGTATTTGTTTGGGATGTTGATGATGAATTAGGGCACCTTATTAATCCCACTTTAGATTTGAGTGAAGAGATGCAAGAGGGAGAAGAAGGCTGTCTATCTTTCCCGGATTTGCGATACGAAACACCTAGAGCGTTTCGTGCTGTGGCCAAAGGGTGGAACATGTACGGGGAGCCTGTAACGGTTGAAGGGACCGAATTATTGGCCAGAGCGCTCCAACATGAGAGTGATCACTTAGATGGCATTCTTTTCATAGATAAACTTTCAAAAGAAGATAGAAAAAGCGCGATGAAAGAAATACGCGAATCAGAATGGTTTGGAGTAGCGGCAAGTCAGGGAATTTCGCCCATTGTAAAAGTTTCTCCTCACGATACTTTCGGCCGGAGTTTTTAGTGCGTATAGGCGTGGCGGCAACGCCATCGGTAGCAATACCAACAATGCAATGGCTCAAAGATTCCGAAAACATATTCGAAGTCATCATTACCCGTCCAGACCAGCAAGCCGGCAGGGGACGTAATCTAAAGTCCTCGCCCGTGGCGCAATGGGGGGAAGAACATGGAATTTCTGTAATAAAACCTGCTTCTCCCAATGACATGGTCGAAACTATTTCGACATTGGATCTTGTCATAACCATAGGCTATGGAGTCTTATTGCCTCTTGAGGTTTTGAAAATCCCTCGTTATGGATTTATCAATCTCCATTTCTCTCTTTTGCCTAAATGGCGGGGAGCCGCTCCAGTAAATAGAGCAATTCAGAACGGAGATTCGATTTCAGGCGTGAGTGTATTTCAACTAGATGCAGGTATGGATACAGGCCCGATATATGTACAAAAAGAGATTGCGATTTCTGATGAAGAGTGCGCAGGTGATGTTCTGCGCAATATGGCGCTCCTTGGGCCCTCGGCTATCGAGGAAACTCTCAATTTGATTGCTATGGGTTTCGCTCCGATTGCACAAAGTGTTTCGGGTATTAGCTTTGCTCCGAAAATTAGTAAATCAGAGGTGGAAATTGACTGGAATCAAAGTGCCGAAAAAGTTCAGAGAAATATACGCGCATTCACTCCAGAACCCGGTGCATGGACTAGTTGGCGAGATGCACCGATTATCATCGCAAAGAGTGCGCTCATTGCAGATATTTCTGACCTAAAGCCAGGTTCAATTCGATTGATTGATGGAAACGTTGTTATTGGTTGTGGTGAAGAATCTGCTATACGGCTCGATGAAGTGAGGCCTTCAGGAAAGAATACGATGACGGCACAAGCATGGGCTCGTGGAGCTCGATTACATGAAGGGAATTGCTTTGTCTCATCCAACGGGTAAACAAGCACGAGCTGGCGTCGATACCTTCAAGAAACCTCGTCCCGATGCCTCCAGGGTTCTCGCATTTCAAGTTTTTAGCGAGGTAAATCAGGGACAGGCATACGCAAATTTGATTCTTCCTAGGGCTTTATCAGAGAGCAACTTAGAACTTCGCGATAGAGCTTTTGTTACTGAATTAGTTTATGGATCATTGAGAATGCAAGGTCGGCATGACTGGATCTTGCAACAAGTCAGTGATCGCCCATGGAGTGAAGTCGATGCAGGAATCGTAAATGTCGCGCGCCTGGGAGTACACCAATTATTTGAAATGCGAGTTCCTACACACGCGGCAGTATCTGCGACAGTCGAGCTGGCTCGCAAAGTTGTCGGGGAGGCAAAGGCATCGTATGTCAATGCATTGCTTCGAAAAGTGAGCGCAAAGACTTTGGAGCAATGGTTAGAGCCATTAGCCACCATTGAAGATCGCATCGCGCAACTCGCTGTGCGTTATTCGCATCCAGAATGGATTGTTTCTGCCTACTTTGATTTACTGCGCGAGAGTGATGAGGTAGCGCTGGCTCTAGCAGCGAACAACATTCCTGCGGTGCCTACCCTTGTTGCGTGGCCGGGCCGATCTACTCAGCAAGAGTTAGTTGATTTAGGAGGGATCGCAACTCCCTATTCACCATACGGAGCATCTTCACCAAGCATGCCGGGTGACCTTGATCTTATTCGTACGCGCTATGCCGGTGTTCAAGATGAAGGTTCTCAATTGGTCGCACATGTATTTGCACAAGCAGCACAAGCACAGCAGTCATGGCTGGATCTATGTGCAGGACCTGGTGGCAAAGCAGCGCTGATTTCAAGTATCGCCGCTGAGACTGATAAATCTTTTACCGCCAATGAGATTTCTGATGTTCGAGCAAATCTTGTAGAGCAAGTTGTGGCCAAGGGTCGAGTATGGGTTGGCGATGGGCGCGCCATTGCCGATCATGATGAAATGTTTGGTGCCGTGATTGCAGATGTTCCATGCACTGGCATAGGTGCGCTAAGGCGACGACCAGAGGTTCGATGGAGACGCAAGGCATCTGATTTAGCCGGACTATCGCAACTACAAGGTGAGTTATTAGATAGCGCTATAGGAGTAACCGAAGTTGGGGGAGTAATTGCCTATGCAACGTGTTCACCGCATTTAGCCGAGACTAAAGTGCAAGTGAATTCTGCGCTTAAGCGCCATCCAGGTATTAGCCAGATTGATGTGGCTCCTTACCTGCCCGCTAATCTACAAGGGGCTACTTCGGGCCAATCAATGCAATTATGGACGCATAGGCATGGAACAGATGCGATGTTCCTTGCCCTTTTTCGCCGAGTTTCATAGTCCTTTCTATAGAATCACCCCATGCCGCGCGAGATTCGAATTACGCCAAGTATTCTCAACGCAAATTTGGATGACCTGGATAATGAAATCCGTAGGATCGCTTCGGTTTCAGATTTAGTGCATCTTGATGTTATGGACAATCAATTTGTTCCAAATTTTACTTTTGATTTTGACACTGCTGCAAAGATCATCAAAGAGAGTGTTCTACCAGTAGATGCTCATCTGATGGTTTTAGATGCCGATAACGTTGCTCCTGCTTATGCCGAGATAGGTTGCGCGAGTGTTACCTTGCATGTTGAGGCGACACAGGATGTTCCGGGAACTTTGCGAGCGATTCGAAAAGCGGGCTCTCGTGCTGGTTTAGCTGTTAAACCTGGAACTGATATTGCCGAATACGCACAAGTGACTGATCTAGTGGATATGTTCTTGATTATGACTGTCGAGCCAGGGTTTGGTGGCCAATCCTTTATGAGCGATATGTTGGAGAAAGTAACTCGAACAAAGCGCATTATTGGTGATCGACCAATTTGGTTACAGGTTGATGGCGGCATTTCTCTTGAAACCATAGAAATGGCAACTCGCGCAGGGGCAGATACTTTCGTTGCAGGCAGCGCAGTCTTTAGAGCCGATGATCCAGCGCTGATGGTCACTAAATTGCGCGCTTTGGCGCAAGCTGTGGAAGACTAGGGACGTTGTTCCGGGGGTCGGTGTAAATCCGAACCGGCGGTGAGAGTCCGCGACCCGATCACATCCAGTGATCGGTTGACTTGGCGAAATTCCAAGACCGACAGTTAGAGTCTGGATAAAGGGACACATTGAATGGGTTGGCTCTGCCTACCTATTCCTTGAGTGCTTTGCGTTTGCCCCCCTTTTGCGTTTCTACGAAAGGGAAAAATGTCAGTTATCAATTGGTTACTTAATGAACAAGTTCACTTTGGCTCAAAGGCCATCTATTGGCGTGAAATTATCGGTGGCTCATTCGGTCTTGCCAGTGCAATTCTGGGGATGCGCCGCAAGGTAAGTGCGTGGCCTATCGGCATTATTGGAGACGGACTACTTTTCACTGTCTTTCTCGGAGCGGTTTTTAACACCACCACTAATACCGCGAATTTCTACGGGCAAGCTGGCCGCAATCTCCTTTTGATTATCGTCAGTGTTTACGGATGGATTCGTTGGATGAGTTTGCGATCCAAAGATAATTCTCGTCCTGCAGTGAGCCCTCGATGGACTACTCGAAATGAGAAGGCTTACTTGATTCCTGCGATTATCGTCTTCTACGTTATCTCGTATTACATCTTTAAAGCCTTAGGTGAATCTGGGGCTTGGTTGCGCGTAGATACATGGATCTTCACCGGTACGGCGTTAGCAACGTATGGAATGAGTCGTGGCTACGTTGAATTCTGGTTGGTATGGATTGCTGTTGACGCCGTTGGAGTGCCTTTCGCATTCAAGAATGGCTATTACCCAACTGGCACCCTGTATGCGATTTATCTTCCCTTTGTGGTGTGGGGATTCATATCGTGGCTACGAATTAGCAAACTAGAGAAGGTTTTACGCTAAATGAGTACGCATAGAGATTGATGCTTCCAGTAAAGTAGAGGCATGAAGACATTCGAGGACCTTTGGGCGCAGTTGCAAGAGATTTCACAGACTCGTCCGGAGGGTTCTGGAACTATTCGATTGCTTGATGCCGGCGTTCACGAAATCGGAAAGAAGATTTTGGAGGAGGCCGGTGAAGTATGGATTGCCGCAGAACACGAAGGCGATGATGCTTTGGCGCAAGAGATAAGTCAGCTGCTCTATAACGTGCAGACAATGATGATCGCCAGAGGGATTTCTCTCGAAAACGTTTACAAATACTTGTAGGAGTGAAATGTTAAGAATTGCAATTCCCAATAAAGGCTCTCTTTCTGATTCTGCGACCGAAATTTTGAGAGAGGCTGGTTATCGCCAGCGTACCGACATGAGAGATTTAGTCCTGCTGGATCCCGACAATGACGTAGAGTTTTACTATCTGCGACCTAGGGATATTGCGCTTTATGTGGGCTCTGGTGAATTAGAAGCGGGAATCACAGGTCGAGATTTGCTCATTGATTCAGCGGCTGCCGCGGAGGAAATATTAGAACTAGATTTTGGTCAATCGACCTTTCGATTCGCGGGAAGCCAAGATAAAGAATGGACTCTTGGCGATATTGCGGGCAAGCGCGTTGCTACCGCATATCCAGGGCTCGTTGAAGATTACCTATCTAAGGCTGGTATCTCCGCAACAGTTGTTCGATTAGATGGAGCGGTAGAAAGCAGCGTTCGCTTAGGAGTGGCAGATCTTATTGCTGATGTTGTGAGCACTGGAAGCACACTTCGGCAAGCGGGTCTAAAGATTTTTGGAGATCCCATTTTAAAGAGTGAAGCAGTTCTCATTCATCGTAAGGAGAGCGAAGTTAGCGGTGTGCTGGAAATCCTTATTCGACGATTGCAGGGTGTTGTAACGGCTAGACAGTATGTACTCATGGATTACGACGTTCCTCAAGAGCGTTTGGAACTTGCTTGCGCCATGACTCCAGGATTGGAGTCCCCGACGATTTCTCCTTTGCAAAAGACAGGCTGGATGGCCGTTCGCGCAATGGTTCTACGTAAGGATACGAATCGTTTAATGGATGAACTCTGGTCCTTGGGAGCACGCGGAATTCTAGTAACGGATATTCACGCCTGCAGACTTTGATTGTCGGCTTCTTCAACATCTTCGCGAGCAATTCCCATGAGGTATAAAACGGAGTCTAAGTAAGGAGCCGATACCGCACTATCAGCGGCGGCTCGTACTGCAGGTTTTGCGTTGAATGCAATACCTAGTCCGGCAGCGGTAATCATGTCTAAGTCGTTTGCTCCATCGCCAATGGCAATTGTTTGCTCCATCGCCACACCCGCTATTTTCGCAAAATCTCGCAATGCCACAGCTTTAGCAGGTCGATCGATGATTGGGCCAAGCAATGTGCCCGTTAGTAATCCATCAACTATCTCCAAAGAATTAGCCCGATATAGCTCGATTCCTAATTCCTTAATAAGTGGTTCGATAACTTCAATGAACCCGCCAGAGACTATGGCGACAGTGTGGCCAAGACGTTGGAGAGTGCGAATGAGAGTCCGGGCACCTGGTGTGAGTGTGATCTCGGAACGAACATCCTGTAGGACTTGAGCAGGTAGTCCTTTAAGTAGTGCTACACGTTGGCGAAGTGATGCTTCGAAATCGATCTCTCCCCGCATCGCGCGTGCAGTAATTTCAATCACCTGGTCAGCCACGCCTGCTCTGGCTGCGAGGAGTTCAATGACTTCTTGAGCAATGAGAGTGGAATCCACATCCATGATTACCAATTTCTTAGCCCATCGCATCAGGCCGCCTTCTTGGACTGCTAAATCGACGGAGTATTCTGTGGAAATCTTCGAAAGCTGGGTGTGTATTTCCTGCTGTGTTGCACCCGAAACAACAAACTCTACGGCGGTAATTGGATAAGAAGCAGTTCTATGAATGCGTTCGATATTTGCTCCGTGTTCGGAGATCGCACCTGCAATAGCGGCGACAGCAGCCGGTTTCATGGGGTTTGCTAGCGCAACAATGTGCAAGAGTCCAGATTTTGCTGCAATAGATTCTGGTTGCATTGCTGAAAAAGAGGTAGCGATATCAACACCGAGCTCTTGGGCGCAAGCATTGAGGTCGGCTTCGATCGCCGATGCATGGGCTTTGTTGAGGCCGATGAGAGCAGTAAGGATTAACCGTTCACGGATTACAACTTGCTCGATATCAATAATGGTGACGGCAAAAGGGGATAGGGCCCCAAATAGTTTTTGGGTAATTCCGGGCGCATCAACCCCAGTAAGTAGGATCAATCCTGTGTAGGTTTCTTGTGCCATTGGCCCAGTTTATAGCGAAAATGCAGTAGCTAAAGCACAATTACCACTATCTTGTACGTACTTATGAGTGGTCAAAAAGTTCTTTCAATAAAGAACGTTTCCGTGCAACGCGGTGAACGCACGATTTTGGGACCCATTGATTTTGCCGTTTCCGAAGGGGAGCGTTGGGTCATTCTGGGGCCTAACGGAGCAGGCAAATCCACGTTATTGAAGTTACTTGCAGCAATGAGTTTCCCAAGTTTTGGTTCGGTTGAAATACTTGGTGAGATATTGGGCAAGGTAGATGTATTCGAGTTACGTCCTCGAGTTGGTTTCTGCAGCTCGTTACTGGCCGAGAATATTCCCGAGGATGAATTAGTACGTGATGTTGTGCTAACTGCGGCTTACGCGATAATAGGACGCTGGAACGAAGATTATGATCTATGGGATGAATCCCGCGCAGTTGCGCTATTAACGACTTTTGGAGTCCGTGATTTAAACGACCGCGAATTCAGAACACTCAGCGAAGGGGAGAGAAAACGCGTCCAAATATGTCGCGCTCTCATGGCCGACCCAGAGGTTTTACTCTTGGATGAACCGGCGGCTGGTTTGGATTTGGGTGGTCGTGAAGATCTATTGAGTCGATTTGCTGCTTTTTCTAGAGATACGAGTTCCCCCGTGACGATTCTGGTTACGCATCACCTTGAAGAGATACCAGAAGGTACAACCCACGCCCTCTTGATTAAAGATGGAGTAATAGCCGTTTCTGGTCCTGTTGCCCAGGTGATTACAAGTGAACAT
>WLMD01000139.1 GCA_009700405.1 Actinomycetota bacterium | reverse complement strand
CCAATTCCAGGAAACATTATGCAAACCGAATCAAAGACGCAACTCCAACAACAAGGCAATAGATAGCGAATGGGTAGAGAGTGCGAGTCTTGAACCACTTAACAAGAAACTTAACAGATGCATACGTGAAGATAAATGAAGTAACTGAACCAGCCAAGATTGGTCCAATCAGATGCGAATATTCAGGAGCAAATAGCTTTGGCAACTTAATAATTGATGTGCCAAGAATGACAGGAAGGGCCAAAAGGAATGCGAAGTCCGAAGCGGCTTTGTGAGAGAGCCCGCGAACTAGTCCGGCGCTCATAGTGATACCGAAACGACTAATACCGGCGAAGAGCGCTAGCGACTGTCCTAAGCCAATAGAGAGTGCAATTTTGGGGGAAACACGAGAAAGGATCTCTGAGTCTTCCTCGATAATCGAGTCAGAAGTCGTTGTCTTTCGGGAAAAGCGTTCGGCTATAATTAAAATTATTCCGTTGATAGTTAGAAACGCTGCCGAAGCAAACGGGTTAGAAAATAACTCTCGCAAAGATTTTTCAAATATCAATCCGAGTACTGCTACAGGGATCGTGCCGAGAACTACTAACCAAAAGAGCGAACCTTCGGGGTTCGGTTTTTTCTTGAGGGTACCTAATCCCCCCGCAATCAAGCCAAACCAGCGCACGCGAAAGATCCACAACAAGGCCAACGCACTTGCACAGTGCAGAGCGATAGTAATAATCAAATATGGTGAGTTAGCGCCAGTAGTCAGCGCTTTCCAAGATCCACCAACCCAAGCAGGCACCAATACGGCATGCCCTAAACTCGAAACAGGGAAAAGTTCGGTAATGCCTTGGATAAATCCAGTAATTATTGCTTGCGCGTATGAGAGATCCATAAGGTTTGCAATGCTAGCGGAAGCCTTTACAACCTACGGACAGGCCAATGGGCTATCCTGCCTGAATGTCCGAGGAAAGAAATATCTACGAGTCCCTCATCCATTGGTTGCGACCACATAGAACTATTCCCGTAACTCCTTGGCGAGCACGACACCGATGGGACGTTTCGCCTCTTAGGCTTGCCATTTTAACTCTCGGACTTGCTTTTTTTGGAGTCGGTGAAGCGTTACTCGTGCAATCGCATTTGGGTAATTCGCCGTGGGTGGTTTTTGCCCAAGGCGTTCAGCTCAAATCAGGGCTATCGCTGGGCTGGGCAACTTTCTATATAAGTTGTTCGGTACTTCTTCTATGGATTCCCCTCCGAGAGCGACCTGGACTTGGAACCATTCTCAATATCATCGTTATTGCACTATTTCTTCAAATTGGCGTTGATCACATTCCGATGCAAAGTAATTTCTGGCTTGGCCTCGTATTTGCTCTTTTAGGAATTGCCAGCGTTGGAGTTGCCTCTGCTCTCTACATCACGTGTGGTTTAGGGCCTGGCCCGCGCGATGGATTGATGACTGGAATCCATCAAAAGACCGGAATTCGCGTCGGACGGGTTCGATTAGGCATCGAAGCGCTTGTTTTGGTCGTAGGCGGCCTTCTGGGTGGGCGAATTGGGCTTGGCACGGCTCTCTTTGCCGGACTAATCGGACAATCAGTTGCAATTTCGTGCGGAATACTCGCCCGCCTTACCCGCCAGTAATAATCCATCGAGGGTAGCGTCCGCTTCATCTTCCCCCGGCTTGTGGAGCCGTCAAATCACACGGTGTCGCAACCACCACCGTCATCAAAATCAGTAAGGGGATCGTCATGCTCGATACTTTCTTCAAAATAACAGAACGTGGCTCGACTGTAGGCCGTGAAGTTCGAGGTGGAGTCGTCACCTTCTTCACAATGGCTTACATCGTTGCACTTAATCCGCTCATCATCGGTCTTGCAAAAGACGCAGATGGGAAATTCCTGGGAGGCGATGGAAGCCATCCAAATCTAGCCATGATTGCTGCAGCAACTGCACTCGTTGCAGGCGTATTAACAATTGCTATGGGCCTAGTCGCGAATTTTCCAATGGCACTTGCTACCGGACTTGGACTAAACACCTTCGTTGCAGTTGGCATAGCGTCAAAGATGACGTGGGCGGATGCGATGGGACTCATCGTTCTGGAAGGTTTGATTATCACGGTCCTCGTTCTTACCGGATTCAGAACCGCAGTATTTAAAGCCGTACCTCAGCAATTAAAGATTGCGATTTCAGTAGGTATCGGATTGTTCATCGCACTTATCGGTCTTGTTGATTCAGGATTCGTTCGCCGCACCGGTCAAGGTCCAGTACCTGTGACACTCGGCGATGGCGGAACACTCGTTGGATGGCCGATTGTTGTTTTCGCATTTGGCCTATTCCTCATGATTACTCTCTTGGTAAAGAAGGTTAAGGGCGCACTTCTCATCGGTATCACTATGGCTACCGTGGCAGCTGTCGCTATTGAATCTGCTTTCAAGATCGGTCCTAACTTCACTGCACCAGATCAGGTAAATCCAAAGGGTTGGGGACTGAACGTTCCAGCTGTTCCTACAAAGATTATTGCAACTCCTGATTTTGGATTATTAGGGAATTTCAATCTTCTTGGTTCCTTTAGCAAAGTTTCTGCGATATCAGCAATCTTGCTCGTATTCACACTCTTGCTTTCGGATTTCTTCGATACGGTCGGAACGGTTACAGCTATTGCACACGAAGCCGGCCTTGTTGATGGTCAAGGCAATATCCCTAAAACCGAACAGATTCTCTTCGTAGATTCACTTGCAGCAGTAGCCGGAGGCGCAGCAAGCATCTCCTCTAACACTTCATACATTGAATCGGCTTCAGGCGTCGGTGAAGGCGCTCGTACAGGACTCGCATCAGTTGTTACAGGTGTTTGCTTCTTGTTGACAACCTTCCTAGCACCTCTTGTAGCTGTTATCCCGTACGAAGCAGCAACTCCTGCACTTGTCATTGTTGGATTCTTAATGATGACTCAGATCAAAGGTATTGATTGGGAAGATTTGGGAATCGCAATTCCTGCATTCTTAACAATCATCTTGATGCCATTTACCTACAGCATCTCAGTAGGAATTGGTGCAGGATTTGTCTCACACGTAGTAATTCGAATGGTCCAAGGTCGACGCAAGGAAATTCATCCTCTGTTGATGTTGGTAACTGGTCTATTTATTATCTACTTCTTATCTGGCCCTATCAACACATGGGTTGGATAACAAAAGATAATTAATGAGTAAGGCCCGGGATGGAAATCATCTCGGGCCTTATTTATTGTGCGCGGGCAAAGAAACGTGAACCTTCTTGAGTTACATGTATCGGAAGGCCAAAAACAGCGCTTATATGTTCACTTGTAATCACCTGGGCAACAGGACCAGAAACGGCTATTACTCCATCTTTAATCAAGAGGGCGTGGGTTGTACCTTCTGGTATCTCTTCAATGTGATGCGTAACCAGAATCGTCACGGGCGAACTCGTATCTCTAGAAAAAGCAGCAAATCGACTCAACAGATCTTCACGGCCACCCAAATCTAAACCAGCAGCTGGTTCATCTAAAAGTAAAACCTCTGGGTCGGCCATGAGTGCGCGACATATTTGGACGCGTTTTCTCTCCCCTTCGCTGAGTGTTCTGAATTCGCGGTCCTTTAAATCACGGACTCCAAAAGTCGTTAATAGCGCAACTGCGCGCGATTCATCCCATAAATCGTAATCTTCGTTCCAGCGTCCTATTATCGCGTAGGCCGCAGTTAGCACAACATCACGTACTAACTCATCCTCGGGAATATTTTCAGCCAATAAAGAGCTGCAGAAACCAACTCGAGGCCGTAACTCGAATACATCAACCTTGCCCAATATCTCACCAAGTATTTCAACTGAACCAAAACTTGGGAAACTCATTGCTGCAAGTAATTTCAATAACGTGGATTTGCCTGCTCCGTTAGGCCCCAGAATGACCCAACGCTCCCCTTCGGAAACGGCAAAATCAATGGGTCCCAAAAT
>WLMD01000138.1 GCA_009700405.1 Actinomycetota bacterium | reverse complement strand
GGGGGTGAACGGTCTCGACTTTGGATGTTGGGGCAGGGGAAGCGGGCCGAGGAAGCCAGGATGATCTCGTTAACCAATAACCTGTGCAAAAAACTAAGCGCCAGTACAACTGCCGCTGATTACGCCCTAGCTGCATAAGCTAGCCTCGTGATCCGTTAGCCCGAGTGAGCCTTCGATTCGGAACCTAGCGCCGTAAGAGGGCTTTTCATGGTGTTGGCTTTGCGAACAACACCAGAGAACAGTTTCGCAAATGAGTTCGTCGGGTACTTGTGTGTAAGAGATCCGGAACTGAGAAAACGACAAACGCACTACGCCCGTAGAAGCCCTGTTTTGGTACCGAAGGACCCGGGTTCGATTCCCGGCACCTCCACTCGTTCTAACTAAACGCGAGTACGAAACTCTTTCCGCAAACAATTTGCAATAAGGCATTTCGGCGTATGCATTTAGCCACAAATCACATCAGAGCTATTCGCATAGCCCAACCACGCTCGGCCGTTCCTCGATAGACCCTTCGATTTGTAGATAGTTGAACTTTCAACTAATATAATCAAAGTTTCAACCAACCATCCATCCATCGCCCATCTGACTAGACCTCATTCACTTTTAATCAGGACTAAATACATCTATAAGGAGCCTTCTTTCATGACAACTGCAACAACTTCATCTCTTACGGGTACATACACTGTCGATGCCAGCCACAGCCAAATCGGCTTTACTGCTCGCCACCTAATGGTTACAAAGGTTCGCGGAGCATTCAATGAGTTCTCTGGCGGAGGACTTATCGACTTCGAAAATCCTGCTAATTCACAGGTTCAACTAACAATTCAGGCTGCAAGCATTGATACACGCAGCGCAGACCGTGATGGCCACCTAAAGGGCAATGACTTTTTCGACATGGCTCAATTCCCAGAAATCACATTCGTTTCAACATCAGCTGCCAAGAATGGTGATGCTTATGCTGTAACAGGCGATTTAACAATTAAGGGAATCAGCAAGTCTGTAACTGTGAATTTTGATTTCACTGGAACAGCTGTTGATCCATGGGGAAACACTCGCATTGGTTTCGAAGGCAAGACCACAATTGATCGCACCGACTGGGGCGTTAATTGGAACACTCCACTAGATGGTGGCGGAGTTCTTGTCAGCGAAAAGATCAACCTTGAATTCGAACTTTCAGCAATCCGCAGTGCGGACGTTGCTTAATTTCTTGAACAAGTAAAGCAATTTCTTAGCGAAATAGCGGCTGGGGGAGATGAAAAATCTCCCTTGGTCGCTATTTTTCTTTGAGCTTCCTAGGTCCGCCGAATTCCTTCTTCACTGTATACAGGGAAATAACCAGACTACAGACACCAATCATTCGCACGAGAAACGGAACGTGCGCCATGGTGAATTGGACCCCGCATAAAGTTCCCCACATCGTTAAAAGTCCAATGCCAACTTTTCTTAGGATCTCAATTTGAGGCGATTTTGGGTGTAGAAAAGTAAGTCCAAATGCCGCAGGTCCGCTCAAGAGTGTTGATAAGAAGAGGATTGCAACGAGAATCGCGAGTGATTGCATAGTGGAGGAAGTGTAAGGCTAATTACTCGATTGTGCCGTAGAGGGTCCCGCCCAATGCAGTGCGCCTGCGACTAAATGACTTTCGCGTCGCGGTCCGTGCCCACTGCAGCAAGTTCTTGTCTAGATGACTTTTGCGAAGAGAGCCATATCTACTTGGCGGCCATCAATGCGCGTTACTTTCTTGCGCATGATTGCTTCAAGCTCGTAGCCCGCAGATATCAGGAGTGCCCTAGATGGACCGTTTTCAACATCAACGATTCCTTCAATCCGTCTGAAGCCCATTGTCGTGAAGCCATATTCGGTAATCAGTTTTGCGGCAGTTGTCCCTATTCCCTTGCCACGCATATGAGAAGCCATCCAATAACCAATTTCAGCAACATGATCTGAGTGGTTAATGGAGTGATGTGAAATGACTCCCGCAAAAGTTCCGTCATGAACTATTGCAAAAGCAATTTCTTTTCTATCCATAAATGAAATTGGAGATCGCTCGTTAACAAAGTGTTCAGCATTAGCCAATGTGTAACCAGCTGGAATGGTTGTGAATAGAGGAATCAGTGGATCTTGAAGAGCTTCATAAATCAAAGGAATATCGCTTGCTTGAAGTGGACGAAGGGTGGTGAGGCCATGGTGCAACGTCGGAATCTCTGTAGGCCACCAAATCATTGGTGAAGTATGGCGGATATTCAGGGGATTTTCTGAGTGATTCCTTGAGTTAAACGGCTTGAGTTAAACGGCTTGAGTTAAACGGCTTGAGTTAAACGGCTTCAAGCACGTCACGGGAAGGAACGGTGTAGCTCTTGCCTTCGGGTGAGGTCCAGTTGCAAGACCCATCGACGTTGCTTTGGAGTTTCCAACCGCCATGTGTTTTCAGTTGATGATGTCGCCGACAGAGCGCTCCCAGATTTTGCGCCGAAGTTTTGCCACCACTTTCCCAACTTTGCGCATGATCCAAATCTGATAATCGCGCAGGGGCTCGACAACCCGGGAACCTACACGTTCGATCTCTCGCTATAAGAAAATCAACAAGCGCTTGAGGTGGTTCATAACTTTCACGACCGTAATCCAAAAGTGCACCAGTGGTTGGGTCAGTAATAAAGCGTCGCCACTTTCCATCAGATGCTAATGAGCGGGCAAGAGATGCAGGAATGGCGCCATAACCTGAAAGCTGGCCTGGGTTTTCTGCAAGTCCCATTAGTGTTGGAAGATCAACCGTCACATTCACGGTAATGGGACGACGATGAGGAGCAACCACGTCGCCACTTTGTGCAAGTGCCCACGTTGAAATCGCGGTGAGCGCATCGGCTCGCTTCATATCCATGCTTCGTCCGTCGATTGCTCCGTCGATTGCTCCGTCCTCGGCATTGATTCCCATACCTGCGCCGCTTTCCCTTTGAAGCCTTACGCCTGCCCTAATATTTCCGCGAACCACAAACTTCTCAATTGCTGACATCACCATCTGCGCATCTGCAGCGGGCAAAATTGCAATGATTGTGGA
Source organism: Actinomycetota bacterium (assembly GCA_009700405.1). GTDB lineage: Bacteria > Actinomycetota > Actinomycetes > Nanopelagicales > Nanopelagicaceae > QYPT01. The sequence continues at coordinate 929 of WLMD01000138.1, read as the reverse complement.
CATGCCATCAGCCTCTTTGTAGCAAGAAACTCTTCGCGTATCCCGTGCCTTGGCAACAACTATTTCGAATTCCTCCGGTGCAAATTGCGCAAGCGTTGTGCGCACTTTTTGTGCAACTTGAGCAGGAGTATGAAATTCCGCGTACGCAAGTGCGCGTTCTTGAATCTGATAAATAGCGAACTCCGAAAGTCCATCGCGGATCGCCGAGGCACTTTCTCGTGCAATTACCGTTGCATGCGCTGGAGATATTTCACCAGTTGACAATGCTGCACATACATCAGGCAAATGGTTTACCAAAGTACGGGCCACATCAATACGCATCTGCGCAGTGGATCCCGAAAGTCTTAGCGCGGATGCAACTTCCTCGCGCTCAGCATCATCCACACCCGACCACATGTCATCAGCCTTTGATGGCTCATCTCCGGCAACGGCCACAATCGCCCTCTGCATTGCAGCCTGCAACCAACTTGTTTGACGCTCTAGGGCAGAGAGGTAATCGATTCGGCAAGATTGTGTCAATGTAAATGGATCGACCTCAATCAAAGCGCCCAGTACTTCAATCCCGGGAGTCGCAGCAAGAAGTTGGCTCACGCGCTCAGAGAGCGGATCTATTGTGCGGATGGCCTCAACTTTTTGCATGTTCCAAGAATCGCCAGAGCCACCGACAATTCGACATTGTTATCCCCAACCTACACATGCGTAGTTGAGCGGTCTTTCATAGACCTAAGGAATTACCCTTCAATGATTTCGCGAGGAGTGTTGTGAACACCCAAGATTTCCTCAGCAGCGGGTGGATTAGATCCACTAACTTCATTACTTGATCCATTACTTGATCCATTACCTAACCCGTTACCTAATTTTGAGCCTTCGCCCGAACGATTCACTGGCCGGGTGCTCTTATCAATAACAGGAATGGTCCCAAGTAATCC
>WLMD01000137.1 GCA_009700405.1 Actinomycetota bacterium | reverse complement strand
TTTGCGCCCTTAAGGAAGAGCTTTACTTTTTCGCGACGGCAACGCTTGCAGTCTGCTCCGGTATAACGAGCCATTTATTCTCTTCCTTCCTTAAACTCGACGTGGTTTTGGTGGACGGCATCCGTTGTGGGGTGCTGGTGTGACATCAGAGATGGCACCAACTTCCAAACCGGCTGCTTGTAATGAACGAATTGCAGTCTCGCGTCCAGAGCCTGGGCCCTTAACGAAAACATCTACCTTCTTCAAGCCGTGCTCTTGAGCGCGACGAGCTGCTGATTCAGCGGCAAGTTGAGCCGCGAATGGTGTGGACTTACGTGATCCCTTGTAGCCAACTTGACCAGATGATGACCAAGAAATAACTGCGCCCGTTGGGTCAGTAATAGAAATGATGGTGTTGTTGAATGTGCTCTTGATGTGCGCTTGTCCAACGGCAATGTTCTTCTTCTCTTTCTTACGAAGTTTAACTTTGCCCTTAGTTGCAGCAGTCTTTGATTTAGGAGCGGCCATTACTTAGTCACCTTCTTCTTACCAGCAATTGCTTTACGAGGACCCTTACGCGTACGCGCGTTGGTATGTGTGCGTTGACCGCGAACAGGAAGTCCCTTGCGGTGACGAATTCCTTGGTAACTTTGAATTTCAACTTTACGACGAATGTCGCCTGCGATTTCACGACGCAAATCGCCTTCGATCTTAAAGTTAGCCTCGATGTACTCACGAAGTTTCGCAAGTTCTGGCTCTTGAAGATCTTTAACGCGGGTGTCTGGGCTAATGCCAGTTGCCGCCAATGTTTTGTGTGAACGGGTTAAACCCATTCCGAAAATATAGGTAAGTGCAATCTCGACGCGCTTTTCGCGCGGAAGATCGACACCAACAAGACGTGCCATGTAATCAACCATTCAGTAATCCGACAGGTCCTCCGCAACGCTTCCCATCTAATGATGGGCCTCAGCCTGTCGGACCAAGGGTCTGCATCTTCAATCTTTCGATTAACGAAGCAGTCGCGCCACGCGTGTTCTTTAGTGCTGGTAAATCTTTTAACTTGCCCTTTAACTAACCTTGACGTTGCTTATGTCGGAGGTTGTCGCAGATAACCATGACGCGACCCTTGCGACGAATAACTTTGCACTTATCGCAAATCTTCTTCACGCTTGGCTTAACCTTCATGAGCGGACCTCCTTCGTGTAAAACATCTAAAATTATTTACTGCCCAGCAATTCTTAAAAGAATTACTTGTAACGATAAACAATCCGACCTCGGGTGAGGTCATAGGGACTGAGTTCTACAATCACACGGTCAGCTGGAAGGATGCGAATGTAGTTCTTTCGCATCTTCCCGCTAATGTGCGCGAGAATTCTGTGCCCGTTCGTTAACTCAACGCGAAACATCGCGTTAGGCAGCGCTTCAGCAACGGTGCCTTCGATTTCGATAGCACCATCTTTCTTGGCCAAGCGATACCTTCTTTTCTACTTCGTATTGAGTCAATGAAAGCCTTTTACAAGGCGAAGGGTGAGTCTAAAGCCAGGCGTGGGTATAAGGGAAATCGCCCCCTTGTACTCTTCTCCCCGGGCTAGGCATCTTCGGCGCGCCGAGGGCTGTGGAGCACATTAAAACTCGATGGAACGCCTTCCGAGCCCCACAATCCCCAAATCTGGGCGCCCAACAAGGGCTGCTGGCCGTGAAGTCATGCTCGCTAGGGCTGAATCGAAGTCAACCCCCAGGTCGATCAAGCGTTGGAGGGAGCCACGCAGGGATCCAACCCCACCGCCTAAAACTCCATCAGATCGTGTGGCTCGGCCATCTGTAACGGTCAACTCGAAGGTGCCGAAAGGGAACGTTCCCTCCCCTAGACCAGCCGGCGCCACTGCATCATTAGTAATGATAAAGCGATGAGGGGCTTTCGAAATTGTATAGAGCACTAATTCATCACTGAGGTGCACTCCATCGACAATAAGTTCAATCGCAATTTCATCGCGTGCTAGTGCTGCAGCAGCGACGCCGGATTCGCGATTCTTATCCATCGCGTTCCAAATATGTGTGACGGCTTTGGCTCCTGCATCAAAGCCAGCGTGTGCTTGTTCGGTTGTCGCATTGGAATGCCCCAGAGAAACAACAACTCCCATGGCACTAAGAAACTTAATTGCATCAAGAGCACCAGGAATTTCTGGAGCCAGCGTCACAATAGTTACCGTTCCAGCAGCAAGGTAGCGTCCGAGAACTTCTTGCGTGGGTTGCGCCAGATAGTTTAAAGGATGCACTCCAGGTTTTTCAGGTGAAAGAAATGGGCCCTCTAAATGAATTCCTATTACTTCGGCTTCATCATCGGCAGGTGAACGTCGCACTTGTTCAATAAGTTTCATCACCGCAAGGGTGCGATCAATGGGGCCAGTAATTAAAGTTGGCAGATAGGCACCAACTCCTTCTTTCCATAAAGAGCGACCAACTTTGCGAATATCCTCAGGCGTCTGCGCAGTTAATAAATCCATGCCTCCGTGACCATTGACCTGAAGGTCAACAAAAGCAGGGATTGTAATCGCCATGGCGCGTTAGAGAGTCTTCGTTACTTTTGCAAGACCAATGGGAGCATCTGGATCTTTCCCAGAGGAAATCGCTAAGAAGAGTGCAAATGACTGCAATAAAACGCTGTCGGCAATTACTGCATCAGTTTCGGGAAGACCAACGGATCCACCTAAATATGTTTCTCCGTTTTCGCGTGGGAACCCAGAACCAATCCAATAGATATGTTTAGTTATGTCGCGAATGCGTGCGACGGTCGGAGCCATAGATGATTGCGCGACGCCTGCTGGTGCAAGAAATAAAACTCGTGAATTGCTATGCAATGATGAAATAGGCCCATGTAAATAATCTGCAGAAGAGAATGATGCAACAGGAATCTTGACGGTCTCTTGAATCTTAAGCGCCGCCTCATGTGCGTTTGCATAAGCAAACCCACGCCCCATGGTTGTTAACCCTTCGGAATAATCAAAGCTTTCCGATACCGTCTGAATAAATGGCATCTGGAGTAATCCCAACTCCGCTTGGGCAATGATCTGATCAAATTCAACGCCCTCGCCTTTCCACTTCGCGACAAGAATTTTCGAAACAAGGAGCTCAGCTGAATAACTCTTCGTGGCAGCGACTGCTTTCTCTGGACCTGCATGCAAATAAAGATGACAATGAGAAGTCTTAGCCAATGGACTTTCTGGGTCATTCGTCATAGCAAGAACTATTGCGCCACCTTCACGCGCTGCAGCGCAATATCCCACCAAGTCTGGTGACTGGCCGCTTTGGCTTAGGGCGATAACAAGAACATTCTTATAACGAAGCTTGGTTCCGTAAACGGTAACCACGGATGGAGATGCCAAACCGCAGGGAATCCCAATTTTTGTTTCAATAAGGTATTTAAGATACAGCGCCGCGTTATCAGAGGTGCCTCTACCTACCAAGATCACTGAATCTATGGATGCGAGATCCAAGGAAGATATCTGCTCTGCCATTTCAGCGGAATGGTCCTTTATTCGTTGAAAAACAGTGGGGACCTCTTCGATTTCAGCGCGCATGATCTTTCCAAGTTCGAGTGTCATGACTAAATCCTATAACAAGCCTTCAAATGAGTGGTCAAACTATGGCGCTCTGGTCATTTGTAGAGCACAATCTTGAAGTGAAGACTGCTCATCCAACCAAGACTGCCCTCGTTAATACTGTCGTAGAACTCTTGGAGAATCAGAGAGCTGATGAGCTCACTAGTGAGCAGGTTCTAGAGATATCAAATATTTCCAAAGGTTCTCTCTATCACCACTTCGTTGATTTCTCTGCCTTGATTGATGCCGCTCGCATAGTGCGCTATACACGTTGGGCGGATCAAAGTATTCAGATTCTTACAACCGTAATGAATGATGCAAGTAATCGTGAGCAATTTTTCGAAGGCCTTGTAAGAGTTTTTGAATTAACTCAAAGCCCTTCCTCAAGGTCTTCACGATTTGAACGTGCACGGATACTCGGTATGGCAGAAGGCAATCCTCGA
>WLMD01000136.1 GCA_009700405.1 Actinomycetota bacterium | reverse complement strand
GGTCCAACTCGGTGGAACAAAGCCAGATGGCGAAGGTGCCTTCTATCCTGCAACGGTATTAACGGTTGGTAAAGACAATCCAATTCTGAATCATGAAATCTTCGGACCTGTTGCGCCAGTCGTCATTTTCGATACTGACGAAGAGGGTATTGCATGGGCTAACGACACCGATTTTGGTCTCATCAGCTATGTCTTTTCCGGCAACCTAACTCGAGCATTGCGTACGGCCGAAGCTATGGAATCTGGAATGGTTGCCATTAATAAGGGCGTTATTTCAGATCCAGCTGCTCCATTCGGTGGGGTCAAGCAATCTGGCTTGGGTCGCGAAGGTGGCTTTGATGGAATTCACGAATTCCTACAAACTAAATACATCGCACTAGAGATCTAGTCAGACCTTTTCTATACGCCTTTCTACCCCGATACTAAGCGCATGCAAAAGGCTTACGACGTTGTAATTGTTGGCGGTGGACACAATGGGCTTATTGCATCGTGCTATTTAGCTAAAGCAGGAAAACGCGTTCTTGTGCTCGAGCGCGAAAAAACTTTAGGCGGAGCAACTGTTTCGCAGAAAGTTTTCCCAGAGTTTGAAGCTCGACTCTCGCGATATGCCTACTTGGTTTCGCTCCTACCTCAGAAGATTATTGAAGATTTGGGTTTAGAATTTGAAACCTTAGGTCGGTCGGTTGCCTCATTCACACCGCATGATTTGGGTGGGTTACTTGTTTCATCAGATTGGGATGCGGCTACACAAGAAAGTTTCTTAGAACTAACGGGTTCGGCATCTGAATTCGAAAGTTGGAAAACTTTCTATACCGATATCTTGCACTTTGCTCAAATAGTTGCACCTACCATGCTCAAGAAACTCCCCACCCGTAGTGAATTGCGCGAAGCAGTGAGCCATCCAATTTGGAATGATTTAGTTGAAAAACCACTTGGCGTAGCAATTGAAAAACAATTTCAAAATGATGTAGTTAGAGGTGTTGTCTTAACTGATGGCCTCATCGGCACCTTTAGTGATGCCCATGATTTCGCTGCCAATCGCTGTTTTATTTATCACTTGGTTGGCAATAGCACCGGTGAGTGGCGTGTGCCCAAAGGAGGCATGGGCAACCTAGTGAGTCAGCTCGTTGATAAGGCAACAGAACTTGGCGTTACATTTAAAACTTCAACGGATGTCGTATCAATAAGCGACTCATTAGAAGTAAAGACAAACACTGGAGAGAGTTATTCGGCATCGTATGTTTTGGCCAACTGTGCACCTCAAATATTGGCAGAGGTGACAGGTGCTCAAACTCCTTCTTCTCTCGAGGGAAGCCAGGTGAAAATAAATATGCTTCTAGCCAAATTGCCAAGGTTAAAGAGTGGCGCAGATCCGAAAGTAGCTTTTTCTGGAACATTTCACTTTGATGAAAGCTATAGCGACTTACAGAGAGCGTATGCGCAAAGCTCAGCAGGAGAGATTCCTGAAGTCGTACCCGCTGAAATGTATTGCCATACCCTTACTGACACATCAATTCTCTCGGATGAGCTAGTTGCTGCGGGTTATCACACACTCACATTATTTGGATTACACACGCCGGCATCACTTTTTGATAAGGATAATGAAGGCGTAAAGAAAGAGATCACCGCACGTTTATTTAGGCAACTGAATAGATATCTATTGGACCCAATAGAGGATTGCTTAGCTGTTAATAGCGATGGCACTCTCTGTGTTGAGACCAAATCACCTCTAGATTTAGAAGAATCAGTCTCTCTGCCTCGAGGAAATATTTTCCATAAGGACCTGTCATTTCCTTTTAGAGAAGATGATCAACCAGAATCATGGGGAGTTGAAACCGCTCACCCGAGAATCTTCCTTTGCGGTGCAGGAGCTATTCGAGGTGGTGGAGTAAGTGGAATACCGGGCCACAATGCTGCAATGGCCGTGCTTGAGTACTCTCCGAGGTAGCCAATCCGTAATTGAGAAGAATTTACTAGCGAATACTTTCTTTGCTTGCTGTTCGCATCTAGGTCGCTCAAGACGCATAAGGTTAAATCAAGTGCCACATCTTAAACTCCGAATATTTGCACTCCGAGTCTTTCCAGCGTATTGCCATTTACCTTGAATAAAGGCCTTCGCATAAGCCATCCCATAGTAGGAACTCAGTTGACTGTTCTTGCAAGCTACTTTTGCATCTTGAACCTTAACAATTAAACCTGAAGAGCTTGGAATTAACGGATTCGTTTCGACACGGTGCATAAGATGATCGGAAAGATATCCAATTTTATAGATTATAAGCGTTAAGGTCACGTGATCCTGTCTAACATTACAAATAGATCTTGCGTTGACTTTTAGCACACTGATTTTTAAGTGCTTTCGAATTGAAGAGGAGATATGCGCATCATCGACTTCAATTCGGCAACTAGGTTTAGAAATACCTGGCTTTGCAGCTGCTGCTGTCGATTGATTGGTGGCTACCGATAAAGAGAGCAAGAAGAGAATTGTTGGGAAAACGGTATTTCGGTGTTGGGAGTTAGGAGAATTTTTCATCCTTCATAATGATCGAAATGCAAATTATATGAATTGAGTTATCCACAGCTCATCATTTCATTTCTTCGTAGGCCGTCCAACCTTTATTTTCTTTAGCCCATTCAGGATCATAAATTGATCCCGCAACTTGTTCTTTATGGTGGCCTTCACCGGCCGAATTACGGCGCTCAATCTCAAGCTCGATGAGATTGATGAGCTGGAGCATTTCTTTCTCATTGTCAAAGGACTTTATATCAAACCATCGAAAGTGATTTGTTTCTTGGTCAAAACGGTGATGCCTGACCGTGTAACTCTTAATGGTTGTGTCTTTTGGATCCACCTCGGCCATCTGGACTTGCACCTTTCCGTGTGATGAAAGATTAATAAATGGAGACTAGAGCATTCACCATGGCGGAGGTGTCCCAACCAAAGAGGTACATCAATGTGGCAGGGGTTCCGTGTTAAGAAAAAGGTGGCGGAGGATAGGGGATTTGAACCCCTGAAAGGTTGCCCTTTACACGCTTTCCAAGCGTGCGCACTCGGCCGCTATGCGAATCCTCCGAGGGGAGAACTCTATCGGTGCTCTTAACTATGCTTAGACCAGATCCCTCGCGCGGCATTACCGTGCCAAACTCCCCCAGGGCTGGAAGGCAGCAAGGGTAGGCACGCTCTAGTGGGTGCGCGAGGGGTCCTTTTATGGCCATAACGGAAGGAAGGGAGAGCCGATGAGTTTGGCGTTGTATCGCAAATATCGTCCGTCCCTATTCGCTGACGTTATTGGGCAAGAACATGTAACGGTTCCACTTTCTAATGCGTTGTCATCTGGACGCATTCATCACGCGTATTTATTTTCTGGTCCACGTGGATGCGGAAAAACATCGAGCGCTCGCATCATGGCGCGCAGTCTTAATTGCGAAAAAGGACCAACGCCTGATCCATGTGGCACATGCCAATCGTGTACCGATCTTGTAGCGAACGGTCCGGGGTCTTTAGATGTTATTGAATTAGATGCAGCGACACACGGTTTAGTAGATGATGCGCGCGATCTTCGCGATAAAGCATTCTTTGCGCCAGTAAATAGTCGCTACAAGATTTATATTATTGATGAAGCGCATCAACTTGGGCCGGGTGCAGCAAACGCGCTTTTGAAAGTCGTTGAAGAACCACCACCCCACGTAATTTTTATCTTTGCAACAACAGAACCAGATAAGTTGATTTCAACTATTCGCTCTCGCACACACCATTACCCATTCCGTTTGGTTCCGCCTGGAATTTTGGCCGCACACTTAGAGAAGGTGTGTAACTCTGAAGGAGTGAAAGTTGCTAAGGGAGTTATTCCATTAGTTGTGCGCGCAAGTGGTGGATCAGTGCGCGATGCCCTTTCAGTCTTAGGTCAACTCTTAGCTGGCGCAGGTGATCAAGGCGTTAGCTATGACATCGCAATCCAACTTCTTGGTTTTACCGATAGCGCGCTACTTGATGACGCAGTTGACGCGCTCGCTGCACGAGATGGTGCGACGCTCTTCAAAACAGTTGATCGCGTTATT
>WLMD01000135.1 GCA_009700405.1 Actinomycetota bacterium | reverse complement strand
CACTCGTGTTCGCTCATACAGGCAATTAAACGCTATTAACTTTGGATTTCCAAACCTTGCAGTCCACCATCTACTTCACGGGTACAATCGACCCGTGACCCACAACAAGAACCACGTAGTCCACGTTGAAGAATGTCGTTGGCAAGGCATCGAGGAATTGGTTTATAAAGATAGAGACGGCAATGCCACATTTAAAGATGTAACCCGCAGAACTCTCTTTGGTGAAGAGACCGGAAATGGCATGGAAGTTCGCTACTTCGAAATAAGCGCAGGTGGTCACACAACTCTTGAAAAACATGAGCACACCCACCTAGTAATTCCTATTAAAGGTCGAGGATCCTGCTTGGTCGATGATCAAGTTATCCCACTTGCTATGCACGATTTGGTCTACGTCCCATCTTGGGCATGGCATCAATTTCGCGCCGATGAGAATGAAGTATTCGGTTTCCTGTGCATGGTCAAGGTAGATCGGGACCGCCCAACACTTCCAACACCACAAGAACTAGAAATTATCAAAAGCAACCCAGAGGTTGCCGCCTTCATTCGCCATTAAATAATGCGAAAGGCCCGCCGGAGAAATACCGACGGACCAGATCAGGGCGACATCTGATTTCGCATAAGGCAGTTGGGTCGGGGTTCGCACCCCGGCTCAACTTCATGAATTAAAGCAGAAAGTCTCGTAACTCGGAGTAGTTTTACATCGTTCCATTTATCCACAATTTAACTTCTGAACAAAAATCCATTACTGCAATTCTCATACGTTGCCTCTGCCTGAATCCCTGATCTCACTTCAATAAGCACGCCGCCAGCGTTCTCTTATTGATTTCCTAGCACTAGCTAGGAATAGAGAAAGGGAGTGCAAATGAATGAGTCCCAATGATGTTGCAATGATTCTTATTGCAATAGCCAATCTCGTACTTCGTGTATGGGAAATGCGAAGGACTCGCCGGAGAAATACCGACGAGCCCAATCAGAGCGGAAACTGATTTCGCATAAGGCAGTTGGGTCGGGGTTAACACCCCGACTCAACTTCATGAATTAAAGCAGAAAGTCTCGTAACTCGGAGTAGTTTCACCTCCATCAGTTAAAGAAATAAACCCCGCAGATTATCCTGCAGGGTTTTTCTTTGCGCTAACCTAAATCCATGAAGCCCTTCGCATCCGCCATCGGCATCGCGCTCGTCGCCATCTATGCGACCGGATCTGGCCTCTGGGTCAACACCGGCGACAACTGGTATCGCACACTCAACGCTCCATCATGGCAACCACCTGATTTCGTATTCGGAATCATCTGGCCCTACAACTTCATAGTCCTAGGAATCAGCGCAGTAACAATCGCACAACACCTCTCCTCCACTTGGACCTATTCCTATCTATCTATCTTGGCAATCTCCGTTGCCTTAGCCCTTACCTGGGCCTACCAGTTCTATCGCCCACACAACCTAACGATGGCAACTATCGCCCTTGCCCTATGTGCCGCATTTACATTGCCACTATTGATCATCACGGCACGAGCATCTACTGGCATTGCTATCGCACTTGTGCCATACCAACTATGGCTCATCACTGCGAGCTTCCTTAGCTATGGATATATGCGAAGGAATTAGGTAACCGATAACTCTTCATCGAGATCCTCTTCAGTAATTTCAAATCCAATATCGCTCTCATTGATTCCAAGGCGCTTTCTTTCTTCCATGACAATCACCTTCGCTATTGACTCTTCATTGATTCCCTTGGCATCAGAGACGCTGTCAGCCAGGTCGCTGGATCGTGCATAACTATCAAACTCACTTTGTTTGCGAGCAAGCATGGCAAGCATTTGCTCGTCGACGCTTTCGGGCAGAATCAAGCGGTGCACTTGCACTTTTCGCACCTGCCCCATGCGATGGGCTCTGGCAATTGCTTGCACTTCGAGAGAAGGTTTGATTTGAGGTTCACAGAGAATGACTACTGAGGCCGCCTGAATATTGAGACCTGTTCCTGCCGCTTGAATCTGCCCCACAAGTGCCAAGGGTACTGATGAATTCTGAAATTGATCCACAATGTTTTGCCTCTGGGTTGAGGATACTGAACCAGTAATCGGTCCTATCGCTCGTTCACCTAATGCATGCATTACCTGTTCGATGATTGATCGGAAGTAGGAAAAGACAATTACCTTCTGGCCGCTTTCTATTGACTCATCTACCAGTTCAAGCAAGCGCTCTAACTTACTTGGCTGCATATCAGGCATAGCGCTAAAGGCCGCTCTCCTCATTGCCATGAAGTTTCCAGCGACAACTGCATCGATGTATTTCTCCTTATCGACGCCTTCCCACGTGCAGTATTCAACAACTTCAATGAGTTCTGGAAGCTCTTTAAGTACTTCTTCAGTATTTCGACGTAGATAGATTGGCGCAACAGTACGCCTGAATGATTCGGGCCCCGCAGCCAGGGCTACACGGCTGAGTTCGTTCCCCATCTTAGAATCAAGTAACGTAGCGAGAGCGACAAACTCATCAACTCTGTTTTCTAGAGGAGTACCTGTTAAGAAAATTACATTCGGAGATCGATCAAGCCATTTTGAAATCGTTCGTGTTCGGCCAGTTGAGATGTTCTTGATGTAGTGCGCCTCATCGACTATCACAGTGTCGACTTTTAGGGCCGAAATCTGTTCTACAGTAACGTCAAAACTCTTTAAAGTGTCATACGTTGTAATCCCAATTCCACTTGATTCAACCCAGTTTTGTAGAGACGCTTTATGGTCCTCGCCATGTATTTTGATTATTGGTAGTTCGCTACGGGCATCAACTTCCCTCATCCAATTAGTAATAACACTGGCTGGGCAGACAACAAGAAATCGGGTAGCACCAGTTGAACTTCGGTGAGCAATTGCGCTGATTGCTTGAAGAGTTTTACCAAGACCCATTTCATCGCCGATAATGACTCTTCCTTGGGTTAGAGCGAACTTTCCACCAAAGGTTTGATACTGACGAAGGGTTGCTTTGATAGTCGAGGTATCAAGTTCTTGTGCCTGGATCTTGTCTAGAAGCTCTTGATTGAAGTGACGGTTAGCTGCGGTATTGGGCCGAACATTGGTGACTTCCTCGAGAATTGCATAGTAATCACTTGATCTCTTCTTAAATTCTTCAACAGGTTGAGGTGATCTCTTCTCTAAAGCGTCAAGACCTAGGCGAGCAGCCTCAATCAATGCAATGGTTGCAGGTTCACCAACAAGATAGCTAATTTCCTGCAGTGCGTTTAATGCTCGCTCTTTCTTTTCGGATCCAGTAAAGAACCATCGGAAGCGAGAGTTGAGTGGGTCAGTTAGCGTTAGTGAGTTACGCAGTGTCTGAGCGATAGGTTTCATCTTGCTAGTTGAGTTTTTGGTTGCCGCTCGCAGGTAATCCAATCCCTGCAGGTTTTCAATGAGTTCGGTATCTGCTCGAGTTAAGTCCTGGATATCGATGCCGTATGAGATTGATTGAGCCACAGCGTGATACATCTGATCAGCGAGCGCTTTAAGTGATTGCGCTGCTGTTAGCGTTATTCCCGGGATTCGCTCCAACTGTATTGCCGATGAGTTATAGATTGAAGCAACATTGTGAAAGCCATACTTGCGAAGGGTTTCTATCCGAACAGTTTCTTCGGTTGCATCTTTCAAGCGATCAACGGGAAGTTTGGCCAGCTCAAGTAAAACTTGGGATTCTTTTGCGTGCGAGGCTGCAGCCTTTGTTCCACTAATCAGCGTTTCCTGCTGTTTAAGTAATCGCTCTAAGTCCTGCGCAATCTTGCTGGCCTGTTCAAGACTGGCCTGGCTCTGTTTGAAGTTAATCCCCATGCTCCAAAACTAGAGCTCGTGACTGACATTCTCAGCGACTTGGGGTGCCACTAGGAACCGTTAAGTAATAGTGCACTGATTGTGAAATTACTTAAGCGTCAGTCCGAGCAAGCCACTCTGTAACAATCTGAATCCAATCATCTGTCGCTTCCCAGAACGTCATATGTGCACCATCAACATATGCCAGGTCCGCATTGGGCATTGCACTGGTCAACTCCTCTGACAGAGAAGGTCGAGTCAAGAT
>WLMD01000134.1 GCA_009700405.1 Actinomycetota bacterium | reverse complement strand
TTCCGTGGAATCCTAAAAGGGACGAAGAACACTTTGCCAGTTGTTGTCTCAATAACGAAAGCCAACTGAAATTTTAGGACTCTTAAAATAAGTTGAAGCGCAACCATTACCCCCACCGCTTTCAGGGCGGGCACCAGCAATGCTTGTGAATGAACAAACACTGAAAAAGGCGCGTGCGTGTGAAGGGTTTCATAATCCCTCTCCCTTGAAGCGGGTGAGTAATTCGGAAAACTCGCCGCAATCGCAGGCACATAATCAAGATACAAAATGAGAATAAATGGTTGCATAATAAAATAGAGAGAACCCAGGAGGCCCGACCAGGTCATCACTTTAAACGGGATTTTCAAACGACTCCTGGGATCTCCAATTCTGGCTGATTTAATTTCGGCAAGGTTTACGCTGGCGCCAGAAATAACAAGAACTCCATTATCCAATGTGAGTTGCGTAGTAGTTCGAGGTTTTTTGCCGGATGGCAGCTCCAAAATTGCATGACTAATTGCAGAATCGCTCATTTCGTAATACTTGCCTTGAGGTGTTCTCCCACGTTTTGCGCGCCAAACACGCATAATTACCCACGGAATAATTACAAAAGTCCAGATAATTGTGATTGCATTAGTGACGAAACTGCCGAAAGTTTCCCCTGTTGGTTTGAGATTGGCATAGATCCCAAACGGAATAATGATTGCATCCCAGATCGCCCACTTCTTACTGAATACATAAGGTTTGCGAAATGGATTATTTGCCATAAAGGGAATTTACCAGCGGTATTGAGAATTAACACCCCCCGGAGAAAGTTTCGAACTACTTCCTGACAACGAATTTCGGAATCAAGGCGCCAACCTTTTCTTGATATTCCAACGCCTCGGGCCATTTTAAAGCTAGTAACTTGTCCTCATAACTGTGCTTGAAGTGGAGATCAATCACAAGAACAACAAAGAAAATCCAACTCAACCAATGAGTCCGTGCCAAACACATCGCCAAGGAAAAGAGAATCACACCTAAATACATCGGGTGGCGAATGTATTTATATATGCCTGTCTGGACAAAAGGAACGTTTTCCAGAGGTTCTGGATAGATTGTCAATGACTCCCTCAAGCGCACATATGCAGCAAATAAGGTTGCCCATGCGACAACAGCGATTAGTCCAGCACCACATATAACGATCGGATCATTCAAAACTGCTAACGGATTAAAGATGATCAAGCCAAGACAGGCGAATTGCACCCAAACGAAGATTCGTCCCTTGAGTGTCATGGTTTGAGTTTACGGCGATGAAGGAAAATATGGTGGCGGGTGAAGGATTTGAACCTTCGAAGGTATGGGGATTTACAGAAATACCCCGAACGATCAATATGGTGGCGGGTGAAGGATTTGAACCTTCGAAGGTATGGGGATTTACAGAAATACCCCGAACGATAAATATGGTGGCGGGTGAAGGATTTGAACCTTCGAAGGCAGAGCCGGGGGATTTACAGTCCCCTCCCATTGGCCGCTCGGGCAACCCGCCAGGGTCGTACAAGTGTTGCGGCAATTATGGTTCTAACGAGGTGAAAGGATACCGTAGGTAGGTAGGCACTCAAACCGCCTTTTGAAGCGAGAAATGAGGAGGGATTCATGGCATCAGATAGCAGTTTCGATGTGGTCTCCAAGATCGACCGTATGGAACTCGATAACGCGGTCAATCAAGCTATCCGCGAAATCGATACTCGCTTTGACTTCAAGAATACTGGAGCAAAGATTGAACTCGAGGGCGAGAAGATTTCCATAGAAGCCAACACTGAAGAAAAGGCGAAAGCCACCCTGGAAGTTTTGCGCGACAAGTTGGTCAAGCGCGGTGTATCACTCAAGCACATAGATCCAGGTGAGCCTGCACTCAGTGGAAAAATCTACAAAATTAACTGTCCCCTTAAAGAGGGCATCACAACCGAGAACGCTAAGAAGGTTGCAAAGTTTTTACGCGATGAGGGTCCTAAATCAATTAAGACTCAGATTCAAGGCGACGAACTTCGGGTGACCAGCAAGAGTCGTGATGACCTTCAAGATGCTATTGCCATGATTAAAGATTTTAAATGGGACTTCGCAGTTCAATTCACTAACTACCGGTAGAGAGTTCGGCGTCAACTCTTGACGCTTACATCTCCTCCAATACTCAGCAGGAATTGGCTATGTTGATGAATTATGCAATCTCCTAATGGTTGTAATCCTTCAAAGATTGAATCTTTCTCTGCGCTAAAACTTACTTCACCCTTATGTGATGTAAGTACTCCTGGCTGAATAATCGTTGGAGTGGCAACAAGTAATTCTCGTTTATCAAAAGTTGCAGTTTCAGGAAAAAGAATTCGCCGTGGAGTAAGCCACTTAGTCGGTGAACCGATTGTGAGAGTTTCTTGAATTTCATTCTGGCACGTTAGTTTCCATGAGGCACCTTCCAAATGGAGAGCGCCTTTAGAGTCTTCTTGGGACGAGTCATCCCAAAAATTGCCTGAAAGTTCAATATCAGACATCAACAGCGGCCACCCAAAATTCTCTCTTCCCCATGAAAAATATGAAAGGTCATCGGTCCACATAAAGGCCGAATACTCACCTTGAACTCCATCTATTTCACCAGCAAATGCGACAACTGCTTCCTTAAAACTTCCAGAATATTTCGGGTGCGAAAAACGCTCTTTATTAACTGGAGAATAATCAACGTCGTAAAAACGCAAACGAGTAACTACTCCTTTATCGCCAACTCGAGGAATGAATGAAGGACTGAGGATTTCCTTTACTTTCTTAATGTCAGTTTCGAACCAGGCCGTTAGGCACTTTCCGCTCATGTGCCAAGGAGGATCCGCCCAAAGATCTATTGGAGATGGCCAGGGCGATTGAAAACTCACAGTGCGGCTCCTGAATCAAAGACCATATCTCTATCCCACGGAAAGAGAGGACGGTCAATTCTCGTCAATGGCAGTTGAGCAATATTGTCCGAACTCATTCCTGGCGTGTCTAGAAAAATGATCTCACTCGCAATGGCGTCATAGCTATCTTGAAACTGCGCATGTGATTTCACAACAACAATTTGTGCAGCAGTTGGCTCCAGGTCCACGCAGCGATAAAACGCTGGATCGGTTGTAAAAGCTGGCAGTGATGTCACAAGAACTCTTATCTCACCAATAGCCAAAACAGCACAGAGCCCCATCTCCACTCTCATGCCGTTATAACCTTTTTGCGTGAATTTGAAATGCTCGATACCGCTGCGCAAAATCTTTCCAGTTATGTGTGTGGGATTACTGAAGGCATAACTTCTTAGCGCACCTATTTTCGTGGAGATATCTCCACCAACACCAATAGAAGCAGCTAGAAGTGCAACTTCTGGATCACAAACGCTGACTAAACACCTCTGGCTTGGGTTGGCTTGGATGAGTGCAGCCAAAACGGTAGAACTGTCGCCGGGAGAACCCGCTCCTGTTCCATCGGCCAAATCACTAAGGACTACTGGTCCCAATGGATTCTTAAGTGCTTTCTCTATCCCTGAGGAAGCAGACAGGAGAGTTGTATCCACTAGATCGCTACGTAGCTCCCACATTTTTTGAGCAAGGCGATTCGTCAATTCCCTTGCAAGTGAAGGATTATTTTCGGTAATAACAATCGCTCCATAGCCAAGTTCAGGAATGTCTAGCCATGGCTGCACCGTAAATGCTGAGCTATCTATCGCTCCCAAGGTGTCAAGAAAGATAGTTTCTTGAAGTAAATCTCTATAAGGACCGGGTTTGAAATCAATCTGTTTGCAGGCTGGTGTAACCATGGGAACTTTTTGCCAAGCCATGGTTGGGTTTGATGTGCCGTCAAGTATCCCGCAAAGCATCCGGGCTGCACGTTCGCCCGTTTCTATGAGATCAATGTGAGGACATGTGCGAAAACCGGAAATCGTTGTGGCATTCCGGATCTTTCTCTTAGTGATATTGGCATGTAAATCCATTGTTACCATGATTGGAACATCTGATCCAACGATCCCTCTAACCTTTTCGATGATCGCGCCATCTGCATCAAACTCGCTGACGCTCACCATCGCGCCATGTAAAGCCAGCAATACTCCATCAATCTTTCCTGCGGATTGAATCCCTTCATATAACTGGGAGGTTAAGAACTC
>WLMD01000133.1 GCA_009700405.1 Actinomycetota bacterium | reverse complement strand
TTCTGTTGGATCATTCCAGGTAGATGCAGGGTTAATGCTTGATCAACTCTCGATTTGTTTTGTTCTCCTGATTACTGGAGTCGGAACCCTGATTCATATCTATTCAATCGCCTACATGTCACATGACCTAGATCGCCGCAGATTCTTTGCTTTCCTTAACCTCTTTATTGCAGCAATGCTTCTGCTTGTCTTGGGCGATTCATACCTAAACCTTTACGTAGGCTGGGAAGGCGTTGGCCTTGCCTCCTATCTCTTGATTGGTTTCTGGAATCAAAAGCCAACCTATGCAACAGCGGCGAAGAAAGCATTTGTTGCAAACCGCGTTGGTGATATGGGACTTTCACTTGCCATCATGATTTCCTTTGCAACCCTAGGTACCGTTTCATTCGCTGGGGTTAAAGAACATGCGGGACAAGCCTCTACTGGCGCCTTGACTGCAATCGGAATCATGCTGCTCGTTGCGGCAACAGGAAAATCTGCACAGTTCCCATTACAGGCATGGCTTGGCGATGCAATGGCCGGCCCAACCCCAGTTTCTGCACTTATTCACGCAGCAACAATGGTTACTGCAGGTGTTTACCTGATAACTCGCTCTAACTTTATTTTCGATGCTGCTCCTACTGCTCAATTATGTGTAGCAATCATCGGCGCTATTACCTTACTTTTCGGAGCTGTTGTCGGTACCGCAAAAGACGATATCAAGAAGGCGCTAGCTGCCTCGACAATGTCTCAAATTGGATACATGATCTTGGGTGCGGGCCTTGGGCCAGCTGGTTACGCATTTGCAATCATGCACCTACTTACTCACGGCTTCTTTAAGGCGGGCATGTTCCTTGGTGCCGGTTCGGTAATGCATGGCATGGATGATGAAGTGAATATGCGTCGCTACGGTGGTCTCGGTAAATTTATGCCGATTACATTTGCAACATTCGGGCTGGGTTACTTAGCAATTATCGGCGTCCCACCATTTGCCGGCTTCTATTCCAAGGACAAGATTATTGAAGTTGCATTTAATGCCGGCGGAATAAAAGGAATAACTCTTGGAAGTGCTGCGCTCTTGGGTGCGGCAATTACCGCCTTCTATATGACCCGCGTAGTTATTTTAACTTTCGTTGGAAACAAGCGATGGGCCGAGAAGGCTCATCCTCATGAGTCCCCAGCACTTATGTGGTTGCCAATGGTTTTATTGGCCGTTGGTTCTGTTGCATCAGGTTTTATTTTCACTCATGGAAATTCGCTTAAGAATTGGCTTGCCCCTGTTGTTGAACAATCTCCAGTACACGAGGGCGAACTTCTTAAGCCGGCCGTGGTTTCGGTCTTGGCACTCGTGCTAGTTATTCTCGGTGTTGGATTAGCGGTACTCAAATATGTCCGTAAAGACATACCTCTCGTTGCGCCTTCTGATGTTTCGATCTTTACACGCATTGCACGTCGTGACCTATTGCAAGATGACTTCAACGAAGCGGTCTTCATGAAGACTGGTCAAGGAATCACTCGTGCCCTTGTCGAGACAGATAAATCCATTGTTGATGGCGCCGTCCGTGGTGTTGCACGACTGGTTCGAGGATCAGGTTCTGCACTTCGACTAACCCAAACTGGATTCGTACGAAGTTACGCAATGTGGATTTTGGTCGGAGCTATTGGCTTAGTCGCCGCGATTTGGGTGGTCACACTGTGATGAGTAACGTGAACTGGTTAACGACGCTAGGCATATTGCCATTACTTGGCGCTGTCTTTGTGGCTTTCCTACCTAAGACAAATGCATTGGCAGCAAAACGTGCCGCTCTTGCCACAACCGTGTTTGTAGCAATCGCGGGCATCGCAATGGCCACACAATTCCAGCGAGATAACGTGGATCTCCAGTTTGTTGAGAGCCACTCTTGGATCCCTACCTTTGGAATTAACTACGCAGTCGGAGTTGATGGAATCGCATTAGTCCTCATCTTGCTGAGCGTTCTTCTTGCACCGATCGTTGTCCTTGCTGGCTGGAATGAAGCTAGCGGAGGACGTTGGAGCGCAAAGACTTTCTACATTCTCATTCTCATTCTTGAGACAATGATGATTGGCGTCTTCGCGGCCACCGATGTATTCCTTTTCTATGTTTTCTTTGAAGCGATGTTGGTTCCGGTTTACTTCCTTATTGGAGGATTCGGAACGGGAAAACGTTCTGCCGCAGCAGTGAAGTTCTTGCTTTATAGCCTCTTTGGTGGATTGCTGATGTTGGCATCCATTATTGCTCTCTATGTAATCTCTGGCGAACAAGGCGGACATACTTTTGACACCGTTGCCTTGTCACATCTTCAGATTAGTTCAACAACACAAAACTTCTTGTTCCTTGGATTCTTTATAGCCTTTGCTATCAAAGCACCCCTATGGCCATTCCACACCTGGTTACCAGATGCGGCTGATGCCGCAACGCCTGGAACATCTGTTTTGCTTTTAGGTGTTCTGGATAAAGTCGGAACCTTTGGAATGATTCGTTATTGCCTCACTCTCTTTCCTGATGCAACGAAGACATTCACCCCAGTGATTTTGGTGCTTGCCGTCATTTCCATAATTTACGGTGCATTCTTGGCGATTGGTCAGACCGATTTCAAGCGTCTCATTGCATTTACTTCAATCTCCCACTTTGGGTTTATCACAATGGGAATCTTCGCCATGACAACTCAAGGCCACTCAGGTGCCACCTTGTATATGTTCAATCACGGTTTCTCGACTGCCGCTCTCTTCTTGGTAGCCGGATGGATGGCTTCGCGTCGTGGATCGTCAAAGATTGCCGATTTTGGCGGACTGCAAAGAGTTACACCCGTTATGGCTTGGGTCTTCTTCTTTGCAGGAATGTCATCCTTAGCCCTTCCTGGACTCTCTAGCTTCGTAAGCGAATTCCTAGTGCTGGTCGGTACATATACCCGCTATCCAGTTGCAGCCATAGTCGGAACCTTCGGCATTGTTTTGGCCGCACTCTATATTTTGATTCCAATTCAACGCTCATTACACGGGCCAGTAATGCCGGGTAACGAGGGGCTTACGGATTTGAATCTACGCGAGAAAGTTGCCATTGCTCCCGTAATTGCAATCATTCTGGTTCTTGGCTTTTATCCTTCACCATTATTGAATGTCATTAATCCAACCGTGACTCACAACCTGTCAGTAACTGGTCACAGCGATCCAGCTCCTTCTATTGAAAAGGCTGGTAAGTAAATGTCTAGTTTCACCGCGCCCGTACTTATTTACTCACTTCTTGCGCCAATCCTGATTGTTCTCGGCGGCGCAGTTATTGGTGTAATGATTGAAGCCTTTGCCTCGCGCAAGATACGCCCAGTCCTTCAGTTAAGTGTCACCATTGGAACATTGGTTCTAGCTTTCGCTCAGGTTTGGCATATCCGTCATCAAGAAACAGCTTCGGCAGCAATGGGTTCCGCCGTTGTCGACGGTGCTGGCGTATTGATGCAGGGAGCAATTTTGTTTATTGCAATCCTTGGAGTGTTCCTGATTGCAGATCAAGAGAACTTTACAGTCCTTGCTGCCGCGGTTCCCGGATCTGAAGAAGAGATGCAATCAATCCAAAGCGGCGAGCAACTCACTGAGGTTTACCCTCTGACACTTTTCGCAGTGGCAGGAATGATGCTCTTCCCGGTTTCAACAGATTTGATCACGCTATTTGTTGCACTGGAAATGCTTTCTCTCCCTCTTTATCTCATGGCGGGATTATCGCGCCGTCGCAGATTAATGTCGCAAGAAGCAGCACTTAAGTATTTCTTACTTGGTGCTTTTTCATCAGCCTTCTTCTTATTTGGAGCGGCATACTTATACGGTTATGCGGGTACCGTCTCACTTACAGGAATTGGAGCGGCTATAACTGCCGCCAATGGCAACACTGTCTTTTTGTTGATTGGCATTGCATTCCTTTCAGTTGGTCTTCTCTTTAAAATCGGAGCAGTTCCGTTTCATGCGTGGACACCTGATGTTTATCAAGGTGCTCCGACACCCATCACTGCATTTATGGCAGCTGCTACTAAAATCGCAGCATTCGGCGCACTTCTTCGTATCTTCTATGTGGGATTTGAAAATGCCTACTGGGATTGGCGTCCACTAATCACCGTTATAGCGATTATTACAATGCTCTTCGGATC
>WLMD01000132.1 GCA_009700405.1 Actinomycetota bacterium | reverse complement strand
CTCGCAGCGACGTTGACCAAGAAGTAGATATCCCTGAGCCTCCTTTTTGGGGGAGTCGGATCGTAAAGGGCATTCCATTGGCTCACTACTCGGGAATGCTGGATGAGAGAGCTCTCTTCATGGGCCAATGGGGACTTAAAGGCAATCGTGGCGAGTATGAAACGATGGCAGAGAATGAAGGACGTCCAAGGTTACGTTCGCTAATTAACGAAACGCTTTCAAAGGGATGGCTTAACGCGGCTGTCGTGTATGGCTATTTTCCATGCTATAGCGAAGGTAATGATCTGGTCATTTTGCACCATGAAGGCGAGTTAAAGGGTAAAGAAAGAACTCGATTTACCTTTCCACGCCAATCACGTGATCGACGATTGTGTATCAGTGACTTCTTTGCATCGAAGGAATCTGGCCGAATCGATGTTGTAGCTTTTCATGTAGTAACAATGGGAAATGAAGTCAGTAAGGCGACGGGAACTCTCTTTGAAGCTAACGCCTACCGCGAATACCTGGAGTTGCATGGTTTGTCCGTTCAGTTAACAGAAGCTCTTGCTGAACATTGGCATGCCCGAATTCGTGAAGAGTTGAAAGTGAAAAATCAAGACTCGGCAGACCTTCAAGGTATTTTGGATCAAGGCTATCGAGGATCTCGGTATTCATTTGGTTATCCTGCATGTCCTGATCTAGAGCAACAGGTTCAACTGTGCGAACTTCTGGACCCAGGTCGCATCGGTGTCGAACTCTCAGAGGAATTCCAGTTACATCCAGAACAATCTACGTCAGCAATCATTGTTCATCACCCGGAAGCAAAATACTTCAACGCTAATTAAGGATCTGATCTTTGTCTCCTCAAACCTTCGATGCTGTTCTCTTTGACATGGACGGCACTCTGATTGATTCCGAACCACTCTGGCTCATTTCCGAGAAGGAGTTGATGGCCCAGTTCGATTTTGAATGGACATCCGAGCATCAAGCCTTTTGCCTAGGAGGACCAATGCCGCGAATTGGTCTCTACATGAACGATCTCGCAGGAAATCCCAAAGACGGTCCATATTTTGCGCAAGCTCTTATAGATTTAATGGCGGAGAAATTGTCACAAGGCGCACCCCTCATGCCAGGGGCTCTTCAACTATTAGATGAAGTAACCAGACAACAGATACATTTCGCACTCGTTTCAGCCAGCCCTCGGGTGTTGGTCGACGGAGTATTGCGTAATCTCGCTTCACATCATTTTGATGTTTCAATAAGTAGCGATGATGTAACAAGAACCAAACCCGATCCAGAGGGATACCTCAAGGCGGCTTCTTTGTTGAATGTAGATATCAAGCGTTGCTTAATCCTGGAAGATTCAGAAACTGGCACACAGGCCGCCATGGCTAGCGGAGCATGCGTTGTTGCAATACCGCATATCGTTCCGATAGCAGAGAGCGAGCGAGTTCGGACAGTGGCTTCATTAGAGCAGTTAACGGAATTGAAACTTCACGAGCTCTACACAGAATGGTTTCACTAAGTAGCAAATGCTGGGCAGATTTCTTTGAAAGAGCACCAATCACATAGACGCGATGGCTTAGGTTTCCACTCTTCTTTTTCTATTGCATACAAGATTTCATCAGCGATTTTTACCAGAGTTTTTTCGGCTGTAATCAGGTCATCTTCTGATGGTGAGTTTTTCAATACTTTCCCGTCGCCTAGGTAGAGTAATTGCAAAAGCTTGGGCATGACACCTTGAGTACGCCAATAGATCAATGCATAAATACGTAGTTGAAAGAGGGCTTTCTCTTCCCATCCAGGCTTGGGCGCTTTCCCAGTTTTATAATCAACAATTCTGACTTCACCTGTGGGCGCCACATCAAGACGATCGACATAACCATGCAAGTAAACGTCGTCACGCAAATCCATTTCCACATGTATTTCACGTGAGGTTGCTTCGAATGTGCCTGGTTCTTCGAGCAGAAAGTAGGTGGATAGGAGAGATGCAACTCGATCAGACCATTCTTTAGTATTTGGAACGAGCGACTCCAATTCTGGCTTTGCAAGAATTTGTTGAGCCCAAATATCCGGAAAAAGTTCTAGAGTTTTAGCAAAGGTGCGCTCTAGTGCGGGCGAGTCGAAGAGGTCATGAAGGATTGAATGAACCAACGTTCCACGTTCGGCATCCAAACTTATTTGTTCTGGAAGCTGATCGATTGCTCGGTATTTATAGAGTTGGGGGCAGTTATTGAAGTCGCTGATTCGGCTCGGGGATAGGCGCACTTTGCTCATAGGAGGCAAGATACTCGGCGAACTCTGCTTTAAGAGCCTAAGATGCTCCCGTGTCTACACCAGGGTATTTCGCAATCGGAGATCGAGTCCAGCTAACCGATACAAAAGGTAAGTTGTATAGCTTCACTCTTGCTGCCGGAAAAGAGTGGCATACCCATAAAGGCTGGGTTCTTCATGACGACTTAATCGGCCAACCCGAAGGATCGGTAATCTCAACTACCGGTGGTTTGAAATTCACGGCATTTATTCCGCTTTTGGCTGACTACGTCCTATCAATGCCACGAGGTGCGACCATTGTTTATCCCAAGGACGCGGCACTCATCCTTGGCTTTGCTGACATCTACCCGGGAGCTCGCGTTTTAGAAGCAGGCGTAGGAAGTGGAGCGCTGACAATTTCACTTCTACGTGCAGTAGGGCCAGGTGGCTCTGTTCATTCTGTTGAAAGGCGGGCAGATTTTGCTGAGAACGCAACAAGTAATGTGACCAATTATTTCGGAGAGAAACCTTCAAACTGGAGTTTGGAGATTGGATCTCTGCAAGATCAAGAGCTCACTCAATCATTCGATAGAGTTATTCTGGACATGTTAGCTCCCTGGGAATGCATCTCTTTATCTGCGCAAGTTCTAAGACCAGGTGGCGTTTTTTTAGCGTACGTTGCAACTACCACCCAGTTATCTGAAACTGCGCAAGCGCTTAAAGATGATGGCAATTTCACCGAACCAGAAAGTAGCGAATCCTTGATTCGAGGGTGGCATCACGAAGGCTTAGCAGTAAGACCACAACATCGCATGATCGGTCACACAGGATTCCTCATTCAAAGTCGAAGAATGGCACCTGGGGTGGAAGTTTTGCAACGCCGAAGACGTCCATCGAAAGGTGGTTACGGTGTCCTCGCGGAAGAATGAGCGACTGATCAACCTAACAATCGCGCTCTTGGCAACTAAACGCTATCTAACAAAATCTGAAATCTTTCGAACAATAGAAGGATATGAAGGAAGTAGCGAGTCAAAAGAACGGATGTTCGAACGCGACAAGGATGACTTACGCAAACTCGGAATTGATATAGAAGTCGGAGGAATCGACCCGCTATTCGACGATGAAGCTGGTTACAGAATCTCTCCAAGCTCTTATGCATTGAATCTGGGCCAACTAACTGGCTCCGAGATTGCCTTACTCTCTTTAGCGGCCGAAAGTTGGCGGGGAGCAGCAATGAGTGACGCAGCGCAATCTGCGTTGAACAAATTGAATTCGTTGGGAATCCAATCGGACTTCCAGTCAATCCCAACTCTTGCTCCCAAAATGTTGGTCAACTCAAGTAATTTTTTACCAATAGTTACAGCCTTAACCGAACTCAAAGCAATTACTTTTGATTACACCTCAAAGGATCTTTCAATAGAGAATCGCCAACTCAACCCTTACGGCATGTCAAGCTCTAATGGTCATTGGTATCTCATAGGTCACGATACAAAAAGAGATGCTCTCCGAGTTTTTCGTCTAGATCGCATATCCTCAAGCGTAGAAGTAACGGGTAAATCTGGAGCATTCGCCGTTCCCAGTGGCTTCAATGCCGAGAAAGTTTTAAGTGAACAACTCTTTGAGCCACAAGCTACAGCACGTGTGAAAATACGCCAGGGCAAAGGACATACCTTGATGGCGAATGCACAACGTATTTCCGATGGTGATGATTTCACGTTGTATGAGATTCCCTATGGCAACCGTCAGAAGTTCATTGATAGTTTACTTTGGCACGGTGATGATGTAATCGTTGAAGCTCCAGATGATCTACGTAACGAGATTATTTCCATTCTAGAACTTCTGGTAAAGACACATGCCTAGAGAACGAGCAGCCTCAGGCTTAGAGCGCACAGCTCGGTTACTTGACTTAGTCCCTTACATATCGAGTCATCAGGGAATTTCAGTTAAAGAATTGGGGGAGGTCTTCCACACCTCGGAAAACCATCTTGTTGAGGACCTAACT
>WLMD01000131.1 GCA_009700405.1 Actinomycetota bacterium | reverse complement strand
TTTCACGATCTGAACGAGTATGTGTTGCTCTGGGCAACATTGCATATTCCGATGTGACCCAACCTTTTCCTGAATCTTTCAACCAACGCGGTACTCCGGGAGAAAATGAGGCAACGCATAAAACGCGTGTGTTCCCGAATTCAACGAGGACCGAGCCTTCGGCGTTGTTTAGCCAATTTCGCGTAAATTTGATTTCTCGTAGATCTGAGTTTTCTCTTCCGTCATTGCGTGGCATGTTTCCCTCTCCTAGGACAGTTCTTGATGTTCAACTTGTCCCACTTCGGGCCCAAGAAATCTTCGAGCTAACTTTTCAAAATTAGCGGCATCACCAGTGGCAAGGAATCTATGAGTTGGGTGCGCGGAGTTGGGTGCGCGGAGCAAAGAATTCTCTACTAAGACTCGATACAGATCCTTTGCGGTTTCCTCGGCACTGGACACTAATGAAACTTCGTTGCCCATGACATATGAAATCACTCCGGTGAGTAATGGATAGTGAGTGCATCCCAAAACCAATGTATCCACGCCTGCATCCATAATCGGCGCTAAATATTGGCGAGCGATAGCCGTGATTTCTTCTCCAGAGGTTTCACCGCGCTCAACAAACTCAACAAAGAGCGGGCATGCAACAGATGTGATGTGAAGTTGGGGCGCCGCTGCGAATGCATCTAAATATGCTTTGGAATCCACAGTGGCGAGAGTTCCGATAACTCCAATGCGCCCCGAACGAGTGGCAGCAACAGCTCTGCGAACAGCAGGTTGAATTACTTCAACTACTGGCACTGAATAGCGTTCACGCGCATCTCGTAACATTGCGGCACTTGCTGTGTTGCAAGCAATAACAATCGCTTTAACGCCTTGCTCAACAAGAAAATCTAGCGTCTCTAGAGCGAAAGTTCTGACCTCAGCAAGTGGTCTAGGTCCATATGGGCCACGGGCGGTATCGCCAATATAAAGAATTGATTCGTTAGGAAGTTGATCCAAGATAGCGCGTGCAACGGTGAGACCACCTACACCTGAATCAAATATTCCAATCGGGGCATCGCTCACCTGTGAATCTTACCCTTCCACATCATCCATCAGTGAATCCACGAGCGTTCCTTGAAGCCAGCCGAGCCAAGAATAGACCGCATATACGCCACGCATTGGATCATCAGGTGAAAGTAATTCCAGTTGCTCATGCGAATTCGCTTCGACATTGAGACGAACACCCAATGCTAAGCGAATGTCATTCATACCGCCTAGCCATGCCTGGGCAGTCTGGTGATCTAAGGCGACTTCAGTTTTGTCACTGTTGAGTAAATGGGAACGAATTGCCATTGCATTCATGCGTTTCTTTTCTCGAAGTACGGATTCTGTGTAACGACGAAATTCAGATGAGTCGACAGGATCTGCATAGGCATTAGGCAGTAAACGCAAGAGAACTTCATCATCTGGTGGAGAATCGTGACCAGTAAATCCGATCATCGCTTCGAGAGGGTCAGTTGGCTGTCCATCAATACGTTCAGCAAGAATCTCGACAAGTTGTTCAGAAAGATTTACCAGTACATCTCTTTCTTGTTGACCAAAGTGGGCAATGAAAGAATTCTTTCCGTGTCGCGAGAAACCAGAGTTAGTAGTCATAGATTTACCGACCGTGGTTCATTGATCATCACGTTGCAGCGTTGCCCATAGTCCATATTCATGGAGGCGTTGAACATCCCGTTCCATCTCTTCGCGGCGCCCACTTGAGACAACAGCTCTTCCTTCATTATGCACCTGCAACATCAGAGTTTCGGCTCGCTCCTTTGAGTATTCGAAAACAGTCATGAATACGTATGTAACGTATGACATTAAATTAACGGGGTCATCCCAAACAATTGTTACCCAAGGACGATCGACAAAGAAAACAGGATCTTCAATTGTGTCTGCCTTCTCTTTCGTATCTTCTTGAATACTCATAATTAGGTGCCTACCTCTAGTAAATCACTACATTAAATATAGAACTTGTTACACCCTTTAGCTGAGCGTCGGCACTGGTGCTGAGTCGATATTGGGCAAAACCACGTGAGCCTTTGGTTATTAGAATTTCGAATTTTCCAGAACTGTCCGTCATGGCTCCTTGAGGCGAACTTTGCCATTTTCCAAGAATAAATTCTTGCAAGGAGATTTGCACTCCCGCCGCGTGAGGCTGAACAACACCAGAAATCCTAATAGGAACTCCAAGTGGAGAGGATGCAGGTGAGACAATGGAGATTCTGCGAGTGATCGCAATCGCTTGCGGAGGACTCTGCGAAGAGTTTCTATCCCAAGTGCCATCCGAACTGACCCGAAGCGAGATTGATTTACCAACTAGAACAGATGTTGCAATTGATCCGTCCTCGCTTGTTATCGCATCTGCGAGAGTGCGCCAAATAGTTTCACCAGCATTGAGCCCTTCAACTCTTACCTGAAGCCCCGCGATTGGTTGTTTATCAGCAAGAGAGAAGACAGCTTTTACATCAATTGGGGTGCCATAAGAGAGTTCATTTGCCTGTGTAGTCAATGCACCAATAACTTGGTCAGGCGCAATCGATTGTGCAACCTGTCGCACTGCATCAAGTGCTCCTGGATCTTCCATGCCAAGAGTCCATGCAGTAATTCCGCCCAAATGATACTTTCCAACTAACTGCGCGCGAGCGGCATATCCGCGTGCATCCATATACCAGGCTGTTCGCGATGCTGTACATGTGGTTGCTAATCCGCTTGCAGACAATCCGTTGTATACCTTTTGATAGCTAAAAGTCACCTCAGCATAAGACTCGTTATAGAGAGGTACTGCACCATATGTTGTCGACAGGGTTGATGCATCGCGCATAACAAAAGTTGCAGCTTTAGCAGTTGGTGAAACTGTTTTTGCGACGGCGCTTGGGCAAATTCCAGTAACCCTTGTTACCCAGTCTCTGCCATAGCCAGCAACTCCAACATAAATCTTTGAAGCAGGCACAACACTCACGGCATACTGCACGGATTTCTCTGCCCAAGAAAGTGGACCGATGGGACCTGGAGAAGCTGTCGAATAGTCGTAGGTCATAATACGAAGTCGATCAATCATTGGCGCGATAGTTGCCCAGTCATAAAGGTAATAACCTTTTTTGCCTGAAAGTGGATCAAAGAGAACTGGTGTTGTAACGGACAATAATTTCTCTTGCTGATGTAAGGAATCACTTAACTCTTTAACAAATGCCACCCAGTTAGGTTGTGTTGAAGGCCAAGTCGCATTGCCATCTACAAAAGCGAATCCTTCGAAATCTAAATCAATCCCATGAAAATTATTGGTGACAACTAATTTAGTGATCGTCGCAACTAACGTTGTTCGAGTTTTTGAATTTGCGATTATTTTAGCAAGCGCAAGTTTGCTGGTACCGTCGGTGATTGTAGGAATAATCGCAAACCCTGAGTCCCTCATAGATGCCAAAGGATTTGCCATCGGGACACTTGGATTTGCTGGAGTGTAAAGATCGGTAATTACGCTTTCACTTTTGAGGGTGTACCAAAAAGGCATTACTTCTTTTATTAAGTCACCGTTGGCAACCGCAGCGGGAAGCGCGGTCTTCATTGCATAGTAAGGAATCCAGCCGGTATATATCTTTCTCGCTACAAGATCATCCGCGCCGCTTGAAGCAGGCACAGAGAACGAAGTGATACTTAACAGAGTCGCACAAAAGAGCCACCAAGTAGCTGCATTTCGAAAGACAGTTTTGCTGCGCATCAGATTATTCAGGCGCAGGGCGCAGGCCAGCAAATATTTCTTTGCACACTGGGCAAATTGGAAATCTTTCAGGGTCGCGCGAGGGAATCCATTTTTTGCCGCACAGCGCCTTTACCGTCTTGCCACTAATGGCTGAATCGACGATCTTTCCCTTCTTCACATAATGTGCGAAGCGATCATGGTCGCCTTCATCAATTTGAGTATCTGGGCGCGTTAGTAGATCTGTATCGCTTTGCGTTGATGGCGATTTGCGGAAGATTCCCATGGCAGAAGAATACTTGCCCCAGCCTTACATTGCTCGCGTAAGATAAGGACATGAAAGATCTTCTTCGTACCGCTGATTTAAGCAGAGCCGACGTAGATCTCTTGCTGTCCACGGCAGCTGATTTTGCGGTTCATCCCCTTATGGCAAACACAGCTCTGGCCAATCGCACCGTTGCTATCTATATGACAAAACCCTCTACGAGAACTCGGCTGGCATCAGAGAGTGCAGTGGCGCATCTAGGTGGCACTCCTATTTTCATTCGTGGCGATGATTTGCAATTGGGTCGTGGCGAGACGATTGCTGACACTGCCAAAATCATCAGTGAGTTTGCAAGTGCACTTATC